>NZ_JBJQIJ010000004.1:0-524644 GCF_045984385.1 Methylobacillus draconifructus
GTTATGTCTGGCGGCCATAGCGAATTGGAACCACCCCTTCCCATCTCGAACAGGGCCGTGAAACGATTCCGCGCCAATGATAGTATGCACCTCGCATGCGAAAGTAGGTCACCGCCAGACTTTTATTCAAAAGCCCGCTAGTTTTCTAGCGGGCTTTTTCATTTTTAAACGTTGGTTTAATTCATGGGCCTGAGTAAGATCGCAAAGATCTTGTGACGTTTTGCAGGTGATTTTTAGGGGTTAGGTTTAGGCAGTAAATCTAGAGGTATTGCAGTAGGCTTTATATGAAGTATTGCGGTAGCTAACTTACTCTTTTGGCCATTTCTGCGCCAGTTCAATCAATAGCGCCAAGTAGTTTTGAGCGCCGGTACTGTTGGGTTGGTGGCGGAATATGTCGACGCCGTGCTCGGGGCTTTCTGCCACTGCGACATTTTCTGAAATGGCGGTATCGAGCAGGTCATGTCCAAACAGTTCTTTGGCTTTTTTCTGTACTTCGAACGTCATGCTGCGCCTGCGGTCGAAACGGGTCAGCAGGTAGCGGCGCTCTATCGGCCGCTTCAATACGGGCTCGATAGCAGCCAGGGTATCCCCCACTTTCTTTGCGCCCCTGAGGGAAAGAAAGTCGGATGAGATGGGTATGATGACGAGGTCGGCGGCAAATATGGCGCTGAGCGACAGCGTGCCCAGGTAAGGGCAGCAATCAATCAATGTGTGGCGGTTCATATACAGCTTGTCTGCAATATCGAGCCCGTGGCGCAGCTTGTTGAGTATGGCCGGGCCCTTGCCAAAGGCGGAGTCAACCTTGATCAGTTCCTTGTGGGATGGGATGAGATAACCCAGCCCGGGCCATTGGACTTCCAGGTGGTAAAGCGGTTTGTCATCTTGGTAGAATGCAAACAGGCTTTGCTTGGCACTTTCTGGAGGATGGCCGTAAATCTGGGTCAGGTGCGCTTGCGGGTCCATGTCGATCAACAGCGCCTCCTTGCCTGTGCGTTGCAACGCCGCGGCAAGGTTAAGGGCCGTGGTGGTTTTTGCTACCCCACCTTTCTGGTTAAAAACTGCAATACGCGCCATAATATTTCTACTGATCTATATAGTTTGCAGGATCCTAGCTCGCATTATCCTGTATCCGCCTCGCGTCCAATCCGAGGATTTGAGGCGGGAACATGCTACTTTTTACCGTTTGAACCGATATTGAGATAAATGGAAGGGAATCTCGTGGCTGAATCAATAGCTATTTTTGCAGGAGGGTGCTTTTGGTGTCTCGAACCTGTATTCTCGCAGCTGCGAGGAGTCAAGCAGGTGGTGTCAGGCTATATCGGCGGCCAGGTTGCGCATCCAACTTATGAAGAGGTCTGCACTGGGACGACAGGGCACGCCGAGGCGATCAAGATCGTCTTTGACCCAGCGGAGATTGATTACGGAGTGTTGCTCGAGGTATTTTTCCTTGCGCACGATCCGACTACATTGAATCGACAAGGGCATGACGTAGGAACACAATATCGCTCAGCCGTGTTTTGTCAAAGCGGCGAGCAGCAGGCTGTGCTTGATCGACTGCTGGCAAAGTTCGCCAGCGAAAATACATTTGGGGCGCCAGTAGTGACAGAGGTAAATGCAGGCGGCGAGTTTTATGCTGCCGAGCAATATCACCAGCAATACTACGCCCAGCATCCGAACCAGCCTTATTGCCTGGCAGTGGCTGCACCCAAGATCGCGAAGATACGTGCCAAGTATGCTGAGCGTATCAAGCCGGAATGATGCTCAATGTCGGCTGAGCCATTGACGACGCCAGAAATGCAGTCCCATTCCTCCCGCCACCAATAGCATCATCGCAATCGCGATCCAGAATCCCCAATGATCCTTAAGTAAGGGCATGCTCTCGAAATTCATGCCGAAAATGCCGGAGATCAAGGTCGCCGGCATGAATAGCATGGTGACGACCGTAAGGATGCGCACTTCCTTATTGACTTGGTTGCTGATGCTGGATAGATAGATGTCCAGCATGCCTGCCAATAAATCCCGCAACGATTCCAGGGATTCGATGAAATGGATGCTATGGTCGTAGACATCGCGCAGATAGAGGATGGTGTTTTCCTGGAAAAAGGCAAATTCATTGCGGATCAATGTATTGATGATTTCGCGCAATGGCCAGACGGCCCGGCGTAGGTCCATGGTTTCGCGCTTGAGCTTGTGTATGCTTTGCAGGACTGCATCACTAGGGCGATGCAGGAGTTGGTCTTCCAGCTTTTCGCAATCGTCGCTGATCTGTTCGAGCATGACGAAGTACTTATCCACGATCATGTCCAGCAGGGCATAGGCCAGGACATCGGCCCCCGATTTGCGCAACAGGCCCTTATTGGCGCGCAGGCGTTCGCGCACGGGGTCAAATGAGCCCGTCGGGCGTTCCTGGAATGAGAGGACGAAGCGATTGCCGAGAATGATGCTGATTTGCTCGGAGTTGACCAGCATTTGCTCCGAGTCATAGGAGAAAAAGCGCGTGACCAGATACAGGTAATCGTCATACGCATCGACCTTGGGGCGCTGGTCGGTGTTGAGGATATCCTCGAGCACCAGCGGGTGCAGCTTGAAGCGCTGGCCTATCTCAGCCATGAGCTTAGGGTCATGCAGTCCATGCACGTTAAGCCAGAGGATGCTGTCATCTGCGCTTGGCTGGATTTCATCCAGCGAGCTGATCGATTGTTCTTCGATATGTTCCGCGTTATAACGGAACAGGGTCAGCGTAATCTGCGGCGTCTTGACATCCCCGGTATGCACCAGGGTGCCCGGAGGCAGGCCAGTTTTCTTGCTATGCGCATGGCGCCGTTTTTTCATCCTTGCTCCAGTGATTGAGGGTATTGTGCCTAGCCTGCAATGGATTTCTTGGCTCTTCCTCAAAGGGATGAGAAAACGCCAGTTTAGACAATGCTAGGTTGATCGCATGCTGGGTTAGAATATCTGGACTGCAGATCAATGCTTTGATTGTCGAGCGTATCAAACCTCAACACAATGGGTAGAGTAATACAACTGCAACGGCACATACAACCAGGTGCCGCATGATAGTAACGGAGGAAAAATGCGATTTTACTTGTTCGCCGGATTGTTGAGTCTGGCATTCAGCTTGCATGCTGCAGAGTCCGGCAGCGATGCGCAAGTGGGCCTGATCGAGGACGACAGCTCCGAGTGCCTGGCCAATGACGGCAAGCTGATCCTGCTGAAGAGCGATGCGGCTGAGACCATGGTGGTATGGCTGGATCGCTGGTTCATGGGAGTGCAGACCGCAGACCATACCAAGCATATTATTCAGCCTGGCGATGAGCCGATTGCACTAGGTTGCTCGGTGACCCGCGACAAGGAAAAGCAATACTGGACCATTGCCAGCGCACAGCCGCAATAATCAATCTTGTCGAGTAGCGATGCCTTCACCCGGCGTGAAGAAAAACCCGCCTGACACGTGGTGTAGCGTACGCAAGTCATCATACCCGTCAAAATGCCAGCGTCCATTGCTGAATGCGCGGCTATCTGCATAGGCAGCGACAACTTCGGCGAGGAACAAGTCATAAGCCTGCTGGATATGCGGCTCGGGAATGATGCGGCATTCCAGCCAGGCGACACACCCCTCCAGCAACGGGGCTTCAACCTGCGAGGCAGCGAAGGTCGGCAGGTTCAAAGCGGCCAACTTGTTGTCAGGCGTTTTTCCCAATAACTCCCTGCCTGAACTTGAGCCAACCTTGAGGACCATGTCTGCCTGGGCGCGGCATGGCACATTGATGGCAAATGTACCGCTGGCCTCCATCAATTCCCGCGTATAGGTCTTCTTGTCGATGACAATCGCAACCCTGGATGGATTAAAGTCGAGCGGCATGTTCCAGGCAGCGGCCATCACATTGGAGCGGCCGTTGCAAGAAGAGCTGACCAGTACGGTGGGGCCGTGGTTGAGCAGGCGGAACGCCTTATCCAGCGGGACGGGTTGGATGGTTGCGGCAGACTGAATAGGCGATGCCATATTATTTTTGCCAGGCATCACGCAAGGTCACGGTACGATTGAATACCGGCTTGCCTGGCTGGCTATCCTTGCTGTCCGCGACGAAGTAGCCATGGCGCTCGAACTGGAAGCGGTCTTCCGGCCGGGCCTCCTTCAATGCTGGCTCCAGTTGCGCGCTGATGGTTTTCACCGAGTCCGGGTTGAGGTCGTCCAAGTAGTCGCGGTCGGAGCCGTCTTCATGTTTGCCTTGGCCCGGATGGGCCTCCTTGAACAAGCGGTCGTACATGCGCACTTCGGCGGCGTAGGCATGCGCTGCCGATACCCAGTGGATGTTGCCCTTGACCTTGACGGAGTCTGCGCCTGGCGTGCCGGACTTGGTATCAGGCAGGTATTCGCAATGCACGACAGTGACGTTGCCAGCGGCATCCTTCTCGCAGCTTGTGCACTTGACGACATAGCCGTAGCGCAGGCGCACCATGTTGCCCGGGAACAGGCGGAAATAGCCTTTGACCGGCTCTTCCATGAAGTCTTCGCGCTCTATCCACAATTCGCGCGAAAGCGGCACCACCCGGTGGCCGAGTTCTGGTTTTTGCGGATGGTTGGGGGCATGGCAATCCTCTGACTGGTCTTCCGGATAGTTGTCAATCACGAGCTTGATGGGGTCGAGCACGGCAATGCGGCGTTCCGCCGACGCATTGAGCACTTCGCGCATGCAATCCTCGAGGATGGTGTACTCGATCCAGGAGTCGGCCTTGGAAACGCCGATGCGTTCCGCAAACAGGCGGAAGCCTTCAGGCGCATAGCCGCGGCGGCGGGCGCCGACCAGGGTGGGCAGGCGGGGATCGTCCCAGCCGCTGACGAATTGCTTCTCCACCAGTTCGATCAGCTTGCGCTTGGAAAGCACGACATAGGTGAGGTTAAGGCGGGCAAATTCATACTGCTTGGGCAACGGGTGCGCGAGCAGGCCGCCTTCTGCCAGTTTTTCCAGCACCCAGTCGTAGAAGGGGCGTTGATCCTCGAATTCCAGCGTACAGATGGAATGGGTCACGCCTTCGTAGGCATCTTCCAGCGGATGGGCAAAGGTATACATCGGGTAGATGCACCATTTGTCGCCAGTGTTGTGGTGGTGCGCGCGCTTGATGCGGTAAATCGCCGGGTCGCGCAGGTTGATGTTGGGCGATGCCATGTCGATCTTGGCGCGCAGCACCATGCTGCCGTCCGCATGCTTGCCGTCGCGCATTTCGCGGAACAAGGCCAGGTTTTCCGCCACGGGGCGGTCACGCCATGGGGAGTTCTTGCCGGGCTCTGTCAGCGTGCCGCGATTGATGCGCATTTCCTCGGCGGATTGCTGGTCGACATAGGCGTTGCCCGATTCGATCAGGTATTCCGCAGCGCGGTACATGAAATCGAAGTAGTTGCTGGCATAGTACAGATGCGATTCGCCAAAGGCATCCCAGCCGAAGCCCAGCCATTTCACCGAGTCGGTGATGCTGTCGACGTATTCCTGCTCTTCCTTCTCCGGGTTGGTGTCGTCGAAACGCATATGGCATACGCCGCCGAAGTCGCGCGCCAGGCCGAAGTTGAGGCAGATGCTCTTGGCATGGCCTATATGCAGGTAACCGTTGGGCTCAGGCGGAAAGCGGGTACGGATTTTCGCCGGATCGGGCTCGCCGGCGGCTTGATGCGCGGCATCGCCGGGCGCGCGCGCCCATCGGCGGCTGGCATAGGTGCCTTGTTCAAGGTCGCGCTCGACAATATTGCGGATAAAGTTGGAAGCTGGAACAACAGGGTTTTTTTCAGACATGGTGGCAGTACGCTATTGATTTACGCCTATTTTACACCGTGTCATGTCCCAACGGACCGTCCTACGTGATGGCTGTGCCCAGAATATTCATTCGAGCACGATGGCTTGCGATATACTGCCTCAGCAATGAATAACTTGGTATTTCCCATATTGAGGTTGCTGGCAGACGGACGTTTTCACTCCGGTGAGGACATCGCCCGCCAGTTTTCCGTAACCCGCGCCTCGGTCTGGAATGCAATCCAGGCCGCGGAGGCATTGGGGGTCGAGATTTTTTCCGTGCGCGGGCGAGGGTATCGCCTGCCGGAACCGCTCCATTTGCTGAATGAACAGGCCGTACTGATGGCGTTGGGCAATCAGCAACAGCGTTTCAAACTGGCATTGTTCGACTCGATCGAATCCACGAACAGCTATCTGATGCAGCAGGCAGCCCTTGGCGCGCCCCATGGCACGGTGGCGGCAGCCTTGTTGCAGACCAAGGGGCGAGGCCGTCGCGGGCGGAGTTGGCAATCTGCTTTTGGGGCCAGCCTGACGTTTTCATTGCTATGGCGCTTCCAGATGGGGGCTTCCGCGTTATCCGGCTTGAGCTTGGCGGCGGGGCTGGCATTGGTGCGCACCCTGCATCAATATGGTTTGCGCAGTGCGCAATTGAAATGGCCTAACGATATCCTGGTTCGGGAGCGCAAGCTGGCCGGAATATTGATCGAGTTGCACGGGGATATGGACGGGCCGAGCGCGGCAGTGATCGGCATAGGCCTCAATCTCAGGCTACCCGCTGCCACGCGCGGGCAGATCGATCAACCGGTGACGGACATGGCGAGCCACCTGCCTGTCGAGATCAACCCGAACGACATACTGGGGCAGTTGTTGAGCCATTTGGCGCAGGTGCTGGATGAATTCGAGCAATCAGGCTTTGCCGCCATGCGCGAGGAGTGGCAATCCCATCACGCTTTCCAGGGCGAGACCGTCAAGTTACTGTTCCCGGACGGACGCGAACAATATAGCAATGTGGAGGGCATCGCCGATGATGGCGTATTGCTGGTGCGGAACGAGCATGGCATCCAGCGCTTTTCTTCCGGCGAGATCAGCGTGCGGGGAATGAACTAAATGAGTTATTTGCTGGCCATTGATGCGGGAAATACGCGCACCAAGTGGGCGGTGCTGCAATACGCAAGCGGGGAGATTTTGCAGCATGGCGTACTCAATGGCGATGACATGCCTGCTGCATGGCAACAGTGTGACCGGGTTGCTGTGGCCAATGTAGCCGGGCCGGATCGATACACTCTGCTTGATCAGCAACTCAAGCCGCTTGGCGTGCCTGTGCGTTGGCATGCCAGCACAATGCAGGCATGCGGCTTGAGCAATGGCTATGCGGTACCGGAGCAACTGGGCGTGGACCGTTGGGCGGCCATGATAGCGGCCTGGCAATATTATCAGCGCAGTTGTCTGGTAGTGAATGCAGGAACTGCTTTGACGGTTGATATGATTGAGAAAACTTCGCCCGGGCAGGCGCGTTTTATCGGTGGCATCATCATGCCTGGGATGCGGTTGATGCAGGCCAGCATCGCCAATGCGGCAGCCAATATCGGAGAGGGGCTGGGCGTATTCCAGGATTTTCCCTTGAACACGCAGGATGCGGTCTACAGTGGCAGCCTTTACGCTTCAGCCGGGGCAGTCGATAACTTGCTGCAAGTGCTCAGCGAGTATTGCGGGCATGTGGTGCCTTGCATGCTGAGCGGTGGCGACGCGGTTATTTTGCTGCCATTATTGCAAAGGCACGTGTTGGCAAGGGAATACAATCTAGAGGAAAACCTGGTGTTGCAGGGGTTGTGGTACATGGAAAGAGAATTGCCATGAAGTGGATAGTGGGCGGTTTGCTTGTATTGAATCTTGGCCTATGGATAGCCGTTGGCTGGTTTCATCCGCAACCCGCATCCAAGACGCATGTCCATGAGCCGCTGTCTGCCGACAAGATCAAGCTGCTGACGCAGGACGAGGTGGACGCATTGCCCAAGGCGGACGAGCCCGGCGACGCCAGGCAGGGCGAGGCGTATGCTTGTTACGAGTGGGGCAGTTTCTCCACGGAAGGGCTGCAACGCGCGCAAGTCATCCTCAGCCAGCACTCGTTGGTTGCAACGGTGCAGCAGAAAACCATGCAGGAGGCATTGCGCTATTGGGTATATATCCCGCCGTTGCCTTCGTTGCAGGCAGCGCAAAGCAAAGTGGGAGAGCTGAAAGCGCTCGGCGTGGACGTGAGCTTCATCATCCAGGAAGCGCCCTGGCGCAATGCAATTTCGCTCGGGGTCTTCAAGGATGAACGTTTAGCGAATAAACTACTCGAACAATTGCAGCGCCAAGGGGTTAGATCAGCGCAAAAAGGGGTGCGCAATCAGGAAAAGGGGCGTGTCAGTTTGCTTATCAATGATATGTCAGCCGAGATGGCGGGCGAGTTGAACAAACAAGGTGCAAACTTCCCTGGTAGTGAACTTAAACAGGTTATTTGCCAATAGGAGTCTGTATGGGAATTTTCAAGGATATCGTCAAGAAAGTTGCACTGGCCGCCGCAGTCATCGCAGGGAAGCGGATATTGAGCAAGGTGGTCACCGATGTGATCGACGGAGATAAAACCGCGACGGAACCGGTAGCGCCAACCCCGGCAGGCAAGCCCACGACATCCAGCAGGAGAAAGCCGGTAGCCAGCCGGGCCAAGCCTACAAGTGCAAAAACCGGACAGTCCAAGCCCAGAACTGACGCCAAGCCGAAAGCTGCCAAAATAGACGCCGCCAAACCAAGAGCCCGCAAACCACGCACAAGTTCAGCTGGGAAAACCAAGCCTGCACAGGCGGCCAAGGCCGAAATTGTGGGGAATGAAACTGCCAGCCAACCTGAAGCCGCAGAGAGTCCAAAAGCCGCAGAGTAGAATCGTCTGCTTGTGATTTTCCTGGTTTCTAGGGCAGGGATTTCCCCGCCTTTCTTTGTATGAATACTCGCGTTAGTCAGAGCTGGCTGCTTGATGCGGATTGCCAGGAGATACCGGATAGTTCTGGCATGACAGGGTGGCTAATATAAATTTCCGCCTGGTTTCGATTGCCCACTATCTTTCTTTGTGGGTGCTGGAGTGGGAGCGCCGGCAGGTGCCAGGTAAGACGTGATGAGCTCATCCACTTTCTGCTGGATTTCATCGGCAGAAAGTGGTGTTGTGGCTTCGGCGACTTAACTGGCGTATCGATGATTGGCATGAAGAGATTGTCCTTGTCCGGAGACCCGCGTAGCTGCAGTTTCTTATTGTTGTCTATCAATTGCTGCCATTTGGTAGCATCCCAGACTGGCTTGGTGCTTTCCTGATAGCGGTCACCTGTGCTCCAGTCATATCTGTAATACGTTCATAGCGGTTGAACCCGGATTCACGAGCCAATACCGGATGGCTGGCAGCGAGTTTCCCTGTCTTATCCAGCTTCACCTTGAGGTTTTGCTGCTCATGCGTCCAGCCGATAGGCGTAATGGTGTGGCGGTTGTTGCCGATCAATGCATTATAATCGCTGCGCACGGTGTATTCGCGACGTGGGAATGGGCGCCAGCCATTCTCATCATTCCAGCTCGAGAAATTGTCTAGATGCTGCCAACGCGAAATGTCGGAATAACGCGGGCTGTCATCAACCTGATATACCGTCTGTCGCCAGTGGCCTTGCTGTTGTTCCATCGGGACTTTGGTGCGTTGCCAGGTGTTGTTGCCACGATATACCAATTGATCATTAGGCTCATATCGCCAATCCTGGCGCCAATGCTTGGTGACATGAGGGCCTTGAGTTTTGCCGTCCTTATCCTTGAACGACATGACCAGCAAATGCTGCAATACGATATCGCGACCATTGTCTTCTACTACGTACACTTTTTCTGTTCCCCAGCTGCGGTAGGGACGAATCCCGTGGTTTCAACAAAGTCGAAACTCACGCGATATTCACCGGCCATGGCGAGAATGGCACGGCGGTCGCGTTCGAACTGGCTTACAGGCGCTTGCAAGGCGTGCCATTCTGCAGTGGGTTCCGTGACGAGTTGAACTGTCGTGCCGCGTGTCGGCCCGCCTCTGGGGGATAGCATTGTCGGCGATGACGGGAAAAGCTGAGCATAGCAAAGCAATAAACTGGCAAGAACAAATGATTTTTATTCTTAATTTTGGCATTTTAAATTGACTGAAGAATGATCAACTTCTATTGCCGGACTGAGGCGGTTTGATGGCTCATAAACAAAAAAACGGCGCTTAGGGGCACCGTTTTTGATGATGTTTATTAAACGTAATCAGCGTTTCTTAGGAGGCAGCATGTCAGTGATCGTGCCTTCCTTGAGTTCTGCCGCGAAGCAGATGGTCTCGGACAAGGTCGGGTGGGCGTGGATGGTGAGGCCCAGGTCGTGCGCATCGGCTCCCATCTCGATTGCAAGCACGGCTTCCGCCAGCAGTTCGCCGGCATTGGTGCCGACGATGCCGGCACCGATCACGCGGTGGGTTTTCTTGTCGAAGATCAGCTTGGTGGCGCCTTCGGAGCGAGCAATGGATAACGCCCGGCCGCTTGCCGCCCATGGGAAGGAGGCTTTCTCGATCTCCAGACCCTTGGCCTTGGCTTCGGTTTCAGTGACGCCTACCCAGGCCACTTCGGGATCGGTATAGGCAACGGAAGGAATCGCCATGGCCTGGAACTCGACCTTGTGGCCGGCAATGACTTCAGCCGCCACTTTGGCTTCGTGGGTCGCCTTGTGCGCCAGCATGGGTTGGCCGACGATGTCGCCGATCGCGAAGATATGCGGTACGTTGGTGCGCATCTGCTTGTCGACGGCGATGAAGCCGCGATCGTCCACTGCAACGCCTGCGTTTTCGGCGCCGATGTTCTTGCCGTTCGGGCGGCGGCCGATGGAGACCAGCACGCGGTCGTAGACTTGGCTTTCCTTGGGTGCGTTCTCGCCTTCGAAGCTGACGTGGATGCCGTCTTTCTTGGCTTCGATCTTGGCTACCTTGGTGGAGAGCATGATGCTCTCGAAGCGTTTTTCCATGCGCTTCTGCAATGGGCGGATCAGGTCGCGGTCGGCACCCGGGATGAGGCCGTCCATGAACTCGACCACGCTGACCTTGCTGCCCAGCGCGTCGTATACCGTGCCCATTTCCAGGCCGATGATGCCGCCGCCGATCACCAGCAGGCGTTTCGGTACGTCTGCCAACGCCAGCGCGCCGGTGGAGTCCATGATGCGTTCGTCTTCAGGCGCGCCGGGGAATTTGGTGGCTTGTGAGCCGGCGGCGATGATCGCGTTCTGGAAGCCGACAGTGGTGACCTTGCCATCGGCCGCGGTCACGGCGATCTGGTTGGGACTGGTGAACTGGCCTACGCCCTGCACCACGGTCACGCCGCGCTGCTTGGCCATTTGTGCGAGGCCGCCGGTGAGCTTGGCGACGACGTCGTTGGCTTTCCAGTTGCGCAGTTCTTCCAGGTTGATCTTGGGCTTGCCGAAGCTGACGCCGTGATGGCTGGTTTCCTCGGCCTCGGTGATGACCTTGGCAGTGTGCAGCAACGCCTTGGACGGGATGCAGCCCACATTGAGGCAGACGCCGCCCAGCGTGGAGTAGCGCTCGATCAGCACGACCTGCTTGCCGAGGTCGGCAGCGCGGAAGGCGGCCGTATAGCCGCCAGGGCCGGAGCCGAGCACCACGACTTCGGTATTGATGTCGGAGTCGCCGGTGGCGGTTGCCGGAGCAGGCGCCGGCGCGGCAGGCGTTGCCGCGGGCGCCGGTTTGGATTGTTCCTGGGCTGCTGGTGCCGGGCTGGCGGCAGCGCCTGCCTGTTCCGCACCGGCTTCTTCCACCAGCAGGATCAGTGCGCCCTTGGCGACCTTGTCGCCCACCTTGACCTTGACTTCCTTCACCACGCCGGCGTGGGAGGAGGGAATGTCCATGGAGGCCTTGTCGGATTCCAGGGTGATCAGCGCGTCTTCCTTGGCGATGGTGTCGCCGGCCTTTACCAGTACTTCAATGACGTCCACGCTATCGAAGTTGCCGATATCGGGAACCAATACTTCAGTAATCTTGCTCATGTTTATCCCTCAATCCTTACAGCAACAAACGACGTACATCGGACAACACCATGCGCAAATGGCTGGTGAAACGGGCGCCATCGGCACCGTCGATCACGCGGTGGTCATAAGACAGGGACAAAGGCAGGATCAGGCGCGGCTCGAATTCCTTGTTCTTGCCGTTGAATACCGGTTGGATGCTGGAGCGCGATACGCCCAGGATCGCCACTTCGGGGCAGTTGATGATGGGCGTGAAGGCCGTGCCGCCGATACCGCCCAGGCTGGAAATGGTGAAGCAGCCGCCCTGCATTTCCTCGACCTTGAGCTTGCGCTCGCGTGCCTTGGCGGAAAGCTCGCCCAGCTCGGCAGCGATTTCGAGCACGTCCTTGCGGTTGACGTCTCGGATCACAGGCACAACCAGTCCGTCCGGCGTGTCGCAGGCGAAGCCGACGTTGTAGTACTGCTTGAGGATCAGGTTCTCGCCATCGGCGGACAGCGACGCATTGAAGTTAGGGTAGGCGCGCAACGCGTTGACCGAGGCCTTGATCAGGAAGGCTAGCATAGTGAGCTTGACGCCGCGTTTTTCCGCTTCGGATTGCATGGATTTGCGGAAATCCTCGAGGTCGGTGATGTCGGCCTCGTCGAATTGCGTGACGTGCGGCGCGGTGACCCAGTTGCGGTGCAGGTTGGCGCCCGAGAGCTTCTTGATGCGCGACAACGGCTTGGTTTCGGTCTCGCCATATTGCGAGAAGTCGATGACGGGGGCCGGAATGACGGCAAGGCCGCCGGCTCCGGTGGCGATGCCGCCGCCGCGGGGCTTGCTCAGCTCGCCCTTGACGTAGGCCTGAACGTCGGATTGCGTGATGCGGTTCTTGGGGCCGCTGGCGGTGACCAATGCCAGGTTGACGCCCAGCTCGCGTGCGAATTTGCGCACTGACGGGCTGGCATGCGCAAGCTTGCCAGCAGCGGTTTCAACGCTGGCCGCAACCGGGTTTGGCGTGGTTTGCGGCTGTATGGTCTGGGGAGGCTCGGGCGCAGGGCGGGTGGCTTCGGGTACGGGCGCCGGGGTTGCCGGCGCAGCTGCGGCAGGTGCTGCTGGCTTGGCTTCCTCTTGCGGGGCCGCGGCGGGGGCGCTTGCGCTTTCTTCCACCGCTTCCAGCGTGAGGATGAGGGCGCCTTGGGCCACCTTGTCGCCTACCTTGATTTTGACTTCCTTCACGGTGCCGGCGAATGGCGCGGGAATGTCCATCGAGGCCTTGTCGGACTCCAGGGTGATCAGCGAGTCGTCCTTGGCAATGCTGTCGCCGGCTTTGACCAGGACTTCGATGACATCCACGCTGTCAAAGTTGCCGATGTCGGGAACGAGTACGTCTTTAATTGCCATGCTTGATGTTCCTTAAAATGTATCTTTTCAAGATATGCATTTACGCAAAACGCCCGCATGCGGTAAGCCGGGGCGTATGATTGCTGCGAACGGCCGCCAGGGGTGCATGGCGGCCTGTTTTCCATGGGCTTACACCGTTGCCGGGTTTGGCCTGTTGGCGTCGAGCTTGTATTTCTTGATTGCTTCCGCGGCCTTGGCGGCAGGTAGTTTGCCTTCGTCCGCCAATGCCTTCAGGGCCGCGAGCACGACATGGTAGCGGTCGACCTCGAAGAAGCTGCGCAATGCCTCGCGCGAGTCGGAGCGGCCATAGCCGTCGGTGCCTAATGCGACATAGCGCTGCGGGATGAAGTTGCGGATCTGGTCGGCAAACGCCTTCATGTAGTCGGTGGAGGCGATCACCGGGCCTTCGGCTTTCTTCAACTGCTTGGCGACGTAGCTTTCCTTCTGCGGCTTTTCCGGATTGAGCAGGTTCCAGCGCTCGACGTCCAGGCCTTCGCGGCGCAGCTCGGTGAAGCTGGTGACGCTCCAGATGTCGGCGGATACGCCCCAGTCCTTTTCCAGCAGCTCGGCCGCGGCAATCACTTCGCGCAGGATCACGCCGCTGCCCAGCAATTGCACCTTGGGGCCTTTTGCCTTGGACTTGCTGAACTGGTAGATGCCCTTGAGGATGCCTTCCTCTGCGCCCTTCGGCAGTTCGGGGTGGGTGTAGTTCTCGTTCATCAGGGTGATGTAGTAATACACATCTTCCTGGTTCTGCACCATGCGGCGCAGGCCTTCCTGGATGATGACCGCGAGTTCGTAGGCGAAGGTCGGGTCATAGGAGACGCAGTTCGGGATGGTGGCCGACATCAGGTGGCTGTGGCCATCCTCGTGTTGCAGGCCTTCGCCGTTCAGCGTGGTGCGGCCGGCGGTCGCGCCCAGCAGGAAACCGCGCGCGCGGCTGTCGCCTGCCGCCCATGCCAGGTCGCCGATGCGCTGGAAGCCGAACATGGAGTAGAAGATGTAGAACGGGATCATCTGCACGCCGGTGACGCTGTATGAGGTCGCGGCAGCCAGCCAGGAGGAGAACGAGCCAGCCTCGTTGATGCCTTCCTCGAGGATCTGGCCGTCCTTGGATTCCTTGTAGAACATCACCTGGTCGGCATCCTGCGGCTCGTAAAGCTGGCCGACGGAAGAATATATGCCGAGCTGGCGGAACATGCCTTCCATGCCGAAGGTACGTGCTTCGTCAGGCACGATGGGCACCACGTACTTGCCGATCTGCTTGTCGCGCACCAGTGTGGAGAGGATGCGCACGAAGGCCATGGTGGTGGAGATTTCGCGCTCGCCGGTGGAGCCCAGCATGTTCTCGAAAGCGGACAGGGCCGGCACGGTCAGTTCGTTGCCCTTGCGGCGGCGTGCAGGAATGAATCCGCCCATGGCTTCGCGGCGCGCCTGCAGGTATTGCATTTCCGGGCTGTCGTCGGCGGGACGGTAGAAGGAAAGTTTTTCCACTTGTTCGTCGGTCAGCGGCAGGTTGAAGCGGTCGCGGAATTTCTTCAGCGTTTCGATGCTCATACTCTTCTGCTGGTGGGTGGTGTTCTGGCCTTCGCCCTCGTCGCCCATGCCGTAGCCCTTGACGGTCTTGGCAAGCACCACGGTAGGCTGTCCCTTGTGGTTCACCGCGGCATGGTAGGCCGCATACACCTTGTGCGGGTCATGGCCGCCGCGGTTGAGGCGCCAGATGTCCTCGTCGGACATCGCCGCGACCATTTCCTTGAGTTCGGGATACTTGCCGAAGAAATGTTCGCGCGTATAGGCGCCGCCCTTGGCCTTGAAGTTCTGGTATTCGCCGTCCACGCATTCTTCCATGCGCTTCTTGAGCAGGCCGTCCTTGTCCATGGCGAGCAATGGGTCCCAGTAGGAGCCCCATAATACCTTGACCACGTTCCAGCCGGAGCCGCGGAACGCGGCTTCGAATTCCTGGATCACCTTGCCGTTGCCGCGCACCGGGCCGTCCAGGCGCTGCAGGTTACAGTTGATGACGAAGATCAGGTTGTCGAGTTTCTCGCGGGCAGCCAGCGAGATCGCGCCCAGGGATTCCGGCTCATCCATTTCGCCGTCGCCGCAGAACACCCATACCTTGCGGTCGGCCGTATCGGCAATGCCGCGGTTGTGCAGGTACTTGAGGAAACGTGCCTGGTAGATGCCGGCAATCGGGCCCAGGCCCATCGAGACAGTCGGGAATTGCCAAAAATCGGGCATCAGCCAGGGATGCGGGTATGAGGACAGGCCGTTGCCGTTGGATTCCATACGGAAATTGGATAGCTGTTCTTCCGTGATGCGGCCTTCGAGGAAGGCACGCGCGTATACGCCGGGAGAGGAGTGGCCCTGGAAATAGATCAGGTCGCCGCCGAAGCTTTCGTTGGCAGCGCGGAAGAAGTGGTTGAAGCCGGTGTCATACAAGGTGGCGGCAGACTGGAAACTGGCAATGTGGCCGCCCACGCCCGGGGATTTCTCGTTGGCGCGCAGCACGGTCATGATGGCGTTCCAGCGGATCAGCGCACGGATCTTGCGCTCCATGGCGGTGTCGCCGGGGTGCTTGGGCTGCAGGTGCGCAGGAATGGTGTTTACGTATGCAGTGGTTGCGTTATACGGTAAATATGCACCTGAGCGGCGGGCTTTATCGATCAGCGTTTCCAGCAGGAAATGCGCTCGCTCGGTTCCCTCGTTCTCAAGTACCGATGAGATGGCTTCAAGCCATTCCTGGGTCTCTTGAGGGTCGATATCGGGGGTCAATGCCATGTAAGGTTCTCCGGGAAACTTTTAAGATACGCTTGGGTATAATCAGCCTGATGCAGCATCAAGCTTTAAATATTTGTTATGGCTTGAGGCCGTTGTGAAGACGCTATATTGGCTTTTTTGACTGTTTAGGTCAAGTTTTGTCGCTTGCCGCAGCGCATGAAAGTACGGGCCTAACCCGCTAAAAACAAGAGAAAACTTATGACTGTGCAACTCAAGCAACTTCCGCATCCCGCAGACGAGAAATCACTGGCGACGGCAAGCCATATACTGTTTGTTCTGCCCAGGAGGAAGCCTGCCTCGCTACCGTTCGCCTCCGTGCTGGAAGCCAGGTTGCGTCGTGCCCGCAGCAAATATACCGACCTGGCGAAAAGCCATGTATCGGCCGACCTCCCAAACGGGGGTGTTGCAAGCTGGGTGGTGATGGATGAGCGGCAGAATGCTTTCCAGCGCCATACCTTACTGCGCAAGGCTGCCAAGATATTGCTGGATGACCAGCCGCAGTCGGCGACTATTGCGGTGTTTGGCGATGAAGCGTTGCGGGCGCTCGCCGCGCGCGAGGCGTATTACGTGGTGAGCGTGAACGCGGTGGAACTGCCTGTGCGTAAATCCAGGCATAAAGCGCATCCGCTCAAGCATATCGTGGTTCAGGGCTGGAAGCAGGCCGACGGCTATGCCGGAATCAACGCGCTGGTGGCCGGCAATACATTGGCGAGAAGCCTGACCCTGACGCCGCCGAATGAATTGACGCCGGCCGCATACCGGGAAAAGATCGCGGAACTGGCTAGGCAATATGGCTGGAAACGCCAAGAGTACGACCTCAAGAAACTGCGCAAGCTTGGTGCCGGAGCCTTTGTCGCGGTGGCGCAAGGCTCACCGGAAGTGGATGCCGCGATCGTGCACTTATCTTACCAGCCCAAGGATGCGCGTCAGCATGTGGCTGTGGTCGGCAAGGGTATCTGCTTCGATACCGGCGGACACAACCTCAAGCCGGCCAAATACATGCACGGCATGCATGAGGACATGAACGGCTCTGCCGTGGCGCTGGGCATCCTGCTCGCCGCGACCGAGGCCCACCTGCCGGTCAAGATAGACTGCTGGCTGGCATTGGCGCAGAACCATATCGGGCCGTGCGCCTACAAGCAGAATGATGTGGTGACTGCCCTCAACGGCACGACCATAGAAATCGTCCATACCGATGCGGAGGGACGCATGGTGCTGGCCGACACCTTGACCCTGGCCTCACGCGCCAAGCCAGGGCTCATGCTCGACTTCGCCACATTGACCGGCAGCATGCAGGTGGCATTGGGCGACCGTTATAGCGGCGTGATCGGCAATGACCATGATTGGCTGGACAAGGCCGTGCAAGCTGGAAATGCCGTTGGCGAGCGGGTATGCAGGCTGCCGTTCGACGAGGATTACGAGGAAGAACTGGAAAGCGGCATTGCCGACATCAAGCAATGCACCCTGGAGGGCGGCGCGGACCATGTGCTGGCCGCGCGCTTCCTAGCCAGGTTCATCGAGAACGATATCCCCTGGGTGCACACGGATTTGTCTTCATACCACCGCAAGGGCGGGCTTGGCGCCGTGGGCAGCGACGTGAACGGCTTCGGCGTCAGCCTCGGCTTGCAGTTGATACGCCAGGTGCTGGATTAACGGATTTGTTATGGATTTGCCTGAACTGTACCTGGAGCCCGATGAAATCACGCTGACCGCCGTGCGGGCGCAAGGAGCGGGCGGCCAGAACGTGAACAAGGTGTCGAGCGCCATCCACCTGCGCTACGACGTCAAGGCCTCTTCTTTGCCCGACCTGGTCAAGGCCAGGCTGTTGCGCTTGCGCGACCACAGGATCACCAAGGATGGCGTGATCATCATCAAGGCCCAGCTGCATCGCAGCCAGGAGTTGAATCGTGCCGATGCGCTCGCCAGATTGCATGAGCTGGTCAATAGCGTGGCCAGGCCGCCCGCGCCGCGCATCGCCACCAAGCCGACCAAGGGTTCGAAACTGCGCCGGCTGGAAGGCAAGCGCCGCCATGCCGAGCGCAAGGCGTTGCGGCGCAATGTCATTCAATAAGGGGCGGCAAATTTAACGCAGATATACTGGCTAGCCGCTGCGATGCAGGCAGGCAGCGCCAAGCATGTTTCATTTGCCTCGCTTACTTCAGGTTGGGTATCAGCGCTTGTCCCAATAGCTGTTTTTCATCGATTTCCTTGATCGCCTGGTCCAGCGCCAGATAACGGTTGGCGGTATTTGGGTGCGACGCGCCATGTGAGATCGCCTTCGGGTGTTCCGCGCCCATGCGCCGCCAGAAGTTGGGCGCGCTCCTGATATCGTAGCCTGCGCGAGCGGTGGCGTAGATGCCGACGTAGTCGGCTTCCGTCTCGAAATCCTGGCTGAACGCCCCGGCGCCGAGGTTGCCTCCCAGGTTGGTGACATCGACGCCGGTCACCGCAGTCACGACCGCTCCCAGAATGACGCCCAGCAATTGGTTGTTGGATTTCTTGCCCATGTGATCCATCTGGTTGTGCGCAAGCTCATGCCCAATCACGGTGGCCAGTTCAGCGTCGTTTTCGGTAAAGCGCAGCATGCCGCTGGTGATGTAAATCCCCTTGCCATCTGCATAAGCGTTGACATCGTCCGCGGTGACCACCGTCACGGGATAGTTTCATACCACGTCCATGGGAATATGGAGGGTCTGGGCCTCGCCGGCACGCAGGATGTCGACGGCGATTTCCCGGCCTGGCGTGTGGGGCGCCGCAATCAATGACTTGAGGTCGGCCTGCTTGCTGCTGACGGTTTGGTTGTTGATGCGGACGATCACATCGCCTTTTTGTAGCCCGGCGCTTTCTGCGGGGCTGCCGGCAAAGATTTCCACTACTTTGTAGTCGTCGGTCAAGTTCCAGTGTTTGACCGCCGCGCGCTGCACGTCGCCTTGAAACTGCGACTGGTAATATGCGAGGAAGCCAAGGTGGGGAGCGGTGTTGCTACCGCAGTACGGGGCGGAGGTTCGTAATATCGGCAAGGCGACGCGCATGGCGTGCAGGTGCCGCTTCGCCTGGTTCTGGAAGGCCAGCTCGTGCTGGATGGCTTTTTCGGATTCGCTGACCTGTTGGTCGATAGCGGTTTGCTTGGTGACGGGAGTGGAGCAAGCGAGAAGTAGCGAGCTGATTGCCAAAGCGCTGAGATTGCGGATCATACGTCCCCCTTGAAATCGTGCCGATGGTTCGCCGGATACCTATGCTGGTATCTCAGGGCCTGTTCAACATATCCCATGAAGACATGTTGAACAGGCTATCGCCAGCAGTGTATTACTGCTGTGCTTGTTTGCGCAACTTGCGCAAACGGGTGACCTTGCGCGTCACCCAGCGCCAGAGCCAGCCGTCGGCAATTTCGCGGCCATTGATGATCCAGGTGAGGGTCTTGTGGTTGCTCAGGGTGATCGGCTGCACGCTCTTGGCCATGGCGCTGCCGCAGAATAGCAAGCGGTCGCCAACGTGCAACTGTTCGGTGACTTCCGGCAGCAGGGTGTATTGGCCGCTGCGTACCAGCATGAGAGGGACCAGGTCCAGCTTCTGCGTGCGGTTGCCGGGGTCGCGCGTCAATGCATCGAGCGTCACGGGCAGTCCCCAGGCAATCAGGTTGGCGACAGCGGGGCTGTGTTCCGCATCCACGGTCACGCCCCAGGCATCCGGTACGTTCTCGCCCACCACCCCTACCAGGCGGCTGATCAATTGGTTGGCCCAGCTGTTATCCTGCGTGCGCACCAGTTGCAGGAAATGCGTCATCATCGGTGTGATCATGCGGGCCAGGCATTCATGCGCAATGATGTCGCTGGGATCCATCGAGATATCGGCATTGAAGTGCTCGAACAGGGGCTCGTTGAAGCGGCGGTTCTTGCGCACGACGACGAACAGGTTGGGGTTCATCTTTTGCGCGGTCATCACGATCGACAGGTTGTTGATGTCATTGTTGGTGCCGGCGATGATGCCCACGGCATCGTCTATCCCTGCCGCTTTCAGCGTCGATGCTTCGGTGCCGCTGCCGACGATGCAGTTTTCGCAGTGGGTGAGCTCGGGGTCGGCCTCGATGACGACGGTCGTGATTTGCTCGCGCTCGAGGTTCTCCACCACCGCCTTGCCGAAACGCCCGTAGCCGCACACGATCCATTTGCCGATCGGGGGTACCTCGGGCAGGGTCAGGATATCGCCCGGCACGCCGGTGAGCCATTGGTGCAGCAGGTAAGTCCCGATCGCGTGTACCTCCATGCCTAGCTGGTCGCCAAATAAGGTATAGGGGTTGAGGATATGGTCGGTGCCGAACGAGGCCATATTGGCGGCGACTTCATCGTCTTCCGCCCGGGCGAGCACCATGAGGTCGGGATTGAGCAGCTTGGCCGCTACCGCCACCGCCAGGTTGACATGGTCGTTGTCGGTGAGCGCGGCGATGCCCTTGCACATGGGATGGCGCACGCCTGCCCGCAGCAAGGTGTCGGGCATCTTGGCATCGGCGCAGAGCACCGGGATGTCGAACTGGTAGTCTTCGAGCTCCAGGTCGTTAACGCGGTCCTGGTCCACTTCGGTGACCACGACGCGTATGCCTTTGTGGTCCAGCGCCTTCACCAGCAGGCTGCCGGTTTCACCGTAGCCTGAGACGATGAAGAACGGCTCGTGCAGATGGTCCACGGCACGGGCGAAACTGTTGGTGGTGAGCGCTTGCTTGAGCGCGGGGTCCTGGAACAGTGAAATGATCTTACCTATGGCGTAAAACCAGGGAATGACCGTGAAGTAGATCGAGAAGGTCATCCATAGCCGCTGCGAATCGCTATATGGGAAAGGGACTTCGCCGAAGCCAATCGTGGTGGCCGTATAGCTGATGACATAAAAAGCCTCGAACAGGCTCATATGCCAAGGGTTGCCGTGATTATCGACGCCAGGCATCAATGTCAGCCCGACAATCGCGATGGTGTAGCTGACAATCACGGTGATCAGCGGCGCGCGCATGCGCCGCAGGATCAGGAAGAAAATATTGTTCACAAGCGGTTCCGCTCAGGATTTACCGGCGTAGCGTAATCGTTTCCGCAAGCAGCAGGATGACCGAGGTGATATTGGCGAGCAGAGCGCCGCCGCTGAGCGACACGACGCGCGCGGCGGTGCCGGATTCTTCGGCGCTGGCGACTACCCAGACGATGGCCGCCGCGATCAGTTGCAGGTCCGCGACCAGGCTGGTGGATAGGTGGATGGCGCCGATCTGCGAGCGGTCGCCGAACTTGAGCACCGTGGCGATCAGGTTCACCACGATCGCGGTATACAGCTCATAGATATGATGTTCGATGGGGTTGCCGCTGCCCCCGACGAAGAAACCGAAGTTAAGGGTCATCGCCAGTACGATGAAGAAGCCGAAAATGACTTTTTCCAGATTCATTGTGATCCCTGTATATGTGGAGTTGAGAGAATGGAGGCGAGTTTAGTAGATTTTGCCCGACATGGCACCTTTACCAGGCGGCAGGGGCTCGTTGAAACGCCTTCCATAGCGTCGGCAGTCCTGCGATATGGCGCTTTTCCCGTTTGCGCGCGGCATGCTGCCAGGCGAGCCACGCGGGTTGTAGGCCGGGATTGCGCTTGCTCATGCGCTCCAGGGTCTGGCTGGTGACGGCAAGGTCATTGAGCGCCCCGAGGCTGGCTTGAATTTCGCTTAGCGCATCCAACAGTTTTGCCGTCTGTTTTTCTGCTTTCTTGCTCGGATAAAGCGGGCTGAATAATTCGACCGCGTAACGCAGGCGGCGCGCCAGGATGCGCAGCTTGTGCCTTTTCTCCACAGAGAGTTTGTTGAGCCGCTTACCTTGCTTGAGCAGTTTTTTATGCCTGCGGCGCAAATGCGATGCGGCGGTATTGGATACGGCGTGACGGCTTGCGGGCAATCCTACAGCAAACAGGTGGCCCAGCGTGAGCAGCAGGCGTTGATAGCGCGATTGCCTTAGCCCGTTGCGCAGCGCGCCGTATGCCCGGCTTCTTGCGCGGGCAACGTGGGCTTGGGCCTGCTGCAGTTCATCTGCAGGCAGCTTCAGGCCCGGCAGGGTTTCATGCAGCAGCACATCGAGGTCGCGCGCCTTGGCGAGCAAATCATTGAGCCAGTCGATTTCATCGCCGAGCACATCGTCCTGGCTGCCAAAGGCTTTCAATGCCACTTTCATTCGGCGCAGCGCCACCCGCATCTGGTGCACGCCTTCGGGGTCGTCGCCCTGTATTGCGATCGCCTGGTTGCTTTGCAGCTGGCGCAGGCATTCCCAGCCCGCCTTCTCGAAGGCTTCTCCCGGGCTGTCCTTGGGCGTCAGGCCTGCAGGCTTGGCTTTGGAGGCCTGCTGTGGGAAATCGCGGTAATAGGCATAGCCGCGCTGGGCCTTGCTGACGTTTTCTATGGTGAGCGGGATGTCGGATTGCAGCTCGAGCGCGAGCGCGAACAAGTGCTCGACCTTGCCGCCCTTCAGCTCCAGTTCGATCTCGATGAGCGGCTGACAGTGGTCCTTTGCGATCAAGAGGCCGTCATCCAGCGACAGCTCGATGTGGCTGCCTTGGTAATCCAGCTGCCATTCGGTGCGGCGCATATCGGTGGTGAAGATGGGAAGCAACGCCTGCCGGAGCGCCGGATCGTCAAAAATAGGGGTAAGGCTGGGATCCGTGATCTTGGTGTAATCAGGCTCCCCCTTGGAGATGATGTCCTCCCACTCGAGGCGCTGGTGCAGCCCCGCCAGGGAATGGCCTGCCGCCTTGACCGCCTGGAACCAGCCGCCGGACATGCGCCGTACCCGCAGGCTCACGCGCTGGTCGAGCAGCTGTAAGTCGGGCGTGTCGTAGTAGGTGCTCACCAGGCGGCGCGTGACGGCTCTTTCTGCCAGATGCTTGCGGATGGCGGCATGCCGGCGCAGGCGGGGAATATCCTCCTTGGCAATGCGCAGCTTGAGCTCGATCTCGTTGGGCATATTCCCTCCTGGTGGTTATTTTTGCTTGTTGGCGTTGACCAGCCAGTGCAGCAGCGGAGCCCATTGCTGCAAATCGCGGCTGACCTGGGATGGGCGGATGTCGAACAGGCTGGCGCCTTGCTCTGCCGCGAGGGCGTATACCTGGGCATTGCGCAGGTTGCCCACGGAGGGGAAGCCCGATTTTGCGAGGAAATCCTGCAAGGCCAATGCGGCGCGCGTGCGGTTGTCCACCCGCATGCCGACCATCGCGACGAAAGTGCGGCCTTTGCGCACGGATTTCTCTTCCTGCAGCACTTGCAGGAAATCCCGTGTCGCTCCCATGTCGAAAGCGGACGGCTGCATGGGGACGAGGATGAAATCGGCATCCTTGACGGCCTGGCTCAGTTTGTCGCCGCGCAATCCCGCAGGGGAGTCGACAATGGTCCAGTCGGCGCTGAGGCTGTTGGTGTATTTGCCGCGGCCGTCCTGGCCATGGATCAATGGCAGCTTGTACGGCCTGCGCTCCAGCCATTGCAGTGCGGAGCGCTGCCGATCCATGTCTGAAAGCACCACATGCCTGCCCCTGCTGGCAAAATAGCCGGCCAGGTTGGTCGCAAGCGTAGTCTTGCCGCTTCCTCCCTTGGGGTTTGCAATCAGGACGGTGCTCACATGCTCTCCCAGGAGTGTTGGATCGGGGTGGGGGGCATCTTCATCAAATCAGTTCTGGCGTCACCATGGCGCGCAGTATGGTTTGTTCTTCCTCGCCGCGGCGGCGGTTGGCGATCCACCAAATAGCCCCTTTCTTGATGCTCCAATATTGCATGCGGCGCGTCATGGCATAGGCCGCAGCCATGCCCAGCGTCGGCTGGTGGCCGATGATGAGCACGCTGTCTTTACCCAGCGGCCAGCCTGCCGCATCAAGCAATACCTGGGGCGACGAACCCGGGGCAAGCTCGTCCAAAGTGGTAAACTCCAGCCCGAGGGCGTGGGCTGTCTGTTGCGTGCGTCTGGCGGGGCTCACAAGAATGCGGGTATCAGCTGGCATGTGCTGTTTCAGCCAGGCTGCCATTTTTGCAGCCTGTTGCTCCCCCTTCGGGGTAAGCTCGCGGGCAAGATCGGGAGAGCCTTCTTCGGCTTCAGCGTGACGCCATAAAATAATATCCATAAACCTTGTTGCTAAGCGGAGAATGTCCTTCTATCTTAGCGCTCAACCTGCTTCATGACAAAGTGACATCTGTGTGAAATTACAAATCTTTCTTTCCGATACTGCTGAAAGCCGGGCTGCCATGGCGGCCGACGATGCCTTGCTGCGGCTGCTGGCGCGAGGCCGGGTGCAGTGGCTAGCGACAGGCTGGGAAGCCTATCTGTGCCAACAGTTCGGCATTGCAAAGCAGCAGGATTGGCCGCTCGCCGCATTGGCACGCCTGGGAAATCGATTGTCCGTAGACGGGGCGTACTGGATGCTGGCAAGCCCGGTGCACCTCATGCTGCAGCGGGACTCTTTCTCGCTTGCTCAGCCGGCGCCGCTGGCCCTAGGCTTCGAGGAAAGCGAGGCATTGCGGACTAGTCTCAATCGGCATTTTGCCGGGGAGGGACTCGAGTTCCTGCCGGGAGCGCAAAGGCATTGGCACCTCAAGCTGCAATCGGCGCCGGCACTGTCGACCACCTCGATCAGCGTTGCCGCCGGGCGCGACATTACGCCCTGGCTGCCACAAGGGATTGAGGCGCAGCACTGGCGGCAATTGCTCAATGAAATGCAGATGCTGTTGTTCGGCCATGAGGTTAACCAGGCCAGGGAGGCGCGCGGCGAGCTTGCCGTCAACAGCGTCTGGCTGCATGGGGGCGGCGTGCTGCCAAGCCAGAGCAAGGCGGCTCCGTGCAAGGTTTATAGCGGCGATGCCAGTCTGGGAGGCATGGCGAAGCTCGCAGGCCTGCAGCATGCCGCTATTGCCGGTTTGCAGACAGTGTTGCACGACTCGCATGCGCCTGCCGTCGTGCAGTCTTCGTATGATGAGCTAGGGGCAGGCTGGTGCGAACTGTTATGGCAGGCGTTGAAAGCCCGGCAAATACAGCAGTTGGACATATATTTCCCCTGGTCTGATCGCATGCTGCATTTGCGACTCAAGCCAATCGATGTGTATAAGTTCTGGCGCAAGCCTATAGCATTGGAAAAGTATTTTTAATGGTTCAGATCATACAAAGAAATATTGAACAGGATGCCTATGAGGCATTGGTCGAGGCCGGCGTGCGTCCTACGATGGCGCGCTTGCTTGCCGCGCGAGGGGTGAGGGATATGGGACAGATGGAGGCAAGCCTGGCTCGCCTGATCCCGCCGGAAACGTTGACAGGCAACCCCGAAATGGCGACCCTGCTGGCAGATGCCATTGCGGCAGGCAAGCGCATCATGGTGGTGGGCGACTACGACGCTGACGGCGCCACCGCCACGGCGGTGGCCGTCAAGGGCTTGCGCAGCATGGGCGCTGCCGTGGATTTTCTCGTGCCGAACCGTTTCGAATACGGCTACGGCTTGACGCCGGAAATCGTGGCATTGGCCGCCGGCCATCATCCTGACCTGATCCTGACCGTGGATAACGGCATTGCCAGTGTCGACGGGGTGGAGGCGGCTGGTAAGCTTGGCATTCCTGTACTCGTGACCGACCACCACTTGCCCGGAGATGAGACTCCCCGGGCGGCATGCATCGTCAACCCGAATCAATACGGATGCGATTTTCCCAGCAAAAACCTGGCGGGTGTCGGCGTGATGTTTTATGTCCTGCTTGCGCTGCGCGCCGAGCTACGCCGGAGAGGGGCGTTTGATGCAGGTTCCGAACCCAACCTGACCGAGCTGCTGGACCTGGTGGCGCTGGGCACTGTGGCCGACCTGGTGCGGCTGGACGACAACAACCGCATCCTGGTCGAGCAGGGCCTCCGCCGCATCCGCGCGGGCAAATGCAGCCCCGGCGTGCTGGCCTTGTTCGAGGTGGCGGGGCGCGGCCATGCCAAGGCCAGTCCGCAGGATCTTGGCTTCAGTATCGGCCCGCGCCTGAACGCGGCGGGGCGTCTTGACGACATGACGCTGGGCATCGCCTGCCTGTTGGCGCCGGATATGGCATCGGCCCGGCAGATGGCGCAGCAACTGCATGAGCTGAACCAGGAGCGGCGCAATATCGAGGCCGACATGCAGGATGACGCCCTGGCGGTGCTGGACGAGATCGATGCTGCCGGGCGCTATAGCCTGAGCCTGTTCCGGGAAGGCTGGCACCAGGGCGTGATCGGCATCCTGGCCTCCCGCATCAAGGAGCGTTTTCATCGCCCTGTGATTGCATTCGCATCAGCAGGCGATGGCGTCATCAAGGGTTCGGGGCGCTCGATTGCGGGTCTGCACCTGCGCGATGCGCTGGACTTGCTTTCCAAGCGCGAGCCCGGCTTGCTGCTGAAATTCGGCGGGCATGCCATGGCGGCGGGCTTGAGCATACGCGAACAGGATTTTCCGCGCTTCGATGCGGCATTTGAACAGGTGGTCGCTGGCCTGTTGACCCAGCAGCAGCTCGAGGCCGTGATCGAGGTCGACGGCTCATTGTCCGTAGAGGATACCGGGCTGGACATGGCGTATGCGTTGGAGCGCCAGGTATGGGGGCAGGGATTTCCGCCGCCGTTATTCCTGGACGAGTTCCGCGTCGTCAATCAGCGCATTGTCGGGGAGCGGCATCTCAAGCTGAGCCTGGAAAAATCCGGGCAGGTGTTTGACGCCATCTTCTTCAGGCAGGAGCAGTTCCTGCCCGAGCGGGTGCATGCGGTCTATCAAATGCAAGTGAACGAGTTTCGCGGCACGCAGTCCGTACAACTATGCCTGCAGCATTGGCAGGAGCCAGCCTAGCCGGGGCCGCGTGCGTTGACCGGGCCGACGGCTGCACTGTAATATCGATCAACAATGTCAAATAAATTTTTCGGGTTTTTTTATGCGTCGCAAGCTGGTTGTCGGCAACTGGAAAATGAATGGCAACCTTGCTCAGAACAAAAGGTTGCTGGAAGCGCTCGTGCGCGGCTTGCGGGATGTCGGCCATGTGGATATCGCCGTCTGCGTCCCTTACCCTTACCTGTTCCAGGCCCAGGAAATGCTCAGCCACACCAATATAGCCTGGGGAGCGCAGAATGTGGCCAAGCACGAGAACGGCGCCTATACCGGAGAAGTCAGCGCCGCCATGCTCAAGGAGTTTGGTGCCAGCTACGTCATCGTCGGGCATTCGGAGCGCAGCGACGCCTATTGCGAGAGCAATGCCAACATCGCCGACAAGTTCGCCATTGCCAAGCAGTACGGCATCACCCCCATCTTTTGCGTCGGCGAAACCCTGCAGGAGCGCGAATCGGGGGTCATGGAGTATGCGATCGCCAACCAGCTCGACGCCATCATTTCTGTCTCGGGCGGCGCCTTGCTCGACCAGGCCGTGATCGCCTACGAACCCGTATGGGCGATCGGGACCAACAAGACAGCTTCGCCGGAGCAGGCGCGCGCTGCGCATTCCTTCATTCGCGAGCGTGTTGCCGCCATGCATCCCGGGGCGGCGGAAAGCGTAAGAATCATCTATGGGGGTAGCGTAAATCCGAGAAATGCGGCACAATTACTGTCTATGCCGGATATAGACGGCGGATTGATCGGCAGGTGTTCTTTGGATGCCGATGATTTTGAAAGAATTTGTCGCGCTGCTTGCTGATTTTACAGCCGGGCAGGAGATTTAAGAGAAAATGGAAACAATCGTAACCGTCATTCATGTGATTGCAGCGCTGGGCGTAGTCGGCTTGGTATTGTTGCAGCATGGCAAGGGTGCCGATATGGGCGCTGCGTTTGGTAGTGGCGCTTCGGGCAGCCTGTTTGGTGTCAGCGGCTCATCCAACTTCATGAGTCGTGCAACCGCCATTTGCGTCGCGATCTTTTTCGTGACCAGCATGAGCCTTGCATACTTGGCCAGCCACCGTTCTGAACAAGGCAGCGTGGTACAGAAGTCCGTGGTAAAATCCGCTCCTGTTTCTGATGTGCCCAAGCCTGCTGAACCTACATCGGCAAAGGACGTACCTCAGTAATTACAAAGTTTTCGGGCGTAAGCCCATTGCCGTCGTGGTGGAATTGGTAGACACGCTATCTTGAGGGGGTAGTGGCGAAAGCCGTGTGAGTTCGAGTCTCACCGTCGGCACCAAATAAATCGAGAAATCGATCGTAAAACCCGCATTAACCTAGTGTTGTGCGGGTTTTTTATTGGCTTTAATTGCTGTTAAGAAGGCCGTGCGAGGCGGCAGTTGTTTGCTTGATGAAATGGACTAGTCCTTGTTTCATTTAAGTGAAATATGGCGGCAATACCATGTTCATCAATGCGATTGCATGCATTGAATCTTCCAAACTCATACAGGCCCATCCGGGCCTGTTTTTTCTTGATGTTTCCGGTCTGTCCTTCGTCCCGCCTTCCCTCTTTAGGCGGTGTTGCAACAGGAAGTATTGTTGCCGCTGAATCACCTTTTCTTGATGCTTGATGATCTTTTGAGTGTTCGATGCTTTGCGGGCTGCCATCTGGAAATCCTGTCGTTTTTCGTCTTGTACGAATAAATTGAAATCCCTGTGAACTATTGAGGTTTTTGCGGGTATAACCTGTATCTTGTGGAGTTATTTTTGTAACAAAAAGTTAATTTGATTGCATTTTAACCCTGGTTTTATAAGGTTATTTGCAGCTAAATATCATATGAAACAATTGTTAATGGTAAAATCAGCCCCTGTGGCGGCATTCCGGGCTGTTTAGTTGTAATTTTCATGTTACAATTCATTAACAAATGCGGGGTATGATGAATGCATCGTTACCGCTGTCAAGTTGAATGAACTTGATTTCCTCAAGGCTGATTTGTATAGGGTTAGAACGTGCTGGAGAACTACTTCCCGATATTGCTGTTCATCATTGTGGGTCTTGGTGTCGGTGTCGCTCCTATTGTGCTTGGCAAGCTGGTTTCTCCCAACCGTCCTGATGCCGAAAAGAATTCTCCTTACGAATGCGGCTTTGAAGCGTTCGAAGATGCGCGTATGAAATTCGACGTGCGCTACTACTTGGTTGCCATCCTGTTCATCCTGTTCGACCTTGAAATCGCCTTTCTTTTCCCTTGGGCCGTCGTATTGCAGGAAATCGGCCTGTTCGGCTTTCTGGCGATGATGGTCTTCCTTGGGATACTGGTCGTGGGTTTCGTCTATGAATGGATGAAGGGGGCGCTGGAATGGGAGTAAGAGGTAATCTGGCATGAGCATTGAAGGCGTACTCGAAAAAGGCTTTGTGACCACCACGCTGGATACGGTGATCAACTATACCCGCACCGGCTCCCTGTGGCCGATGACGTTCGGGCTGGCTTGCTGCGCGGTGGAAATGATGCATGCCGGCGCGGCGCGCTACGACTTGGACCGTTTCGGCATCGTGTTCCGTCCCAGCCCCCGGCAGTCCGATGTCATGATCGTGGCTGGCACGCTGGTCAACAAGATGGCGCCGGCATTGCGCAAGGTCTATGACCAGATGGCCGAGCCGCGCTGGGTGATCTCGATGGGTTCCTGCGCCAATGGCGGCGGTTATTATCACTATTCCTATGCCGTCGTGCGCGGGTGCGACCGTATCGTGCCCGTGGACGTCTATGTCCCAGGCTGCCCGCCGACTGCCGAGGCCTTGCTCTACGGCATCATCCAATTGCAGAACAAGATTAAGCGTACCAATACGATAGCCCGCTGAGAGCCGACACAATGACGCGCCTGGAACAATTAAAGCAGAACTTGCAGCAAGTGCTCGGTGAAAGCATGACCCGCCTCAAGGACGATGGAGGCGAAATCACGATCGAGTGCAAAGCGCCATGCTTGCTGGAAGTAGCCAACCTGCTGCGCGATCACAAACTATTGAAGTTCGAGCAATTGATCGACCTGTGCGGCGTCGATTATGCCGATTATGGCGAGGGTTCGTGGTCCGGCCTGCGCTATGCCACGGTATACCATTTTCTTTCTGTCAGCTTGAACCAGCGGCTGCGCCTACGCGTATTCGCCCTGGATGATGATTTCCCGGTATTGCCTACCGTGGTGGATGTCTGGCCGGCCGCTAACTGGTTCGAGCGCGAGTCGTTCGACTTGTACGGCATCATGTATGAAGGTCACCCGGACCTGCGGCGCCTGTTGACGGATTACGGTTTTGTCGGCCATCCGTTCCGCAAGGATTTCCCGATGATAGGCAACGTGGAAATGCGCTACGACCCCGAGCAGCAGCGCGTGATCTACCAGCCGGTGACGATAGACCCGCGCAACAATGTGCCCAGGGTGATCCGCGAAGAAGGCTTCCATCATGGCTGAAATCAGAAATTACACCATGAATTTTAGCTCCGGCCGTACTTCGTACTTAACTTGCATGCGCCAGTTAGCCTGCACTGAAATAGTGGAAGCAGACATGGCTTCGATGGTCGGGGTGGGAGGCTGAGCCATGGCGGAAATCAGGAATTACACCATGAATTTTGGCCCGCAGCACCCTGCGGCGCACGGCGTGCTGCGGCTGGTGCTGGAGCTTGACGGCGAGGTGATCCAGCGCGCCGATCCGCATATCGGCCTGCTGCACCGCGGGACGGAAAAGCTCGCCGAGAACCGCACCTACCTGCAGTCCGTGCCTTACATGGATCGGCTTGATTATGTGTCCATGATGGCTAACGAGCATGCCTACGTTATGGCGATCGAGAAACTGCTCGGGCTGGAAGTGCCTTTGCGCGCGCAGTACATCCGCGTCATGTTCGACGAGATTACTCGCATCCTCAACCACCTGCTCTGGCTGGGCGCGCATGCGTTGGACGTGGGTGCGATGACGGTGTTCCTCTATGCGTTCCGTGAACGCGAAGATCTGTTCGATTGCTACGAAGCGGTATCCGGCGCGCGCATGCATGCGGCCTATTACCGTCCGGGCGGCGTCTACCGCGACCTGCCGGACCGCATGCCGCAGTATGAGGAATCGGCGGTGCGCAGCAAGGAAGACGTCAGGCAGCTCAACGAGAACCGCCAGGGTTCTCTGCTGGATTTCATCGAGGATTTCACCGACCGTTTTCCGGCCTATGTCGATGAATATGAAACATTACTGACGGACAACCGCATCTGGAAACAGCGTACCGTGGGCATAGGCGTGGTGTCGCCCGAGCGCGCCTTGGCGCTGGGGCTGACCGGGCCGATGCTGCGCGGCAGTGGTTTTGCCTGGGATTTGCGCAAGAAGCAGCCTTACGAGGTGTACGACCGGCTCGATTTCGATATCCCGGTAGGTGTGAACGGCGACTGCTACGACCGCTACCTGGTGCGCATCGAGGAGTTCCGCCAATCCAACCGCATCGTCAAGCAGTGCATAGACTGGCTGCGCAAGAACCCTGGACCGGTCATCAGCGGCAACACCAAGGTTGCGCCCCCGCCCCGTGAAGAGATGAAGCACGACATGGAGGCGCTGATCCATCATTTCAAGTTGTTTACCGAAGGTTTTCACGTCCCTGCGGGCGAAGCCTATGCCGCGGTCGAGCATCCCAAGGGCGAGTTCGGCATATATTTGATTTCCGACGGTGCGAACAAGCCATACCGCGTGAAAATCCGTGCGCCGGGATTTGCTCACTTGGCTGCGCTGGACGAAATGACGCGCGGCCACATGATCGCCGACCTGGTGGCGATTATCGGCACGCAGGATATTGTATTCGGAGAAATTGACCGATGAGTTTGTCTGCTGAATCCTTAGCCAAGATCGACCGCGAGTTGACCAAATACCCGCCCGAGCACCGCCAGGCGGCGGTGATGTCCGCGTTGCGGATCGCACAGACCGAGAAGGGCTGGCTCTCCAAGGAAACCATCAGTGAAGTAGCCGACTACCTTGGCATTCCCGCCATCGCTGCACTGGAGGTGGCGACCTTCTACAACATGTACGAGCTGGAGCCGGTCGGCAAGTACAAGATCACGGTGTGCACCAATATTTCCTGCATGCTGCGCGATTCCGCCGAAATTGTGGAGCATTTGCAGAAGCGCCTGGGCATCGGCTTCAACGAAACCACGGCAGATGCGCGCTTTACCCTCAAGGAAGGGGAGTGCATGGGATGCTGCGGCGGGGCGCCGTTGTTCCATATCAACAATACCGAAATGCATGAGTTCCTGACGCCGGAGAAGGTGGACCAGATATTGGAGGGCCTCGAGAAATGAGCGCGACACAAACCCTGGTTTGTCTGCGTACCGTCGGGCAGGAGAATCCTGCGTCGCTGGATACCTATCTCAAGGTGGGCGGCTACGCCCAGCTGAAGCGGCTGGTGACCGAGAAGGTCAAAGCCACCGAGATCATCAGCCAGGTCAAGCTCTCCGGCTTGCGTGGGCGAGGCGGGGCTGGTTTCCCAACTGGCCTCAAGTGGAGCTTCATGCCGCGCTATTTCGACGGCACCAAGTACTTGGTATGCAATACCGATGAGGGCGAGCCTGGCACCTTCAAGGACCGGGACATCATCCGCTACAACCCGCACCAGCTCATCGAGGGCATGGCGATCGCAGCCTATACCCTGGGCGCGCGGGTGGGTTACAACTATATTCACGGTGAAATCTGGCAGGATTACGAGATATTCGAAGCGGCGCTCGACGAGGCGCGTGCAGCGGGCTATCTCGGCGAACGACTGTTCGGCACCGATTTCAGTTTCGATCTATATGCAGTACACGGCTACGGCGCTTATATCTGTGGCGAGGAGACTGCATTGATCGAGTCGATAGAGGGCAAGAAGGGGCAACCGAGGTTCAAGCCGCCTTTTCCTGCCAGCTACGGCGTGTTTGGCAAGCCGACCAATGTGAACAATACGGAGTCATACACGTCGATACCATGGATCATGGAGCACGGCGGCCAAGCTTTTCAGGAACTTGGTGTCGCCAATTCAGGGGGAACCAAAATCTTCTCGATCTCGGGTCACGTAGACAAGCCCGGGAATTACGAGGTGAACATGGGCATTCCTTTTGCTGAATTGCTGGCACTGGCTGGAGGTGTATGGAAGGGGCGTCAGTTGAAAGCCGTCATCCCCGGAGGGCCGTCAACTGCCGTTTTACCAGCTTCAGCCATCATGGGAGCGACCATGGATTACGATGGTCTTTCCAAGGCGGGTTCGAGCTTGGGCGCCGGCTCCATGATTGTCATGGACGAAACCACCTGCATGGTGAAAACCCTCAAGCGCTTGTCCTATTTCTTCTTCGAGGAGTCTTGCGGGCAATGCACGCCGTGCCGCGAAGGCACGGGTTGGCTATATAGGGTCATCAAGCGCATTGTCGACGGGCAAGGCCGGCTGGAAGACCTGGACTTGCTGACCGACGTCAGCAGCAATATCTCCGGCCGTACCATTTGCGCGCTGGGCGATGCGGCCGCGACGCCGGTGCTGAGCTTCATCAAGCATTTCCGCCCCGAATTCGAATACTACATCCGCCATGGCCGCAGCATGGTGGAGGATGGCTTGGCAGGGCAAGGCCAGGCGCAGCAAGAGGTAGCCTATGCTTAATGTCGAGATAGATGGCAAGCAGGTCGAGGTAGAGCACGGCTCCACCATCATCGATGCAGCCGATCAGTTGGGCATTGCCATTCCGCGCTTCTGCTATCACAAAAAGCTTTCCGTCGCGGCCAATTGCCGCATGTGTCTGGTGCAGGTGGAGAAATTCAACAAGCCGCTGCCCGCCTGCGCCACGCCCGTGGCCGACGGCATGAAAATATTCACGCGCTCCAAGGCTGCGGTGGAAGCCCAGCAGAGCGTGATGGAGTTCCTGCTGATCAACCACCCGCTGGATTGCCCAATCTGCGACCAGGGCGGCGAGTGCGACCTGCAGGATATCGCGGTGGCCTATGGCGCGCCCGCATCGCGCTACACCGAGGAAAAGCGCGTCGTCATCAACAAGAACATCGGTCCCCTGGTATCCACCGACATGACGCGCTGCATCCAGTGCACTCGCTGCGTGCGCTTCCTCAAGGAAGTCGGCGGCATGATGGAGCTAGGGTTGATCAACCGCGGCGAACATGCCGAGATCACGGCCTATGTCGACAAAAGCGTCGATTCGGAGCTTTCCGGCAACATCATTGACCTTTGCCCGGTGGGCGCCCTGACCAGCAAGCCGTTCCGCTACACCGCGCGCAGCTGGGAGCTGATCCGCCGCCCCTCCATTGCGCCGCATGACGGCTTGGGCTCGCATATCGAAGTGCATATCAAGGATGGCAAGGTGCTGCGCGTGCTGCCGCGCGAAAAGGAAACCATCAATGAATGCTGGCTGTCCGACCGCGACCGTTTTTCCTACGAAGGATTGAACAGCCCCGACCGGCTCAAGGTACCCATGGTCAAGCACAATGGCGCCTGGCATGAAACCGACTGGAAAACCGCGCTCGAGCTGGCTGCGGGACAGATCAAGGATATCGTGAACAGCGAGGGCGGGGACGCGTTGGGCGTGCTGGTCTCGCCCAACAGCACCATGGAGGAGGCTTACCTCGCCACCAAGTTCGCCCATGGCCTGGGTTCGGACAATGTCGACTACCGCCTGCGCCACACCGACTTCCGTCATGACGGCAAGCGTCTTGGCGTGATCTGGATGGGTTGCAACATCCCCGATGTGCAGGAAATGGACCGTATTCTGGTGATCGGCGGCAACCTCCGCAACGAACATCCCTTGCTGGCCCAGCGCATCCGCCGCGCGGTTGCCAACGGGGCGGAGCTTTCCGTGGTGAACCCGCTGGATGACGACCCTTTGATCCCGATCAAGCACAAGGCCATTTGCTCGCCGAACGACATGGTCAACGTGCTGTCGCAGATACTCAAGGCCGTTTCGGGCATGGAAAGGCTTTCTCTGTGCCTGCCCAAATCCTTGAGCGAATTGCTGGAAGGCGTCAGGGTCTGGGACAACAGCAAGGCCATCGCCCTCAGCCTGACAGGCCATGGCGAAACCATGGACTTGATCAGCCCCCGCTCCGCCGTGTTCCTGGGCAATATTTCCCAGCATCATCCGCGCTATACCGAAATATTCAGTCTGGCCGAAGCGATCGCCTCCTTGTGCGGCGCGACTTTCGGCGTGTTGAGCGCTGGCGCAAACAGCGTTGGCGCCAACCTGGTCGGCGCGATGCCCAAGGCGGGCGGCCTGAACGCCCGCACCATGCTGGAGTCGCCGCGCAAGGCCTATATGCTGGTCAATGTGGAGCCTGAGCTGGATTGCCATAACCCCAGCCTGGCGAGAAATGCGTTGCAGCAGGCTGAGTGCGTGGTGGCATTGACCGCGTACAAGTCGGAAGCGCTGGAGCGGGATGCCGACATCCTCTTGCCCATCGCGCCGTTTACCGAAACCTCCGGCACTTTCATGAGCATGGAGGGCAGGGTGCAGAGCTTTACCGCCGTGACCAAGGCATTGGCCGAGGCGCGCCCCGGCTGGAAGGTGCTGCGCGTATTGGGCAATCTTGCCGGCGTGGGTCATTTCGATTTTGACAGCACCGAGCAGATCAAGGACGAGATCTTCGGCGGCGAGAAGCCTTCGGCGGTTGTCTGGCGCACCTTGAACAACAACCTGCGCGAGCTGATCGATGTCGAGATCAAGGTCAAGCTGGATAGCGATTTGCAGCGCGTGGGCGAGATCCCGCAATTCCAGTCCGACGGCATTGTCCGCCGTTCGCCGCCTTTGCAGAAGACGCGCCAGGTAGCGAAGGCGGTGCTGGCTGCGCTGCATCCTGAACAGATGCAGAAGCTGGGCATCCAGGAAGGCGAGCGCATCCTCGTCAGGCAAGGCGAAGGCAGCGCCGTGCTGGAGGCGCATGCGGACATCCGCGTGCCGCATGGCTGCGTACGGATTCCCGGCGCCTTGCCTCAAACGGCGGGTTTGGGCGATTTGCTCGGCGAGATCACAGTAGAGCGGATTCCCGTCGAGCAACCGGCTGATGAGGTGGCCGCATGATCGCGGAAGTGCAAACCTTGCTGGGGCCGCTGTGGCCCGTGGTCTGGAACCTGCTCAAGATCATTGCCATCGTCTTGCCGCTCATGGGCGCCGTGGCTTACCTGACCTTGGCCGAACGCAAGGTGATCGGCTTCATGCAGGTGCGTCTGGGGCCGAACCGTGTCGGTTATCGCGGCCTGCTGCAGCCATTGGCGGACGGCATCAAGCTGCTGATGAAGGAAATCATCATCCCGAGCGCGGCGAACCGGACCCTGTTCCTGCTCGGCCCGGTGTTAGCGATTGCGCCAGCGTTGGCAGCTTGGGCTGTGGTGCCGTTCGACCTCACCTTGGTGCTCGCGGATATTGACGCAGGCTTGCTCTATATCCTGGCGATGACCTCTGTCGGCGTGTACGGCGTGATCATTGCCGGCTGGGCTTCCAACTCCAAGTACGCCTTTCTCGGATCTTTGCGCTCCGCTGCGCAGATCGTTTCCTATGAAATCGCGATGGGGTTTGCGCTGGTGGGGGTATTGATGTCTGCCAACAGCCTCAACCTGGGTAAGATCGTCCTGGCCCAGTCCGGTGGTTTCTGGGAGTGGTACTGGCTGCCGCTGTTCCCCTTGTTCGTCGTCTATTTCATCAGCGCGGTGGCGGAAACCAACCGTGCCCCGTTTGATGTGGCGGAAGGCGAGTCGGAAATCGTGGCCGGCTTCCATGTGGAGTATTCCGGTATGGCCTTCGCGGTGTTCTTCCTGGCGGAATACGCCAATATGATCCTCGTGGCCATGCTCGCGGCGCTGATGTTCCTCGGCGGCTGGCTGTCGCCTGTGCCGTTCCTGCCCGACAGCATCTTGTGGCTGCTGTTCAAGGTCGCGGCCTTGCTGTTCTTCTTCCTCTGGTTCCGTGCCACCTTCCCGCGCTACCGCTATGACCAGATCATGCGCCTGGGCTGGAAGGTGTTCATCCCCGTGACCTTGGTCTGGATATTGTTCGTGGGCGCGATGATGCAGACGCGCTGGGCTTATTTGTTTCATTGAGCGATTGGCTTACTTGAGAAACTATTTCATTGAGAAACTAGGATGATCGGCAAGATAAAAGAATTGTTCGCAAGTTTCATGCTGCTTGAGCTGGTCAAGGGCATGGCCTTGACCGGCCGCTACTTCTTCGCGCGCAAGGTCACAGTGCAGTTCCCCGAAGAGCGCACGCCCATGAGCCCGCGCTTCCGCGGCCTGCATGCGCTGCGCCGCTATCCCAACGGCGAGGAGCGCTGCATTGCCTGCAAGCTGTGCGAAGCGGTATGCCCGGCCTTGGCGATCACGATCGAGTCCGAGCAGCGCGAAGACAATACCCGCCGCACCACGCGTTACGACATTGACCTGACCAAATGCATTTTCTGCGGGTTTTGCGAAGAGTCCTGCCCGGTGGATTCGATCGTCGAGACCAGGATTTTCGATTACCACGGCGAGAAGCGCGGGGATTTGTTATATACCAAGCCCATGCTGCTGGCCGTTGGCGACAAGTATGAAGAACAGATTGCCGCGGACCGTGCGGTGGATGCGCGATATCGCTAGAAATTTGATAATAAGGGCGGCTTAACAAAACCCAGCAAGGCGGTCCTGGCTAGGCGTTCTGCCGCAGGCAGTACATTAGTACGACTAGGCAGGGCAACAACGCCAGGAGAGTTTTGTTAAGCCGATCTTAAGAAAGCCACGAGGAGGAGTGATGGATATGGCGCTGCCAATGCGCTTGTATCCATGAGGAGAGCATCATGATATTCCAGGATTATGTTTTTTACGCCCTAGCTGCCATCCTGCTGTTTGCCGGATTGCGCGTGATTACGGCCCGCAACCCGGTGCATGCCGCCTTATTCCTGGTATTGGCTTTTTTCACTGCCGCAGGCATCTGGCTGCTGCTGGAGGCCGAGTTCCTGGCCATTGCCCTGGTGCTGGTTTATGTCGGGGCGGTCATGGTGTTGTTCCTCTTCGTCGTGATGATGCTCGACATTAATCTCGACAAGCTGCGCGAAGGGTTCTGGAACGCATTGCCGGTTGCCTTGCCGGTCGGTCTTCTCATGGCCGCCGAAATGGTGATGATCCTGGGCAGCAAGCATTTCAGCGCGGACATGCTCAGCGCGCCTGCGCCCCGGCCGGCCGGATACAGCAATACTGCGGAGATCGGTCGCCAGCTGTACACCGATTACCTGCTGCCGTTCGAGCTGGCTTCCGTCGTGCTGCTGGTCGCGATCGTGGCGGCGATCGCTCTGACGTTGCGCGAGCGCAAGGACTCCAAGTTCATGGACCCTGCGGAGCAGGTCAAGGTCAAGCGCGCCGACCGCGTGCGCATCGTCAGCATGCCGGCAGAAAAGGAAATCGTGCTGGCTTCAGAACCTGGTGTTGAAAAGAAATAAGAATGGGGATGCAGCAATGAGCGTAGGACTCTCTCACTACCTGATTTTGGGTTCGATATTGTTCGCCATCAGCGTGATCGGCATTTTCCTCAACCGCAAGAACGTGATCGTGCTGTTGATGGCGATCGAACTGATGCTGTTGGCGGTGAACATGAATTTCATCGCGTTCTCGCACTACCTGAATGATATTGCCGGGCAGATATTCGTATTCTTCATCCTTACCGTGGCGGCGGCCGAGTCTGCAATCGGCCTGGCGATTCTTGTATTGTTGTTCCGCAATTTGAGAACCATCAATGTCGATGATATTGGCAGCTTGAAAGGATAAACCATGCGAGCCCTGCAAATTTTCATTCGGCATGCCGTATTGAGCCCTGGAGTATTGGCATGACGGTGCAAAGCCTTTATCTCTGGATTCCCTTGCTGCCATTGTTCGCCGCCGCCGTGGTCGGCCTGTTCGGCCGCCAGTTGCCCCGCGCTTCGGCGCATTGGCTAACGATTGCCGGCGTGGCTGCTTCGTTTGCCTTGTCTGTCTGCGTATTCATGGACGCATTGCACGGCAATATCTTCAACGGCACGGTGTATACCTGGCTGACCAGCGGCGGGCACCGCTTCGAGGTAGGGTTCCTCGTCGACCGCCTCACGGCGACCATGATGGTGGTGGTGACCTTCGTTTCGCTGATGGTGCATATCTACACCATCGGCTATATGGCGGAAGACCCCGGCTACAGCCGTTTCTTCAGCTACATTTCGCTGTTCACCTTTTCGATGCTGATGCTGGTGATGAGCAACAACTTCATGCAGCTCTTCTTCGGCTGGGAAGCGGTGGGGCTGGTGTCCTACCTGTTGATCGGCTTCTGGTACAAGCGGCCGACGGCGATTTATGCCAACCTTAAGGCATTCCTCGTCAACCGCGTCGGCGATTTCGGCTTCCTGCTCGGTATCGGCATGGTGCTGTACTATCTCGGCAGCCTGGATTACGCCGCCGTGTTCTCGATTGCGCCGCAATTTGCCGATACCACGGTTGAGTTGGTGCCTGGGCATCCGTGGTCATTGATGACGGTGATCTGCATCCTGCTGTTCATCGGCGCCATGGGCAAGTCGGCGCAGGTGCCGCTGCACGTTTGGCTGCCGGATTCCATGGAAGGCCCGACCCCGATCTCCGCATTGATCCATGCCGCTACCATGGTGACGGCCGGCATCTTCATGGTGGCGCGCATGTCGCCATTGTATGAACTGTCGACCACGGCCTTGTCGTTCGTATTGGTGATCGGCGCGATCACGGCCTTGTTCATGGGCTTCCTCGGCATCATCCAGCACGACATCAAGCGGGTGGTGGCGTATTCCACCCTGTCGCAGCTGGGCTACATGACGGTGGCGTTGGGCGTTTCCGCCTATTCGGTGGCGATTTTCCACCTGATGACGCATGCCTTCTTCAAGGCCTTGCTGTTCCTCGGGGCAGGGTCGGTGATCATGGGCATGCACCACGACCAGGACATGCGCAACATGGGCGGCTTGCGCAAATACATGCCAATCACCTGGATCACCTCCTTGGTCGGCTCGCTGGCCCTGATCGGCACGCCATTGTTCAGCGGCTTCTATTCCAAGGATTCCATCATCGAGGCCGTCAGTTTCTCCCATATTCCCGGTAGCGGCTTTGCCTATTTTGCCGTGCTCGCAGGCGTGTTCGTCACCGCGTTCTATTCCTTCCGCATGTATTTCCTCGTCTTCCACGGTAAGGAAAAATGGATGCAGGAAAAAGCCCACGACCATCATGACGAACACCACCATGATGATCAACATGACGAGCACCATCATGGGCTAGGGCCGCACGACAAGCCGCATGAATCCCCATGGGTGGTGACGGTGCCGTTGGTGCTGCTGGCCATTCCCTCGGTGCTGATCGGTTATGTCGCGATCGATGCGATGGTGTTCGGCGATTACTTCAACGACATCATCTATGTGGATCACCATCAGCACGGCGCAATGCACGAGCTGGCGCATCATTTCCACGGCGCATGGGCGATGGCGCTGCATGGGCTGACATCGCTGCCGTTCATCCTCGCGGCTTCCGGCGTGGCTTTGGCCTGGTTCTTCTACATGAAGCGCCCGGATATCCCGGCAGCGATCAAGGACAGGTTCGGGCTGGTATACCGCATCCTCGACAACAAGTACGGCTTCGACAGCTTCAACGAGAAATTCTTTGCCGGCGGCTCTCGCTTCCTTGGCGGCAAGCTCTGGCGGATCGGGGACGTCAAGCTGATAGACGGCCTGCTGGTGAACGGCTCTGCGCGCTTGGTGGCCTGCGTTGCCGGACTGGTGAGACGCCTGCAGACCGGCTTGGTGTACCACTATGCGTTTGCCATGATCATCGGCGTTTTCCTCCTGCTCACCGTCTTCATGAAAATATAACAAGCTATGAATGACTTACCTTTCCTGAGCCTGTCGATCTGGGTGCCTATCCTGGCAGGCGTATTGGTGCTGTTCACCGGCGGGGACAAGCACGCCGGCGCTGCGCGCTGGCTGGCCCTGCTGGGCAGCATTGCCGGCTTTGCCGTGACCGTGCCGCTCTATCTCGGTTTCGATACGCAATATGGCGGCTTCCAGTTCGTGGAGCGCCTGCAGTGGATTCCTGCGTTCAATATCCAATACCATCTGGGCGTAGACGGGATTGCAGTGCCCTTGATCCTGCTGACCAGCTTTACCACCTTCATCGTTGTCATCGCCGGCTGGGAGGTGATCGAGAAGCGGGTGGCGCAATACATGGCAGCCTTCCTCATCATGTCCGGCATCATGATCGGCGTATTCTCCGCCTTGGACGCCATCCTCTACTATATCTTCTGGGAGGCGATGCTGATCCCGATGTTCCTGGTGATCGGCGTGTGGGGCGGGCCGAACCGGGTCTATGCCACGATCAAGTTCTTCCTCTATACCTTGCTCGGTTCGTTGCTGATGCTGGTGGCGTTCATCTACCTGTATCACCAGAGCGGCAGTTTCGATATCGCCGAGTATTACCGCATGCCGTTGGCCTTGGACGTGCAGGTCTGGATATTCATCGCCTTCTTCATGGCGTTTGCCGTCAAGATCCCGATGTGGCCCGTGCATACCTGGCTGCCGGACGCCCACGTCGAGGCGCCGACAGGCGGCTCGGTGGTGCTTGCCGCGATCGCGCTCAAGCTGGGCGGGTATAGCTTCCTGCGTTTCGCCATGCCCATCGCGCCGGACGCGTCGCATTACCTGGCGGGCTTCATGATCACCCTGTCGTTGATCGCCGTGGTGTATATCGCGCTGGTGGCCCTGGTGCAGAAGGATATGAAGAAGCTGATCGCGTATTCGTCCATTTCGCACATGGGCTTCGTCACCCTGGGCTTTTTCCTGTTCAACCCACTGGGCCTGGAAGGCGCGATCGTGCAGATGATCTCGCACGGCTTCATTTCTTCCGCGATGTTCCTCTCCGTGGGCGTGCTGTATGACCGCATGCATTCGCGCCAGATTGCGGATTACGGCGGCGTGGTCAACACCATGCCGGTGTTTACGGCTTTTGCCGTGCTGTTCGCCATGGCCAATGCGGGCTTGCCGGGCACATCCGGCTTCGTCGGCGAGTTCATGGTGATCCTGGGTACGGTGCAGGTGAATTTCTGGTATGCCTTCCTGGCGGCGACCACCCTGATCTTTGGCGCCGCTTACACCTTGTGGATGATCAAGCGGGTTTATTACGGCGAGATCGCGAATCCCCAGGTGGCCGCACTGCAGGATATCAATCGGCGAGAGTTCTTCATCCTGGGCCTGTTGGCCATTCTGGTGCTGGGTTTCGGGATCTATCCGCAGCCCATCACCGAAGTGACCCACGCAACCGTGAGCCAACTGCTTGAGCATATGGCGTTGAGCAAGCTGCCGCCACTGTAATTGTGACGAGAATATACCGACATGAATGCCATATCCCTTGACCTGATGACAGCACTACCGGAAATCGTCGTGCTCGCGATGGCGATGTTTATCCTGTTGCTGGACCTGTTCCTCAAGCCGTCTAGCCGTTTCCTAATTTATGTGCTCTCGCAGCTGACCTTGCTTGCTGCGGCCATCATTACCGTAGTGACCCATTCTACCGTGGTGGAATACGCCTTTAACGGCATGTTCGTGGATGACGCGCTTGCGGATATCCTGAAACTGGGAATCTACTTGGCCACTTCGGTCACCCTGATCTACACCCGCACCTATGTCTCGTTGCGGGGCATGTTCAGGGGCGAGTTCTATGCTTTGGTGCTGTTCTCGACCCTGGGCATGATGGTCATGGTGTCGGGGCAGCATTTCCTCACCTTGTACATCGGCCTGGAATTGCTTTCACTATCCTTGTATGCGTTGGTGGCGCTGGACAGGGACAACGCCAGTTCGACCGAGGCCGCGATGAAGTATTTCGTGCTCGGCGCGCTTGCATCCGGCATGTTGCTGTACGGCATGTCCATGCTCTATGGCGTGACCGGCAGCTTGAATATCGCCGGGGTGGCCGAGGCATTGCTCAATGGCGCGCCGGATCATGGCGTGCTGGTGCTGGGCTTGGTGTTCATTGTCGCCGGCTTGGCTTTCAAGCTTGGCGCGGCGCCGTTCCAGATGTGGGTGCCGGACGTCTATCACGGCTCGCCGACGGCGGTGACCTTGTTTATCGGGTCGGCAACCAAGATAGCGGCCTTCGCCATGGTGGTGCGCCTGTTGATCCAGGCCATGTTCGTGCTCGCGGCGGACTGGCAGGGGATGTTGATCATCATGGCCGTCTTGTCGATGGCGATAGGCAATATTGCCGCGATTGCGCAAACCAATATCAAGCGCATGCTGGCGTACTCGACCATTTCGCATATCGGCTTCCTGCTGCTGGGTTTTTTGAGCGCCAGCCTGAACGGCTATGCCTCGGCGACCTTCTACATCCTGTCGTACGTGCTGATGACATTGGCAGGCTTCGGCGTCATCCTGCTCTTGAGCCGCCAGGGCTTTGAAGCAGATAGACTGGAAGACCTCAAGGGACTGAACCAGCGCAATCCCTGGTATGCCTTCCTGATGTTGCTGGTCATGTTTTCCATGGCAGGCATCCCGCCGACGCTGGGTTTCTACGCCAAGTTCACGGTATTGCAGGCTGCGTTGCAGGCAGGGTTCACGGTACTGGTGGTCTTTGCCGTGCTCATGGCGCTGATTGGCGCCTTCTACTATCTTCGTGTCGTCAAATATGTGTACTTTGACGAGCCGGATGACCGCAGCGCGATTGCGGCACCAATTGACATGAAGCTGGTCTTGAGTATTAATGCTATTGGTTTACTCATACTCGGCATGCTGCCGCAACGTCTCATGGACGCCTGCGCCTATGCCATTATTCACAGCATTCAATAATCAGGTCAGGTACAGCCATACGCTGCGCCTGAAGTGTAGCCTACGTCATGACAATTACGATCCTGTTGCTGCTGGCATTGCTTGCGGCCAACCTGCCTTGGTTTTCCGAGCGCCTGTTTTACCTCATTCCGTTGAAAGGCCAGCGTAAAGCCATTGGCTGGAGCTTGCTGGAGCTAGTCGCACTATATTTCGCGGTCGGCATGATCGCGATTGCAGTTGAGCGCGGCAGCATTGGCCAGGTGGCTGCGCAGGGCTGGGAGTTTTACGCCATCACTTTCAGCTTGTTCATCGTCTTTGCATTCCCGGGTTTCGTATACCGCTATCTCTGGCGCAAGCCCTAGGGACTGCGCCCCCGCCCTATCACACCAAGAGTTCATCTTATGAGTCATCACCGATACGACGACCAGGACCTTGCCGAGGTCACCTTGTCATCCGAGACCATTGCCGAGGGCGGCATGCTGCTGGTTAAGCGCGACCAGGTGCGCGTGCCCTCGGGAGCCACCAGCCAGCGCGAATATGTCATCCATCCCGGCGCGGTGGTGGTAGTTCCCGTGCTGGATAACGGCAATTTATTGCTCGAGCGTCAGTTCCGTTATCCCTTGTCCCGTGTGTTCATCGAGCTGCCTGCCGGCAAGATCGACGCAGGAGAGCTGCACCTGGAAACGGGGAAGCGGGAATTGCTTGAGGAAACAGGCTATACGGCGGCAGAGTGGGTTTATCTTGGCCTGCAGCATCCCTGCATCGGCTATTCCAACGAGGTGATCCACATCTACCTTGCCCGAGGCTTGTCCGCCGGACAGCATAACCGTGATGTGGACGAAGCCTTGCAGTTGTTTGAGGCCAGCTTGGAGCAGTGCCTGCAGATGATACGAAATGGCGAGCTGACCGACGGCAAGACCATCGTCGCATTGTTCCATGCGGAGAAATTTCTCCGCGGCGAATGGCCTGGGAAGGAGCAACGTTGAGCAGGGTATTGATCGCGGGGTGCGGCGATCTCGGCCTTGAGTTGGCTCGCCGCCTGGCGGCGCAAGGACATGAGGTGACGGGATTGCGGCGTTCCGAACAGCCCATGCCCGCCGGCGTGCAAACCCTGATTGCCGATGTCACCCGGCCGGAAACGCTGAAGCCGCTTTCCCACACCCGGCTGGAAATACTGGTGTACTGTGTCGCAGCGACCGAATACAGCGATGAGAATTACCGTCTCAGCTACGTTGAAGGCTTGCGCAATCTATTATCGGCATTGAAGAATGTTCCATTGCAGCATGTGTTTTTTGTCTCCAGCACGGGCGTATATGGCCAGGAAACGGAAGATTGGCTGGATGAGGATACACCGGCCATTGCCTCCGACTTCAGCGGCAGGCGCATGCTGGAGGCAGAGGCCCTGCTGGCGGATTATCCTTCCAGCGTGTTGAGGTTTTCCGGCATCTACGGGCCTGGACGCCTGCGCATGATCACCTTGGCGCAAACGCCGGAGCAGTGGCCGTCAAGGAACGCATGGACCAACCGCATTCACCGGGACGACGGCGCTGCATTTATCGCTTATCTGATACAGCAACGAGCCTATGGGATGCCTGAGCGTCTCTACCTGGTGACGGACAACCAGCCCTTGCCAGTCCATGACCTTCTGCGCTGGCTTGCCGATCAGCAGAACATCGTTTATACAGGCGGTGCAACGCCCCCGGTACAAGGCAATAAGAAATTGAGCAACGCGCGGATGCTGGCGAGCGGTTATCAGTTTATCCACCCGGATTATGTATCGGGATATGGTGCCTTGCTTGCTGCAATGAGCTGACCGGCATTTGCTGTAACAATGAAGAAAACGCCACAAGGGCAGCCTTGTGGCGTTTTTTATTTAGCGGCAGTTCAACATAATCCTTAGGCGGTTCGGGTGATTTTCCCGAAGGGGATATTTTAAATATAGCAATATGCCCCAGCCATTTAGAGGGAGTAGCTCAGGCAGTTTAGCTATAAGCCCTGTAAATATCATGCTTCCCGGCAAGGCTGGGTCACGACATTGGTGTGAATACTTTCCTATCTAATCGGGAATCTTTCATCTGTTGCACTTGTTACAAATTGTTAAAAATTGTTTCTGCCGAGTAACAACCGATCGGCAGGGAGTTTGTAATCAAACCAGAATGAGGAGAAGTATATGAAAGGCAGAGTAACCCACGTCGGTATCAGCGCTGCTGTCAGCAGTCTGCTGGTGCTTGCGACGATGCAAGGTGCTCAGGCAAACCAAGATCTGCAAAATCTGACAAAGAACGCAGACAACTGGGCTTTGCAAACCGGTAACTACACTGGTCAGCACAATAGCACACTGAGCCAAATCAATAAAGGCAACGTCAAGAACCTGAAGGCAGCTTGGTCTTTCTCCACCGGCGTGTTGCACGGTCATGAAGGCGCGCCATTGGTGATTGGCGACATGATGTACATCCACAGTGCGTTCCCTAACAACACATTCGCTGTTAACTTGAATGACCCTGGCGTGATTGCCTGGCAGCACAAGCCAAAGCAAATCGCTTCCGTTAAGGCTGTTGCATGTTGCGACATCGTTAACCGCGGTTTGGCTTACGGCGACGGCAAGATCGTCAAGACTCAGCTGGACGGCAAGCTGGTTGCCCTCGATGCCAAGTCCGGTAAGGTCGTGTGGGAAATCGAAGTATGTGATCCTAAGGTTGGTGCAACACTGACCCAAGCTCCATTCATTGTAAAGAATACTGTTCTGGTTGGCTGCTCCGGTGCTGAGCTGGGTGTTCGTGGTGCTGTTAACTCCTTCAACCTGAAGACCGGCGAACTGCAATGGCGTGCCTTTGCAACTGGTCCTGACGAAGAAGTGCGCTTGGCCAAGAACTTCAACAGCGACAATCCACACTACGGTCAATTCGGCCTGGGTCTGAAAACCTGGGAAGGTGATGCATGGAAGATCGGTGGCGGTACTAACTGGGGTTGGTACGCTTACGATCCTAAGCTGAACCTGTTCTACTACGGTTCCGGTAACCCAGCGCCATGGAACGAAACCATGCGTCCTGGCGACAACAAGTGGACCATGACTATCTGGGCGCGTGACCTGGACACAGGCGAAGCCAAGTGGGGTTACCAAAAGACTCCTCACGACGAGTGGGACTTCGCTGGCGTGAACCAAATGATCCTTTCCGATCACAAGGTTGATGGCAAGGTAACTCCTCTGCTGACCCACATCGACCGTAACGGCATCATGTACACGCTGAACCGTGACAACGGTAACCTGATCCAGGCTGCCAAGGTTGATCCAGCCGTAAACGTGTTCAAGAAAGTTGACCTCAAGACAGGTACGCCAGTACGTGACCCTGAGTTCAGCACACGCATGGACCACAAGAGCACCAACGTATGTCCTTCCGCCATGGGTTTCCACAACCAAGGTCTGGATGCATTGGATCTTGACGAGCCTATCGTTTACGCAGGCCTGAACCACATTTGTATGGATTGGGAGCCGTTCATGCTGCCATACCGTGCCGGTCAGTTCTTCGTAGGTGCAACCCTGGCGATGTACCCTGGACCTAGCGGCCCAACCAAGAAGGAAATGGGTCAAGTACGCGCCATGGACATCGTGACAGGCAAGTACAAGTGGACCAAGTGGGAGAAGTTCGCTGTTTGGGGCGGTACTCTCGCTACCAAGGGCGGCCTGGTTGCCTACAACACGCTTGATGGCTACATCAAGGCCCTGGACAAGGACAACGGCAAGGAACTGTGGAAGTTCAAGATGCCATCCGGTGGTATCGGTGCTCCTATGACCTACCAGTTCAAGGGTAAGCAATACATCGGCTCCATGTACGGTGTAGGTGGTTGGCCTGGCGTTGGTCTGGTATTCGACCTGACCGATCCTAGCGCTGGTCTGGGTGCTGTAGGTGCCTTCAAGGAGCTGCAGAACCACACTCAAATGGGCGGTGGCCTGATGGTGTTCAGCCTGTAATTCAGTAAAAGCAAGCTGATGTGATATTCCGGGGCAGCAGGTCTGCCCCGGTATCTAAGTGAAATTGCGTTTTGGAATTGAGTACACATGCATATTGTTGATAAGAAATCCTGTATCAGTGCTGTTAAAGCCGCATTGGTTGGTGTTGCCGGAATGCTGGCCTTGCAGGCCCAGGCGGCAGATGAGTTGAGAGTATGCGCAGGTAAGGACGAGTTGCCTTACTCAAATGACAAGCAACAGGGCTTTGAGAATGAGATTGCCAAGGTGGTCGGCAAGGCCATGAACCGCAAGGTCTCATTTGTGTGGTGGTCTGATGCGCGCTACTCGGTCAGGGATTTTCTTGACAAGAAGCAGTGTGATGTTTTGCTGGGATTGGACAAGGGCGATCCACGCGTCCTGAATACCAAGACCTACTATAAGTCCGGTTATGTGTTCGTGACACGCAAGGACAGGGAAATAGATATTACCTCCTGGGATCATCCATACCTCAAGGAGCGCAATTTTAGGCTGGGATTCTTACCTGACAGTCCTGCCAAGAACATGATGCTTGAGATCGGCCGTTTTGATGACATGTTCGACTATCTGACCGAGCTGACCGATTTCAAGTCCACGCGTAATCGCTACATCAAGATTGACGAGCGCAAGCTGGTCAATGACGTGATTACCATGAAATTGCATGCTGCTGCCATTTGGGGCCCGACAGTTGCAAAGTATGTGGCGGAATCCCCCACACCGTTGAATATGGTGCTGATCGAAGACAACGCCACGCGTGCCAACGGCAGCAAAATTCCTATGCAGTACGAAGTAGTAATGGGCGTACGGCTTGGCGACGAAGCCTTGAAGGCTGAGTTGGACAATGCCATTACGTCTAGCCAGCAAGAGATTGATGCGATTCTCAAGAGAGAACACATTCCTCTCTTGCCAATCTAGTTTTTTTGTAACTCCGGGGTAGTAAATGTTTAAAAAATTAGCAGTTGTAGGTGGTTTGAGTGTGTTTCTGGCTTCAGGCTTTGCCTTGATGCCTGCACAAGCGGACCTTGATTTCCGTGGCACCATTTCCGGTGAGCCTTTGGACTTTGAAGGCGAAACCGAAAGCCCGCAATTCAAGGAATTCAAGAATACTGGTGTCAATCCGTACAACGGTGACCAAGAAGCCTTGAATAAAGGTTACGTCATCTTCGCAACAGCTTGCTCTGGTTGCCATGGCCACTTGGCTGAAGGCAAGCTGGGCCCTGCATTGTCAGATGATTACTGGACTTATCCAACCAATTTGGAAGACAAGGGCCTGTTTGAAACCATTTATGGTGGGGCGGCTGGTCAAATGGGTCCGCAGCAGGGCTTGCTCGAGCCGGATGAAATTTTGCATGTCATGAGCTGGGTACGCGCTTTGCAAACTGAGCCAGAAAAGGCGAAGAAAGCAGTGGATACCTTTGAGCATCGCAACGGTTAATTTCAGTTAATTGTGCATAGGAATTCTGCCGGAAAGCTGACTGGTGGCCTCCGGCAGATCAGTAGTACCACCAGCAACCATAACACAAGGAGATATCAATGAAACGCGTTTTGACATTAGTAGCAACCGTAGGTGCGATGGTTGCCTCTGGCCTTGCTTTCGCATATGACGGCCAAACCTGTCGTGCTCCTGGCGACTGCTGGCAAGCCAAGCCTGGTTATCCAGAGAAGATTGCTGGTTCTAAGTACGATCCTAAGCACGATGCTGCTGAACTCAGCAAGCAAGAAGCTGCTATCAAGGCAATTGATGAGCGCAATGCTAAGCGTATTGCCAATGCAAAGGCTACCGGCACTTTCAAGTTTGACGTGAAGTAAGCTTGTGATATGTCGAAGGCTGATGTCCGGATACGGACATCAGCCTTTTTACTGAGATGGCAGGCTTGGTTGGTAGTTTATTTAAATGACATTTCCCAAAGTGTCATTCAAATAAAATCTTCAGTCAGCAGGATGCAATGAGATGCAAGAGCAAATAAATCTGAATGAGTGGCGAGAGCGCGCACTGTCATTTGAGCAATCTGCCAATAAGGTCATGCTTGGACTGGAGAAACAGGTTCGCGCACTGACGATTGCCATTTTCTCGCGCGGACATGTCCTGCTTGAAGGCGACGTCGGGGTTGGCAAGACGACCTTGCTGAAAGCGGCCTCTCGCTTGCTTGGCGGCGCGTATCAACGCATCGAGGGCGCGATCGACCTCATGCCGGGCGATTTTCTCTACCATGCCTATATCGACCAGAATGGCCAGCCTGCCGTGGCGCCTGGACCGTTGTTGCGGCATGAGGAAAACCTGGCCGTATTTTTCTTCAACGAAATCAACCGTGCCCGGCCGCAAGCACATTCGCTATTGCTGAGACTGATGGCTGAGCGCAGCGTCAATGCGTTCAATCGCGACTATTCCTTTCCCCACTTGACCGTCTTTGCCGATAGAAACGGTCTCGAGCGCGAGGAAACGTTCGAGTTGCCAGCCGCGGCGCGCGACCGCTTCTTCATGGAAGTTTCCGTGACCGCGCCGGAGGATAAAGAGCTGCAGCGCGACTTGATGTTCAGTAGCCGGTTCCACGATGCGGACGCGCTGATCGAGACGTTGGAGCCAGGCCTGGTTCCCTACGACAAACTGAACGCGGTATCCGCCGCGATCCAGGAAAACGTGCGTTCCGAGCTTGCCTTGCAGGATTATGCAGTCAATATCTGGCAGGCATTGCGCCACCCGGAGCGTATCGGTATCGAGATCGAAGACGTCGATATCAGCCGCTTGGTGGCCGGAGGCGCCAGCCCGCGCGGCATGGCCATGTTGATGCGGGCAGCGCGTACACGCGCCTGGCTGGAAGGCCGCGATTACCTGACTCCGGATGATATCCGTGCTGTTTTCCCTGAAACCGTAGGGCATCGTGTGTTCTTTACGCCGGCGTACGAATTGCGCCGCGATGAAATTGCCCCTGCACTGCTGAGCGGCGTACTCAACAAGATCCCTGCGCCCTAGGTTGCACAGGCTCTGACAGGCAAGCATTATTTTGGCAAGCTTTACACCACAGGAATTCTATTACCACCTCCGCTGGCGTGCCCGCGGTGCCCAGCCGGGAGCCCATGCCACCCGCACACCCGGTAGCGGGACAGATTTTGCCGGGCATGTGCCTTTCATGGACAATCCCGATCCGCGCCGACTGGATTTGCGCGCCAGCCTGCGCGTGATTCCTCGGCGTTACGTGGTGCGCTCTTTCTTCGAGCGCGGGGCGATCGTGGTGTATGCCCTGTTGGACGTATCAGCCTCTATGCGGTTTGCCGGCAATGCCGAAAAGAAGCGCTTGCTTGCCGATATTACCGCGGCAATCGCCTGGTCCAGCACCCGTCACGGGGACGCGTTTTCGCTGCTGGCCTGTGATGACGTTGTCCGGCAGGATCTGTTCAGCCCTCCCTCCGCCCGGCGCGGCCTTGCCCAGGAATTGCATCGGAAAATATTGGGCGCGGACATTCGCCCCCAGTCCGGGGCAACAGGCTTGCCGCGCGCGATCGAGCAGGTGCGACCAAGCCGGTCATTGGTGTTCCTGATTTCCGATTTCCACCTGGATGAGACATTGCTGAGCAATACCTTGACGAGTTTCTCTGCACACGACGTCGTGCCCTTGGTGCTGTGGGACAGCAGCGAATACCGCGACCTTCCTGAATGGGGATGGGCGCGCGTCAGGGATATGGAGGGTCAAGGCGACCGTTCCATTTTCCTGCGGCGCAGCCTCAAGCGCGAAATCGAACAGCGCTACCTGGAACGCAAGAGCGAACTCAAGAAGCTGTGTCGGCAATACGGCGCCCGCGCCCCATTTTTTATTGAAGACAAATTTGATGCCGGCTTGCTGACGCGTCATCTTTTGGAGGCTAGTTGATGAGACGTGTATTGTTGTCTTTGCTATTCCTGACCTTGCCTGCTTTTGCCGCGGAAAAGAGCATCAATGCGCAATCGTTCGTGCGCGACATCGGCTATCGTGTCGGTGATATAGTCGAGCAACGGGTGGAGGTCGTGGTGCCGACAGGCTTTGAGTTCGATGAAAGCTCGTTGCCAAAGCGCCTCGGAGCGGGCGCCCATATCGAGTTGCGCGATGTCGTGCATAAAACCGAGAACACCAGCAAAGGAGTCAAGCATACCCTCCTGTTCGATTGGCAAGTATTCCGCACCCTGCGGGATGTCCGGCCGATTCCATTGCGCGCCCTGGATTTGCAGTTCCGCAAAGGAGATGAGATCTTCGTGGCGCGTCTGCAGCCAGCCGAAGTCCTGATGGCTCCGATGCTGCCCACGATGCTGACCAAGGAGCAGGCGACGCCGCGTGAGGCCATCGCGCCTAAGGCGCAGCCGCTGGAGCCTATCCTGCAGCAAATAGGCTGGTCTATTGTCGGACTGTTGGTCGCTGTTCTTTATTTTGCCTGGCGGTTCGACTACCTGCCTTTCCGCGGCAAGCATGCCAGCCCTTTCCGCAAGGCCGCGCGGGAAATCCGCCGCCTGCGCAACCAGCAAGACGGGTTGCAGGCATCGATCCGGATTTTGAGCCGTGCGTTCAATGACTATGCCAAGGCTGCCGTCACCCAGGAAGGCCTCAAGCAATTCTTTGCCAAGCATCCTGAAACGCAGCAATTCCAAGCTGAGATAGAAAAATTCTTCCTGGCGACGCAACAAATGTTCTTTGCGGGCAAGGCCGACACCATCAGCAAGACCGAGGTGGAAAAGCTGGCACGCCAGCTGAGCTTGATGGAGACGCCGTGAGCGAGTTTCTCCAGAACGCGGGCGCCGGGCTGCAAGCGCCGGGCTGGCTGGCGTTGTTGCTGCTGGCTTTGGTGCCATTGCTGGTGCGCGGCCATGCCGCATTTCCCTACCCATCCATCCTGCGCTTGCCCGAGGATGAGCTGTCGCTGTGGATAGAACGCTTTTGGCGCTGGGCGGGGGCGTTGGCTATTGCGGCAATGGCGATAGCATTGGCCGGGCCGTATTGGGGCGAGCAACAGCTGGAAAAGGTCGGTCGTGGTGCGCACGTCATGATCGTGCTGGACCGCAGCGCGAGCATGAACGACAGTTTCGCCGACTCCGCCAAGAGCGATAGCGAATCGAAAATGGCGGCGGCACGCCGTGTCCTGCAGTCTTTTGTGAGCCAGAGTCGCGAGGATTTGCTGGGCATGGTGACGTTCAGCACCTCTCCCATCTTGGTTGCGCCCCTGGGCGGCGACCGAGAGGCGGTGCTGGCCGCATTGCGTGCCACGGAAGCGGGCGGCATGGGCTTTACCGCGGTGGCGCGCGGCCTCGGCATGGCGCTGGATTATTTCGAGGGGCGCCCGGTTACCGGCGCGCGGGCGATCCTGCTGGTGTCCGATGGCGGGGCGCATCTGGACGTGAAGACGCAGGATTTGCTGCGCGAAATGTTCCATCGCCAGGGCGCCTCCCTGTATTGGGTTTACCTGCGTTCTGCCAATGGCGTCAGCATCAAGAATGCGCCTGAGGATGAGGACCTCGATGCTTATCCCGAGCATCAGTTGCATGATTACTTCAAAACGTTGGGCGTGAACTACCACATATACGAAGCGGAAAGCCCACAAGCGGTGGAAGAGGCGCTGACCGACATCGCCGAGCTCAAGAACCAGCCTGTGAAGTATTACGAAGCCGCTGCGCGCCAGGATTTGAGCTGGATATTCTATTTATTGTCGCTGTTGTGTGCCGCAGCATTATTTGCCCTACACCTGACGGAGGTTAAGAGATGGCGCGCCGTTTAAGGCTATTTCCGTGGATGTTGCTCTTGTTGGTGCTGGCTACGGCAGGCCTGGTCTGGAGCAGCGTGAGTCTGTACCGTGCGGGCATTTACAACCACAAGCTGGAAGCAGGAGAGCCTCAGGCGGGCAAGTCCGCGCGCGAGCTGTTTGCCGATGCCTGGTTGCTGGCAGAGCAAGGGCAAACCGAGCAGGCGCTCGAGCTCTATGTCGAAGCCGCTGCCAAAGGGGATGATAAGCTGCGCAAAGCCGCCTATTTCAATTCCGGCAACCTGTATCTTGCCCAGAGCGTGGATATCCTCGAAAGCGAAGGCTACGTTTCCTGGGACAAGGTTGGGCCGTTGATGTCGCTGTGCAAGGAGAACTACAGCAAGGCGCTCCTCATCGATCCCGAATGGATTGAGGCCAAATACAACCTGGAGCTTGCTTTGCGCTTGTCGCCGTCGTTTGCCGGGGTGAAGACGCCAAACCGCTATAACGAGGATGACGATGAGGTGAAGGAAGACGAAAAGCGCCCTGACGGCTGGCCGTCGATTCCCGGTTTTCCTAGAGGGATGCCTTGATTTTGCAGCGCTTTAAATTTTCCAGCCTGGACCTGCGCGGCCGCATGATGCTGGCAAGCGTGGTGTTGCTCGTGATTACCATGCTGAGCCCCAGCGCCACGTTGCCGCGGCGGGTGTTCGATTGGTTTTTCGTGCTGGATATCACGCAAAGCATGAACGTGCGTGACTATACGCTGGACGGGAAGAGCATCAGCCGGCTGGAGCTCTCCAAGAAAGCCATGCGCGAAGCATTGCGCGACCTGCCTTGCGGCTCCACCGTCGCCCTTGGCATGTTTACCGAACGCGGAACGCAGAACATCGTGCGGCCGCTAGAGGTCTGTGCGCATTTCTCCGCGCTGGACCAAACCATAGACCACATGGATTGGCGCATGGCCTGGGCTGCGGATTCGTTCATTACCCACGGGGTGTTGAGCGGCATCGAGCAGGCAGCCAAGCTTGGGCCCGACGTGCACCTGGCATTCTTTACCGATGGGCACCAGGCGCCGCCATCCAACCCTGATTATTTGCCCAAGTTCGAGGGCAAGCCGGGCGAAGTCGGCGGCATCTTGGTCGGTACAGGCAAGGAAGAGTTGAGCAGGATTCCCAAGCTGGACGAGCACGACAACATCATTGGCTATTGGGAATTGGAAGAAGTGATGCGTTTTGCCACGTTCGGCATGTTCACATCCAAGTCTGTCCATGAAATGGAAAAGGACATGGAAGTGGAGGACGACGACGGCCTTAACCGCCGTAACGCATCCCATGGCCGCAACCCGGCAGAAGATACAAAAGCCAACCTTTCCGGGCTGAATGAAAAAGAACTGAAGCAATTGGCCGAAACCACAGGCCTTAAATATAAACGCTTGGACTCGCCGCATGGATTCGCGCGTGATGCCACCGCAACCGGCATGGCAACTTGGCGGTCAGGCAAGACCGACCTCAGGCCATGGTTTGCCTTGCCAGCACTTTTATTGATTTTGGCGTTTTTTATGCCGCCAAGGTTTTTCGATTTCGTTCAACAACATTTGAGGTTTAAAAAAAGATGAAGTTATTAATTGCAATACTCAGCCTTGCCATTGCCGCGCCTGCATTCGCTCACGGCCCTACCCCGCGCAAGACGGATGAGGTGGTTGTGGTCAAGGCAGCCCCGGACGCGGTCTGGGCCAAGATTGCCGAGCCTTGCGGCATTGCCAAGTGGCATCCTGAAGTCAAGGCATGCGAGGCAGTCGACGACAAGACCGCCAACCTGACCTTGCAAAACGGAGGCAAGATCCAGCAGCAGGTAGACGAGCTGGACGTCGCCAACAAGACATTGTCATACCGCCTGGGCGGCGAGATCGCCCTCGAGGCATTGCCGGTAAGCTCGCTGACCGGCCGCATCAAGGTTGAGGCCGACGGCAGCAGTTCCAAGGTAAGCTGGATGGCGCGTTTCTACCGTTTCGATACCGGTAACGAACCTCCTGAAGGCCAGGACGATGAGACTGCGCAAAATGCGGTAGACAGCTTCATCAAGGCCGGCTTGGCAGGCCTGGAGTCCGGCAAGTAAGCAGGCAAGCATTTGAGGAAGCAAAGGGCAGGATCCACCTGCCCTTTTTTATTGGCGCTTATCAGGCGGACTGTATAAGCAGGCCGTCGCCGATAAGCCGGATGCTTTCCAGCAGGGCTTGCTGGTGCGACGGCTGGGTATAAGGGTTCATGAATGTGCACCGTAGCCAGATATGCCCATCGATATCGACTTGGCTCAAATGGAATAACTCCTGTTGCAGCAGTTTTTTTCGGATATCCATCTGTAAAGCATTCAACGTTGCCTTATCCAATGCGGCATTGCTTAAATAGCGGAAGCAGACAATATTGGTCTGCGGCAGCATCAATAAGGAAAAGTGTTGGGTTTTGGCGACAAGGCCGGCAAACTGTCCAGCCAGGGAGAATACATGCTCGATCAAGGTCGCCATTCCTTGCCTGCCGTAGAGCTTGAAAGCCGCCAGCAATTTCAGCCCCATCATGCGCTTGGTGCATTCCAAGGTGCGGCGGCTGGTATTGAAACCCATTGCTTCTATGTCGTCGTCCTCATGAAACAGGTAAGAGGCGTCCTGCGAGAACGCGCTATAGCTGCTGGCAGCGTCGCGGAACAGCACGGCAGAGACCGTGGCGGGCATGTACAACAGCTTATGCGCATCCCAGGTGACGGAATCCGCCAGCGCCATGCCTTCCAGTTTTTTGCGATGTTCTGCCGAAAGCAGTGCCGAGGCCCCGTGAGCGGCATCGACATGCATCCAAAGGCCGTGCGAGCGGCAATATTCCCCTATTGCCTGCAACGGGTCGATACTGCCGGTCGCTGTGCAGCCTGCGGTCGCCACCACCGCCATGACGGTTTCCTGCCGTGCTGTGCACATGTCATACGCTTGCCTCAAGGCATCGGTGGACATTTTTCCTTCCGCATCCACTGCTACAGGGAGGACCGCTTCCGTTCCTAGCCCCATGATGCCTGCGGCACGGCTGATGGAGTAATGCGAAAGCGCTGATGTGAGGATGCGCAGCCGCGGCGCAGTGTCGACGCCCTTGTTCCAGATGCTGTTCCCAACCTGCTGTCTTGCTGCAAGCAGGGCGGTGAGATTGGCCTGGCTGCCGCCCGAGGTCAGCACGCCAGATCCTTCAGGCCAGCCGATTAAGGTATTGAGCCAGCGGATGACTTGGCGCTCTATCAGCGTAGCCGCCGGGCCTGCCTCGTAGACCGCCATGGCCTGGTTGCTCAGTGCAGCCACCAGGTCGGAAAGCGCCGCCATGGGCAAGGGCGGCGCTGCCTGGTGCGCCATGCTGTGCGGGTGGTGCATCGCGAGGTTGCGGGGCAATATTGCCTGTCGAATCCAATCGGCGAAATCTTCAGGACGAAGTTCTGGATGCTCCGGCATGGTTTCCTGCCATGCTTGTTCCGCCTCAAGCGGAGGCTGCCATTGGATGAGGCTGGCATCGCCGCTCAACTCGCTGGCGAGCTGTTCGGCCAGCATGTCGATCAATGCATGGCCGCTGGCACGGAACTGTTCCGGGTCGAACAGGGGGTCGAGCCCTGGCAAGCTCATGACAGGCTGGAGCCGCGCTTCCTGAACCATCCGGTCAGGCTGATGCGTGGCTGGGACGCTGGAAGCACTTCATGCCAGAACTTGCCGGATAGAAACGCGACCAGCGTGCCGCCAAGCGGTACGGTGTCGATATAAGGCTCGGGTTCTTTCCCATCCAGGTAGAGGCGCAGCTGACCGCCGTATTCCTCTTTCCAGTCTTCGTTTAGGTAGAGAATGCAGCTGACCTGCCGCTCCTCGTTGCCACGGAACTGATCCAGGTGCTTGTTGTAAATCGCGCCCGGAGGATAAATGGCGAAGTGGTTTTCAAGCTCGAACAATCCCAGGAAAAGGTGGCGGTTGAGCGATTCGCGCAGGGTTTCCATGATGGCAGAAAACTCTTGCTGCACCGGGCTGGCATCGGCATGGTCGAGCCAATGGATCAGGTCGCCGCGTACCTTGCTATCCAACTGGTTGTTTTCAGCCTTGCCTATTGTCGCGCGCTGCAGCTTGCCGGCTTCCTGCAGTGCCATGGCTTCAGTACGCAATGATTGAATAAACGTGTCAGGCAGGAATCCGGGCACGATCGCGTAGCCTCGCTCGGCAATGCCGTCAGTAATTTGGTCGATATGGTGGCTGGCTGTGGCAAAAGGAAGCATGAAGAACCTTGGTTTGAGCTTAGTCATTATTATAGCGGCGTGTTCTCTGCGCATGCAGGCTTAGATTTTTGGCATTCAGGATTGCGAACCCAAGGGCATTGCGCTAAAATGCGCAGCTCTCTTGTTTTCAAGAGCAAATAGACCCGTAGCTCAGCTGGTTAGAGCGCTGCCTTGACATGGCAGAGGTCGATGGTTCGAGTCCATTCGGGTCTACCAATATTCCAAAGCCACCAGTCGGTGGCTTTTTGCTTTTGCCCTTTCTAATTAATTTGGTTGTATGTAGCCATTGGCTACAGCCATATGGGTGTGTATACAACCATCATCCAATCATTAACTAATCTCAATTCATTAATTTACCAATAAAAACAGTTGGTTATTATGTCATTCCCCTGATGGCTTAACTTTTGCTGGGTTGCTCTCCAAGCTGGCTGGAAAGCCAGTATTCATTAGAAAAAACAAGATGATGGATATGGAGAAGGAGAGCGTGTTGACACAAGTCAAGCTGGGAAGCATTCGCCAGCATAAAGTCATTTATGCATTACTGTTAATGCTGGGGGCTTCTGTAGAGTTGGCGATTGCCGCAGAAGAAGGGGAAGCAAATATTGCAGCAGAGGAGGGGAATGCGGTTCCCGAGCCCGCCATCAGGGTGGAGGAGATTGTGATCCGGGCTCCGCGCGTCCGCATTGTCAGCCCATTGCCTGGCGTAGGTTTCGACCGGGAGCAAGCCGCAACCAATATTCAAAGCGCGACCGGAAAGGAAATCTCGGAGTCGCGGGCGATCAACATTACCGAATTCATGAACAATAACATGCAGTCGGTGAGCATCAATGATTACGCAGGCAATCCTTTCCAGCAGGACCTCAACTTTCGTGGCTTTGCCGCCTCACCCATGCTGGGTACCCCGCAAGGCATTTCCGTTTATCTGGATGGCGTGCGGGTCAATGAGGCCTTTGGCGATGTCGTGAATTGGGATTTATTGCCCATGAACGCGATTGCGTCCATGGACCTCTTGCCGGGCTCAAGCCCATTGTTCGGGCTGAATACTTTGGGGGGGGCGCTTGCCATTCGTACCAAGACTGGTTTTACCGATAATTTCTTGCGCGGGGAGGTCGTCTCTGGCGCCTGGGGACGCCAGCAGGTACAGCTTTCCAATGGCATCAATAATGGCGTCCTGGGGTTGTTCACAGCCTATAACCACTTTGAGGAAGACGGTTGGAGACGCAATTCGCCCAGTAATCTTCGCCAGCTATACAACAACGCGAGTTTGAAGCTGCCCAAAGGCGAGCTCAACTTCAGCGTGCTCAATGTGGATACCGCATTGACCGGCAACGGCCTGTTGCCTTTCGAAATGGCGGAGACCAACCGTAAATGGGTGTTCACTTCTCCCGATGAGTCCACCAACAAACTGGATCATTACAACCTGAATGGCCGCTGGGACGTAAGTGATAATTTTGTCATCTCTGCCTTGGCTTATAAGCGCAAGATGCGCCAGTCCGCGATGAATGGCGATTTTTATGATGAGTATCAGCAGCTTGTTAGCCGGTTGCATATTGATTACATCAATGGGCGGTTCAATCTTTCCGACCTGAACCAGGACAGTTTCGGGTTGACCTTGCAAGCGGCATGGGATGTGGGAAACCATCAAATAGTGTTTGGAGGAAGCTTTGACAAGAACAAGGTCAAATTCAAACAACAGGAAATGTACGGCGAGCTTGACGCAGACCGTCAAGTCAACAATGTCAGGGATGAAGGGTATTACTGGGACGGGCTGTATGCGGCAAAGTATCCTGTATTGCGCAATGACCTGAAAGGGCACAGTACGACCAAAAGCTTATTTTTCAGCGACACCTGGTCTCCCAAGGACAATTTGCACATCACTTATGGCACGAGGTTTAACTGGTCGCATGTGGTGAATGAGTTGATGTCCGACTTCGGCAATGATCTTTATCAGTTTGAAATCAACCCTGCAAATCCGTTGAATGGAAATAGCGGCAGGTTGCTGGACCCAAGAAGGCAGCGTTGCCCGTTGCCCGGCGACCCCTTTGTCACATTTGCCCGTTTTGTCTGTACTGATGGGGATTACAAGTACAAAAGTTTCAACCCTTCCATTGGGGTAGTCTGGGAGGCGATCGAGAGCCTTAGCGTTTATGGAAATATCAGCCGGGGTGCGCGCATTCCTACGATAGTCGAGCTTGGCTGCGCACGTGACCATACCAAGGATAACCAGCCCGGCAGCACCAATTTTCAGTATGGCTGTTCGATTCCCACTTCTTTATCTGCGGATCCTTATTTGAAGCAGGTGCGCTCAACTTCATACGAGATCGGCCTGCGTGGCAATCATAGTGGGATGACCTGGAATGCCGGACTCTTCAGGACGGAGCTTAAAGACGACATTCTGTTCATGCCCTTGGGACGGAAAAATCGTGGCGTATTCGACAACTTCGGTGAAACCCTGCGCCAGGGCATAGAAATGGGCTTCAGGGGAGAAGCGGGCAAGAGCCGGTTCGGCGTTAATTACACTTATCTACTGGCTACGTTCGAGTCGCCAGCCAACGCCATCAATCCCAATAACAGCAGCAATACCGCTCCGCAGACTTTGCAGTCCTACGTGAATATTGAGCCGGGGGACAGCCTGTCCGGGATGCCGAGGCATATTGTGCAGGCCAATTGGAATTACCGTTTCAGCGACAGGTTTGATGCCACGTTGAATATGATCATGCATTCATTCTCTTATGTACGTGGAAATGAGAATAATGAACATAGACCAAGGGCGGCCACGCACGCCGGCTATCCCGGAGATGCGCAATATGCTGACCGCGACTCTTACGACTACATTGGCAAAGGCACTATCCCGGGCTATGCCATATTCAACTTGCGGGCTACTTATAAGTTTGACTATGGCATGACGCTGTTTGTAAAGGCGGACAATATTTTCAATAAGGAATATGCCACCGCTGGAGATTTGGGACGCAGCCCGTTCGGTTCGAATGGAGTCTTTAACCCGAACAATGCTGAATGGCAGAACACCACATTCATCGGACCCGGCGCTCCCCGTGCTATCTGGTTTGGGTTGGCGTTTGATCTCAACTGGAAAAAGCTTTCCGCCAATCAGGGTAACCCAAAATAGAGCGGTTGGTTGTTGGTGGTTGTGAATAACCGTATTGGTTGCTTGCAGCCGAAATTGGCAAGGGGAATTTTCCCCGCCGGATTTTTCCTTCTTTGGTTTGAATAGTCCGTTCGGACTATTTTTACCTGAGAGGCCTCCAGGCTGGAACGGTGAAAATGTCTTATATGTAAATGATTTGTAAATATTTTGTTTCTTTGTTGTTAATTCTCAAGTTAGGCCGTGCAAGGGAACATGTCCTGAATCGCCTCAATTAGGCCCGGAATTTGCAGATAGTGGCAGGTGATAGTCAATATCAAATCATGACTGTCAGCAATGGAGTCTCGTTCTATAGAGACTTGGCCATTCTTAACAAAAGGAGATTGATGATGAATTTGAGGTCTATGGCAATAGTTGCCATGCTGGTTTCGGCATCATCTGCATATGCAGGTGATTTCGTTAACTTGCGTGACGACTTGGCAAATCTGAGCGCAGCAAATGGTGGTTTGATTGGTGGGGCCAATAATCCATTCCGGGACCCTTTGTTCCTGGATGCCACTAGTTACACTTGGCTGAGTGGATATGGCAGCAACCCAAGCCAGTTGATTGCGACTTCGATTTCTTATTCCGCAAGCGGCGGTGCAGGTGTGCTGACCTTGCTCGACTATCACGTGACAACCGGGGTCGAATTGTTGCCTGGCGTAGCACAGGCCACTATCTATGATTTCGTGTTCCGCGACAGCAGAGACGATTCTTTGGTATTCGGTACTCGGTACATTAACCAAGTCAACAACAACCAAGAAGTAAACTTCCTCTACCGCTACGGTTTCGATGGGTATGACGCCGCATCGGCCTGGCTATTCCTCTCGGATTTCGACTTGCGTTTGTACGAAACCGGCCGTACCGAAGACTACTCCTACAGCAGCACTGTCGCATTTGATGCGGATGCCGTGCGTCAAAAGTCTGACATCAGTGTAAGCGAAGGCAACCCATACAGCGGCCTGTTCCTCGTAAAAACTGATGCTACAGAGTATGTCTGGGGCGATAAGGCAATTGGCTACTACCAAGCTGGTGAAGAAGGCCAAGCCATTGTAGGCGGATTCATCGGTGGTTTTGTTCCAACTGTCGCTGCAGTACCTGAGCCATCAGAATATGCCTTGATGATGCTTGGTTTGGGAGTGGTAGGTTTTGTGGCTGCACGCCGCAAAAAGCAAAATCTGGCTTAAAGCCAGTACGCAGTAAGTTTGGTACCGCAACGGTACTAAGCGCTATGGAGATAGTAGTTTAATCAAGAACGGAGTCATTGTCTGTTCATAAGGCAATGGCTCAATTTAAGAGGGGATTTTAAAAAATGCAACAAGTATTCAAACAAGCTATTGCCGGTGCCGCACTGGCGCTCGTGAGCGTCAGCAGCGCCTACGCAGGCGGTTTTGTCGATGTCCTGAACACAGGTGAGCGCACTCCTGGCAGCGTGAACAACGTACTGACAGACCCGTTCTTCCTGACTGGCGGTATTCCATCCAGCTGGGCTCAGCAGGCTTCTGTCACTACTGCCGTATACTCTCCTGTGAACAACAGCATTCAGGTTGGTAATTTCATCGACACCGTATGGATTGATGCAACCACTAACCAGCTGATTATCGGCAGTTACTTCCAACTGCTGCCTAATTATCCAACAGGCAATATCCACGGCGGCGGCGGTATCTCTGAAATCAATTCTATTGTACGTACTGGTTTTGCCGATGTAGACACTGTTTCTGCTGCTTGGTATTTCGCTTATGGCATTTATAGTGGTGCTGAAGACGGCTACCGCCTGCGTGATCCATCACGCTCTGGCTATGTAGCGTCTTACAATGCTGCCAATGCCGCTGCAGGCGATTATCTTGATCTGGACAAGGTTGCCATTCGTACCGATGTTAGCATCGGTGAAGATAACCCCAATTCCGGAATCTACTTCCTGAGCGTAGATGCATCCCAATACACCTATGTATTTGGTAGCAACGCTATCGGTATCATCCAGGGCGCTTCTACCAGCGAAGGTGGTCGTGTAGGCCAGGAAATCTGGTTGAGTGGTTTCCGTGTGGCTGCCGTTCCTGAGCCATCCGAATATGCGTTGATGCTGATCGGCCTGGGCATGATGGGTGTTGTGGCACGTCGCAAAAGCAAGGATTTGTCATAAATCTATCGCAGTAGCTCAGTAGCATTCAATAAGTCGGCTTGATGCCGACTTATTTTTTAGTCCGAATAGACTATACAAATGAGAATTTATATCATTTGTGAGCGAAGTTTTGTATCATGCCCGATTGAGCTGATTATCTAGTATATGTTTTTATCCCGGTTGAATATGCCGATTTGGAGTCGCGTAGCCCCGTTTGCGCTATATATGCTATTCATGGCAGCGGTGGACTTGGCTGCCCGGTTCGCGCCTACTGAGCTTGATCTGCGTTGGCTCTATGGCATCAAGGTCGGCCTGGTAGCCATATTGCTCTGGGTTTTACGTAAGCATTATGCCGAGCTCCGCGATATATCCTCGTTGGGAGCAAAGTCGTGGTTGAGCGCAACTGTTATTGGTGTGCTAGTATTTATCGCCTGGATCAATCTGGATGCGCCATGGATGTTGCTTGGCGACCGGTCTGCAGGATTTAATCCGGGAAGCGGACCAGATGCCTGTCTGCTAATGGCGACAAGGGTGATGGGGGCTGCACTGGTTGTACCCCTGATGGAAGAGCTGTTCTGGCGTTCATTCTTGATGCGCTGGATTCATAATCAACACTTCCTCAACGTCGATCCGCGGCAGGTAAGCGTCTTGGCCTTGCTTGTTTCATCCGCATTATTCGCGATAGAGCACACCGAGTGGTTTGCCGGCTTGCTTGCTGGCTTGGCATACGGCTTGCTTTATATCCGTAGCGGAAAAATATGGATGCCGATCATCGCCCATGCGGTGACCAACGGCATATTGGGAGTTTGGATTATCTATACCGGTAATTGGCATTACTGGTAGCCATGGGGGAAGTATTTCTTTGCGACTAACAGACTCTACTCATTATAAAAAGCTGGTCCTCACGGCAGTCATAAGCTGGAATGCAGCAGGAAATGCTGCTCCTGTTCTGGCGGCGGAGGGCGACGTCATCCGTCCCTATGTTAGCGCCACCTATGTCTACGATGACAATCTGAGGCGGCGCTCCGACAAGGAGTCGGACACCAGCGTGATTGGCAGGGTTGGCATCATTCTTGATAAGGATATCAGCCAACAAAATCTGTACGCCAATATTAGTGTCAACGAAACCAAATACAACAGAAACTCAGACCTGGACAACACCGGCAAGGATATTACCGCTCGCTGGAATTGGGTGTTGGGCTCAGAGTTGGATGGAAAATTTGAATACTACAAAAATGAAGCCATGCTACCGTTTGCGGATTTCCGTGGCTTTGATCTAAGTATGCGTACCCAGGAGCGTAAGAGGTTTGATGCTAACTGGCGTTTCCATTCAAGCTGGCGTGGTCGGTTTGGAGTGCAGCGCCAGGATGTTGAGTATGATTCCACAACTTTAAACGTGGCCTCCTTCCAGGAAAACTCCCAGCAACTGGGCCTAGATTACCTTGCCGAATCCGGCAGCAAGGTTGGCTTGGTATATACCCATGCGCGCGGCACACGTCCTGAGGACAGGCCAGCGTTTTTCCCGGGTGTCGGCGTGGTCTTTATCAATAATGACTACACCCAGCACTCCATCAAGGTGGATATAAGCTGGCTCTACTCTGCCAAGACACGTTTTGAATTCCTGGGTGGTTATGTCGATCGTAAGCATGACAGTTTTTCCCAGCGTGATTTTTCCGGCTTCAATGCGCACAGCAATATCACGTGGTCCATGACCGATAAAACCACGTTCAGGGCTTCGGCATGGCGCGATGCCAATGCGCTGTCCGTTGCGACCTCAAGTTACGTCATTGATAGTGGTACCAGTGCTGGTGTGACCTACAGCGCTACCAGCAAAGTCATGGTGTCGTCATCTGCGCGTTATCAGCAGCTCAAGTTTGAAGGTGATATCACCGGGCTGGATCAAGGGCGTACGGATAAGAACAAGTCATTATCCGTAGCGCTGATTTACAACCCGATGGAGTCCCTTAGTTTTACCACCAGTGTGAACAGAAATTTGCGAGACTCAACCTCTCCACTCCTCAACTACAACGCGACAAGCATTTCGCTTACTGGTCGATATGAATTTTGATGGTGCAAAGCCAAATGACCGTTAATGACATCCCTTTAGTCGCGTTTTTCAAGCAGCTGCTGGATCCGCTGGTTATTCTTGGCACCCTGTATGGGTTCACTCTGGTATTTGGAGAGCCTTTCAATGGCTATTACCTGATACTCGCGCTCCTGGCCTACTTTGTGTCCTCCAATGTCTATGAACGCCTAGATTTATATCGTACCTGGCGTAGCGGCAAGATTCTCGGTTACATCCGGGACATCCTGTTTGGTTGGGGTATTGTGGTTGCGGTGCTGGTGTTCATCGGTTACGCGGCGGATCTCTCCAGTCAGTACTTGGATGAAATGATTTACGCTTGGTTTGCCAGCGTGCCGCTCATGTTTATCGTCACTCATCTGACCATACGCAAGATAGCCTCGGATCTGCACAAGAATGGCGAAGTCAGGTCGGTGGTGATTGTGGGCGCCAATGATATTGGTGTGCGTCTCATCAATCGAATCAACGATGACCCCTACTTATTCATGGAGGTCAAAGGCCTGTTCGATGACAGAGAGGTGGGCAGGCATCCCAAGGGCATGCGCAACGTCCCTTTGCTGGGGTCAATGGCGGACATCGCCCCTTATGTGCGTGCCAACAATACGCAGATTATCTTCATCAGCCTGCCGATGTCGGCCCAGCCCCGCATCCGCCAGTTGTTCGAGGAATTGCAGGACACTACGGCCTCGATTTACTTCGTACCGGATATCTATATCTTTGATTTGGTTCAGGCACGCTTTGATGATGTGGCCGGGGTGCCGGTAGTGGCCATTCTGGAAACGCCATTCACGGGTTTCAATAGTTTAATCAAACGGACTAGTGACATTATTTTGGCGTCGCTTATTCTGTTAATGCTGTCTCCCATCATGCTGACACTGGCGCTGGCAGTGAAGTTGACCTCCCCTGGGCCGGTCATTTTCAAGCAGCGACGTTATGGCCTGAATGGTGAAGAGATCATAGTTTATAAATTCCGCTCTATGAAAGTGATGGAGGATGGTGACAAGGTGGTGCAGGCGCAGAAGCGCGATCAGCGCTTGACGCCGATTGGGGGGTTCCTGCGCAAGAACTCACTGGATGAATTGCCGCAGTTCATCAATGTGCTGCAAGGTCAGATGAGTATCGTGGGGCCTAGGCCGCATGCGGTTTCGCACAATGAGCAATATCGCAAGCTAATTCGGGGCTATATGCTGCGTCACAAGGTCAAGCCAGGTATTACTGGCTGGGCCCAGGTGAATGGTTTGCGTGGTGAAACTGACACCTTGGATAAGATGGAATCACGTATCGAGTATGACTTGGATTACTTGAGGCATTGGTCTCTGGCTTTTGATTTCTGGATTATTATCAGGACTGTGCTGGTTGTGTTCAAAAAAGATAACGCTTACTAGGTTGTTTAAATAGATTTTGAGGAGATTGGAAAGTGAATAAGGCATTGGTAACTAATTTCAAGCAATCTAGAACGATGTGCGTGGGCGCAGTCGCCGTGCTGGCGCTCGCGTTGTCTGCCTGTGGCGACAAGCATGAATCCAAGGCCAGCCAGTCCTTGGTCAAGGTCAACGGCAAAGAAATCACCGTGCACCAGGTCAACCAAGAGTTGGGCCGGGCCAATGTGCAGGAAAATCAACGTGAGCAGGCAACGCAACAGATACTGACTGCCCTGATTGACCGTCAATTGCTGGAGGAGGCTGCACTCAAGGCCAAGGTAGATCGCGACCCTAACGTCATGACCGCGATTGAGCGTGCAAAATCACAGATCATTGCCCAGGCTTACCTACAATCCAAGCTCGGCAATGTTGGCAAGCCAAGCAAGGCTGAAGTCGAGAGTTACTATAACCAGAATCCGCAATTCTTCAGCAAGCGCAGAATGGTGGAGATGGATCAATTGCTGATTGACTCCAAATACGCCAATGATGAGTTGAAAAATGCGCTTGGTAAGCTGAAGACGCTGCAGGAAGTTGCTGCATGGATGGATGTGCACGGCATTCAGTATGATCAAGGCCAGGTTTCACGTAGCGTGGCTGAATTGCCCCCGCAGATTTCCGAGCGCCTCAAGGCTGAAGGCAAGGGCAAGTTGTTTGTGATCGGTATGGGTCCTCGCACTATGCTGGTTATGATGAATGAAATCAAGGACAGCCCAGTTTCCCTGGCAGAGGCAACACCACAGATTGAGAACAACCTGCTCAACAAGTCACGCAAGGAAGTGGCTGAAAATGAAGTCAAGCGTCTGAAGGCAGATGCCAAGATTGAATACATTGATAAAAAACTGGAAACAGCCGCTGAATCCAAGGCACCGACAAAGAAGCGAATATCTACTGAAGATGATATCGCCAGTGGTGTTAGTGGCCTGAAATAAAGTGCTCCCAAATCCTTAATCTCAGGACGATAGTAAAATGAAAAAATTAATGACATGGTTTTTCCTGCTGATGCTGAGTCTGACACCGTTTGTAACGCATGCTGCGGAGTCTGACATTCCTCTGGGCGCTGGTGATGTACTGAAAATTTCGGTGTTCGAACAGCCTGATCTCTCGCTTGAGGTCAGGGTCAGTGAATCCGGCACCATCACCTATCCTCTGATTGGCGAAGTGCATGTGAGCGGCGGTACAGTTGCGCAAGCCGAGCAGAAGATTGCCAGTCTTCTGGAAAAAGGCGGTTTCCTCAAGAGCGCCCATGTCAACATCATCGTTGCCCAGCTCCAAAGCCTGCAGGTCTCTATTCTGGGTCAGGTCAATCGTCCAGGACGTTATCCTATTGATAGTGCCAAGACCCTTGCAGACGTGCTGGCACTGGCTGGTGGTATCTCGCCTGAAGGGGGTGATGTGATTACTCTGGTCCACACTGTTGATGGCCAGACGCTCAGAGACCAGATTGACTTGGCTGAAATGATGCGCACCGGTGACCTCAGCAAGAATGTCCGCGTTGCCGGCGGCGACATTGTGTATGTTGAACGTTTCGAGAAGTTCTATATCTATGGTCAGGTGCAACGTGCCAGCCAGTATCGTCTTGAGCACGAGATGACAGTGCTGCAAGCCCTCTCTGTTGGTGGTGGTTTGAGCCCACGTGGTACGGAAAAAGGCGTGAAGATTAAGCGTCGAGATGCCAATGGCCATATTGAAATCATCAATGCCAAGCATGATGATTTAATTAAGCCCAACGATGTCCTGTATGTGCAGGAAAGCTTCTTCTAATAAGATTTGTGACTTAACACTACTTCACAGGCAAGGGTTATCTAATGAGTTTTTCTCAGCTGCTCCTCATATTCAAAGCACGATATAAAGTGGTCATCTCTACGATCGCTGTAGCGATCGCTGTAGCCATTGCGCTCAATGTATTTTTACCAAACAGCTATACAGCCACTACTAGTATCCTTGTGAATTACAAGGGAGTGGATCCTGTAACTGGTATGGCTGTACCTGCGCAGTTACTCCCAGGTTATATGGGGACTCAGGTCGACATCATCACCAGCAAGAAAATCGCTAAGAAGGTAGTGAGTACTCTCAGGCTGACTGAAAGTGAGGATGTCGTTGCACGCTTCAACGATGCTACCGGTGGTGAGGGTGATATTACCGACTGGCTGGCTGACCTGTTGCTGAAAAAACTCGAAGTGAGGCCCGCACGTAACAGTAGTGTGTTGCAACTCGATTTTGATGGTGCCAATCCCAAATTTGCTGCGGTGATTGCCAACACCTTTGCGGAAGAATATATCCGGGCCACGATTGAGTTGAAGGTAGAGCCTTCCAAAAAGGCAGCTGATTACTTCGCACAACAACTGAAGGAACTGCGTAACGAAGTTAGTAAGGCCCAGCGAAAACTTTCTGATTATCAACAAGATAAAAGCATAGTCAGTGTTGATGAGCGCCTAGATATCGAACGCGCGAAGCTGAACGAGTTGTCCTCGCAATTGGTTCTGGCCCAGGGTCAGACACTGGAAGCCCAGTCGCGCCAGAATAGCGCATTGGGTTCTAACCCTTATGACTCTCCTGATGTGGCCAACAATGCTATGGTCTTGCACCTGAAGACAGAATTGGCGAGGTCTGAATCGAAGTTTGCTGATATTTCGCAGAAGTACGCGATCAACCACCCGCTCTACCAGGGCGCCAAGGCTGAAATCGATAACTTGAAATCTGAACTGAATAAACAGATACAGGCAGCCTCGGTCAATATCACCAGCAACTTCAAAATCCTCAAGCAGCGCGAAAATGAAATCCGTGCCTCTTTGGCCGAGCAAAAGAATCGTGTCATGAGTTTGAACAAGGACAGGGATGAGCTCACTATTTTGAACCGTGAAGTTGAGAATGCGCAAAGAGCCTATGAAATTGCAGCTCAACGCTATGCACAGATCAATCTTGAGGGCCAGTCCAATCAGGCGGATGTTTCGATTCTCAATCCTGCCTCACCACCGCTCTATCCAAGCAGCCCGAAGAAAATTCTGAATATTGCAGTTGCCTTAGTACTGGGTACTATCCTGGGCCTCTTATTCAGCTTGCTGGCTGAATTGACCAACGAGCGTGTGCGCTCCGAAAGAGTGTTGGTTGAAATTGTTGGCGCCCCTTTGCTTGGGGTGATAGACAAAAGTAAGTCTCAGTCCAAGATCCAACGTCTTTTGGCCAAGAAAAACTAATTTTGCAGGATATAGACATGACTAATGATGTGCTCAGCAACAATTCGATACCAGCGTTAAATGCGGATTTCAGCATTGGTGGTATGCTGCTCAAGATGGGCAAGATCACGCCTCAGGATGCAGAGCGTATCCTGCGTTTACAAAAGGAAAGAGGAATACGTTTCGGTGAAGCTGCCGAAAGTCTGGGTCTGGTGTCTGCTGCCGATATTAACTATGTGTTATCCAAGCAGTTTGCCTATCCTTACCTGATGGATGGGCGTGGTGATTTTTCCGAGAGCTTGGTGGCGGCTTATGACCCGTTCAGCATCAATGTGGAAAAATATCGCGCCATCCGCAGCCAACTTATGCTGTACTGGTTTACCCAGGGCAAGAAGAGCCTGACGTTTTCCAGCGTCTATGAAGGGGATGACACTAGCGACCTGGTAGCCAATCTGGGCGTGGTGTTTTCCCAACTGGGTGAAAAGACATTGATCATAGATGCCAATCTGGATAATCCACGCCAGAACCGCATTTTCAATATCAAGAGCTCCTCCGGCCTGTCAGACATTCTCGCGGGTCGTGTAAGCGATTATTCGTCTGCCATTACCAGGCTGGCAGAGTTTGAACATTTGTCCATCCTCTCATCCGGTACCATACCGCCCAATCCGCGCGAGCTTTTGGGTCGTGGTTTCCTCAAGCAGTTCATTGCCACTATAGGCAGTGAATATGACGCTATCCTGGTGGATGCGCCTGCTTTCGATCGTCATGCCGAGCCTCTGTCTGTTGCTAGTGCTACAGAAGGCGTTGTACTGCTGGCAAAGCGTCATGTGTCCAAAGCTAATGACTTGACGAAAGTGGTCGAGCAACTCTCCAATATCCGGGTGCCGGTTGTGGGCACGGTGTTGACTGAAAACTAAAATGAGTTTGAACCAGAGCATTGCTGTAGCCAGCAGCCAGGTAAGAAAGTATCAGCATGTGCTGCCGCTGCTGATTGGACTGCTGTTCCTGTTCGTGCCTACGTATCTCAATCTGATGAATACTGTCTGGCAGATGCAGGATCAGGCCCATGGTCCATTGATCCTGATGGTGGTGCTGTATTTGGTCTGGGTAGATAGGGAAATCCTGTTAGATCCTGCCAATATCAGGCAAAGTGGACGATGGCTAGGCATCCTGATCTTGGTGTTCGGCCTCCTAGTTTACATCATAGGCCGTTCACAGGATCTCCTGGTATTTGATGTGGGCTCGCAGATACCGGTCCTGGCGGGTTTGCTTTTGATCTTCTACAAGGCCAAAACCTTCAAGCGCTTCTGGTTCCCCTTGTTCTTCCTGTTCTTCATGATTCCGTTGCCGGGTTCCATGCTGGATGTGGTGACCCTGCCAATGAAGGTGGCGGTGTCCTATGTTGCCGAGCATGTGTTGTACTGGTTTGATTATCCGATTGCGCGTTCTGGGGTCATCATTCAGATCGGGCAATACCAATTGCTGGTGGCTGATGCCTGTGCCGGTATGCACACTTTGATTTCGCTGGAGGCGCTGGGCCTGCTTTATCTCAATATCGTCAGGCATGATTCCTTGGCCCGCAATCTGTTGCTGGCCTTGCTGATCATCCCCATCTCGTTCTCAGCCAACGTCATACGCGTGATTGTACTGACCCTGATCACCTATTACTTTGGTGATGAAATAGGCCAAGGGTTTGTGCACGGTTTTGCGGGTATCCTGCTGTTTGTTGTGGCCTTGACCCTGATCATTTCCGTAGACAGCCTGATTCAATATTTTGTTGGCAAACGTACAAAGCCTAAAAACAGGCTTGCAAAGCTGATATGAGCATCAAACTAATCAACATCCTGGCCGTATGCATGGTGGTGAGCTCCGGTATTGCGCTGGCGCTGACACCTGATCTCAGCTCCGTGCGTGCAGATCCTCAACTCGAAACCTTCGTGCCCAGCAGTTTTGGCCAATGGCAGGAAGTGAAAACTAACCAGATACAAATGGACCTCACAGTCAGAAGAGATGGCGAACCCAGCATCGATAACCCTTATGACGAAGTGCTCATGAAGAGTTATGCCAACGACAAGGGGCAAGTCATCATGTTAGCCTTGGCCTACGGCAAAATGCAACGTCAGGAAGTCAAGGTTCACAGACCCGAGCTCTGCTATACAGCGCAAGGTTTCTCCATTCGCAATCAACAGGACACGTTGGTGGATGTTGGTGGTAATTCGGAAGCCATTCCATCCAAGGCTTTGCTGGCTGGCTCCAGGCAGCGCGAGGAATTGGTGCTGTACTGGATCAGGATTGGCAATCTGATCAGCAGCAGTGCCTGGCAAACCCGACTTCACATTGTAGAGCAAGGCTTAAAGCACCAAGTGGTGGACGGCATACTTGTCAGAACCTCACAAATATTGGGTGAGGATGATGCCGGGCAGTCATTGCAGCTGCAAAAGCAGTTTCTGCATGATCTGGTTCAGGCGGTGCCTGCGGATAAACGCAAGTACTTGATACCTTCCTAAACAGTATTCCTACTTGTTGTCTCGCAGGTGCTGATGAAGTTGAGGCAATGTTTTAATCGGGTATCCCCGATTAACTAGTTATTTTGGCGAGAACTAAGCTAGACAAGTGCTTGCCCTCTGGCAGCACCTAATTATTCGTCATTGCTTGGCTATCTTGTGTATTCATAGGGATAAGGTTTGAAGATATTATTTCTAAGTCATACTGCAGCTGGTGGTGAGTTTGTAGTTGGTTCACATCAGCTATCCAAGCAGTTTGCTTTGCAAGGACATAGTGTCGTCCATTTAAGCCCACCCATCACGCCTGCCCACGTGGCGCTCTGGCGCAAGCCCTTTGAAGTGAAAAGATTCAAGCGCTGGTGGCGCTCGGGTGATGTCATCAACCAGGCGCTGGATGTGATTCCAGCTTCCATCCTGCCCTGGGGGCTTGCCAATAAACTGGCGGTCCCGACTTCAGTGTTTGGATTTTTCCTGAAGTTTTCCGCTTTGCGTCAGCTGAAACGACACGACTTTCTTGAGCCTGACATCGTACTGATTGATGAGCCTAGGCTGGTTTATCTGCTGCAGTATTTCCCCAAAGCCAAGATTGTCTATCGTCCGACAGATGTCTACCACGAGATCAGGAACGACCCCAGCATCATTGAGGCAGAAAAGCGCGTGATTGCTCATGCACGGCATTTCATTGCCACCTCTGAACCGGTCAAGCAGCATCTGCACGGACTGGGCGTCAATGACGTATTGCTGTTGCAAAATGGTGTCGATCTGGAGCATTATCTGCAGTTTGAGCATCAGGAATTGAGCTTGCCTCCTGCGCCGCGCGCACTTTACGCCGGGGCTTTGGATCACAGGTTTGGCTTCGGCATTCTGAGACTGATTGCCCAGGAGAATCCCCAAGTGTCATTCCTGATGGCGGGGCCTGTCGAAGATAAATACAAGGCTGAGTTTGCGCCGCTTGCCAATGTGCATTTCCTGGGCCATGTGAAGTATGCGGCGCTGCCTAATCTCATGCAGCATTGCCAGTTTGGCTTGCTGCCATTGTCTGGTCATCCTTCCAATGCCGGGCGCAGTCCCATGAAATTGTTTGAATATGCAGCCATTGGCCTGCCTGTAGTTTCCAGTAAAACGCCAGAGCTTGAGCGCAGGGCTTTGCCTTTTGTATTGCTTGCGGAAACCCCGCAGGAATTCAACCAGAAATTACAGACATTGCTCAGTGTTGATCTTGCCAGCTTAGCGCAACAAGCCAAAGAGATAGCGCTGGAAGAATCCTGGGCCAGCAAAGTCAGATGCATAATCAATTACCTCATTAAAGACACAAAATGATGCAAGATAAGCAATCAAAACCCCTTAGCGACATCAAAGTGCCGTGGTGGTTATCCCCACACGGGCTTTGTCTTGGTTTCCTGATCCCGATGATATTCCTGATCTGGGGCTTTGGTTCACTGGATTCGTCCACATTCACCATGCGTACGCATGTGTACCTGGACAGTTATTACATCATGCTGGCTTTGCTGGTAGTGCTTATCTGCGCTGTATCTGCATGGATGGGAAGTAAGATTAGTATTGGTATCCCTTCCGTTGAGGCTGGAAACGTTAATAATGCTTTGAGAGCATTAGGCTATATAGCAGTCCTTGCGTATATATATTGGTTTAAGGAGTTATTATTTAATCCTATCAATATCGTTCATATTTTTACCGGGGAAGGGCTTTCAAGGCGAGATATTGGGATGACTCAAGGAATTACCTCCTTAGTTAATTTTACTCCTATATTCGTATCTATTTATATTTATGCCAGATTTATAGCAAAGCTCAAGCTGAGTTTTGATGTCTTTTTACTTTTTATCGCAATAATCTTATTAACATTATTGCGGGTTTTTGCCTGGGCAGAGCGCCTAGCCTTTATTGAGATTTTGATACCCTTCGCATTGCTCGCAACTCGACAGGGGGCTTTTGATAGATTTAGATTCGTCAAGTTTTTCGTTACTGCAGGACCTTTTGCTGGTTTGCCAATTCTGGTTTTGTATTTTGGCCTGGCTGAATTCTTTAGATCTTGGAATGCTCCCGTTTACGCCGGCAAGACAGGTTTTTGGGAATTTGCGCTCGGCCGTATTGCTGCATACTATTATACTTCCTTGAACAATGGAGCCGGTATGCTTTCGACCTTACCATGGCCAACGTTTGAGTTTGAGAATGTTTTGAACTGGGTGCATAAATTCCCAGTCTTGGGTGGGATTTTTACTCATTATGTTGATATGAAGAACCTCAGCATTGGTTTATTTCTTAGTCGGTATGGAGATGATGAATTTAATAACCCTTCTGGTGTCTACTCAGTAATATTGGATTTGGGGCTGCCATTAGGCTTTGTTTATTTCGCAATCACTGCTTTTATTGCTGGCTTGCTCTTTCGTGGCTATTTGAGGGGGCATTTTGTTAGTGTTGTGTTATACCCCGCATTTTTCATAATGCTTCTTGAGATATTTCGTTATCCTTACTTGGGTACTTCCCGGGCCTTTACGGGATTTATAGGCATGATCATTGCTTACATTATTGTTAAGGGGGATTTTGGAAATGTTCGAAAAACGCCGGAAACTCATTAAGTCGTCGGTAATTTTGTTATTGTCCTATCTTGCTCCTAAAACCGCTTTTGCTGCAGCATCTCCAGTTTTAGGAAATAAAGATTTTATAAAGGAATTAGACGAAGTATTAGCTGGGAATAAAGATTTAGTTGAAGGTAATTATGAGATTACTAACCCTTTAACAATATCTTATAGAAGTGGTACTGCTAAGTTTTCTCCAAATTTTGAACTAAAATTACTGAACAATAGAGCAACAGGTATTGTTTTTTCTCGCTGCAGTAATCTGAAGCTGATAGGAGGCAGTTTTTCTCACAAAACTAACCCTGCAGGAAGAATTGGTCATGGAGGGATTCTGGAATTCAGCGGTTGTAACAATGTCGTCGTTCAAGACGGAGTTTATTTTCAAGCGCCAGCTACAGGCTTAATATTTACTTTGTGTAATGATTGTACTGCACAGAATATTCAAATATGGGATACATGGGCAGATGGTTTGCATTTCGCGAATTGTAATAACCCTATTGCATTAGATTATAGTTGTTTGAATACAGGCGATGATGGTCTAGCCTTTGTCAATTACGGCAAACATCCGGATGCCTCTGGAGGGTATGCAAATAATATTGTTGTAAATGGCTCATATGCTAGAGGAATAGCTATTATTGGCCAATCTAATGTGACTGTGGAAAGATTTTACGTTAATGGCACTTCAGGCGCTGGAGTTAAGATCGGTGCTGAAAGCTACTATAAAACTAGGATCCCATCCAATATTACTATTAAGAATGGTGTAATTGAAAATGCTGGACAATTCTGCGCTACAAAAGTTAATCCCCATGGTTTTTATTCAGAAAATTCATCTGGAAAAATTATTGCAGAAAATCTAAAAATTTCTAACGCAAAAGCTCATGGAACGCTCATCGCTAGACATGATGGTGATTTGATTCTTAAAAAGTTTGATTTATTGAATATCCCATCGAGTGGTATCACTGCAACTTGTGAAAACGCTGATATAAGTGATATCACAATGGCTAATATCGGGACATCGCCAATATATTTTGTAAAAGTAGCTAAAGCAGTTGTTTCAGATATTAAAGTTGGAACGTATGGAACCATTAATTCAAGTAATCCCCTGATATGGGCTACTCAAGCGCAAAGCTTGGTAGTTTCTAAAGTTCAATTAACAGCTCAACCTCGCTCGGTAGTAAGGATCGGAGGTTCAAACATTAATTATCATTCTGTGAATGATGTATCTTCCTTGGCAGGATTGAGTGCAAAGCTACTAGAAGATTTTAAATAAATTAAAGTATTTAGTAAACGGTACAATTGACACCATTATGATGTTATCAGTTTGAAAGTAATATAAAAATATAATGTTTTCAATTGTTAAGTTTCTTTTCATATATTGCATGCAGTGGGGTTTTTTTGATCATTTATATTAATGGACGTTTCTTGGGCAGACGTCTGACGGGCGTAGATAGATTTGCGCTGGAAATATTAAGGGCCATAGATGCGCTGCTAACGCATGCCCGTCCTGAAGTCATTAATCTGGAGTTTGTGATACTGGTTCCACCTGCCGCTGAGGTAAAGGAGTCATTCACCAATATGCGCATAGAATATGCAGGCTTTGGTGACGGACAGGTCTGGGAACAGCTAGGTATCCTGCCTTATTTATGGAAACGCCAGAGTCTTTTCATCAGCTTGTGCAACACCGGCCCGGTACTTTATCCAAAGCATCTGGTAGTGATTCACGATGCCGCAGTGTATCGTATCCCCCAGACCTTCTCCAGCAAATTCAGGCTGTGGTACAAAACACTGATGCCACTCTTGGGCCTGACTTCGCGTCATGTCATCACTGTATCGGAATTCTCTAAAGTCGATATCGCCAAATTCTTCCGCGTGCCTGCCAAAAAAATCAGTGTGATTTCCGAAGGAGGCGAGCATATCCAGGCGCAACAGGCAGACGTTGGTATTCTGGAAAAATTTAATTTGGTGGCCGGGCAATATGTGCTGGCGGTCAGCAGTCAGGCACCGCATAAAAACTTCCCGCTGATACGCCAGGCGCTGGATCATATCAAGAACCAGAAAATTGATGTGGCGATTGCCGGCGGCAGCAATGCCAAAATATTTGACAGTGTGCAGGTAGAGTTTTCCCAGCGGGTCAAGTTGCTGGGTTATGTCAGTGATGCCGAGTTACGCGCACTCTACGAAAATGCCATGTGCTTTGTGTTTCCATCCCTTTACGAAGGCTTTGGCATCCCACCGCTTGAAGCCATGTACTGCTCATGCCCTGTTTTTGTGTCTGATGCAGCGTCTATCCCCGAAGTATGCGCTGATGCTGCCCTCTATTTCTCTCCAACGGATGCCTTGGCCCTTGCCCGACATATTGACGAGGTCGCGGAAAACCCTGGCTTGAGAGCTACTTTGGCTGAACGTGGCAAGGTTCATGCTAGTAAATTTACATGGCAACAATCTGCGTTATCGCTATTGGATGTGATTGAAAAAACGCGGCGATAGCGCTGCTACATGAATCTTGTACTGCTGTGCAATCTGGCAGTTCTCAGGGAGTTTACTTGACTACAACAACTAAAATTCGCGTATTGCATGTGGCTGAGGTGCTGAAAGGCGGCATGGCGACCTATCTGGATGAGGTGCTGAAATTCCAAGGCAGTCATGAAGCCTTCCATGTGCCGTCCATTCTGGTTCCTGATGCGCATTTGCCTTATCTGCACCACGCAGCGAATGCCAATGTCCACACCTTTGCCAATGTCGGCAACCGTATCTTGAATTTATTGCAAGTGGCCAAAGCCTTGCTGAAATTACAACCGCTGCAGCATTTTGATGTGATTCATGTGCATGGTACTTTTGCGGGGGTGACTGCCCGCCTGCTTTATGGCTGGCGCAGGGGCAATACAAAATTGGTCTATTGTTCCCATGGCTGGGCGTTTGATCGTCGTTCCGCGCAGTGGAAAAATTCGCTGATAGGTCTGGTGGAAAAGAGTTTGTCACGGCTGACGGATAAAATCATTTGCATCTCGAGACATGATTTTAGGACGGCACGGCAACATGGGATTGATGAATCCAAGCTGTTACTGGTCAAGAACGGTGTGTCGGATGCGGAGGTTGTGCAATCAACTCAGGATATCCAGTGGCCTCAGGGCAAGATTCGCCTGCTGTATGCCGGCCGCTTTGACCGGCAGAAAGGCATAGATGTGCTGCTGGCTGCCTTGCAGCATGTCGATGCGCGCATTCATTGCTTTGCCGTGGGGGACGCTTCACTGGGAGATATTGATCTGGGCATCAAGCCTGACAATGTCAGTTACACCGGCTGGCTGGCGCCCAAGGATCTGCAGGCTTATATGGCGAGTTGCGATGTGTTTATCATGCCTTCGCGCTGGGAAGGTTTTGGCCTGGCTGCACTGGAAGCCATGCGTGCAGGCAAGCCTGTGATTGCCACCGATGTGGGCGGCTTGCCTGAATTGGTCGAGAACAAAGTGAATGGCTTTGTCATCCCGGCAGATTCGCCAGTGGCCTTAAGTATTTGCCTGAACGAATTGGATGCTGAAACGCTCAAGCTCATGGGCATCAATTCCAGGAAAAAGTATGAACTGGAGTTTTCTGCGCTGACCATGAACCAGAAAATTTTGAATCTGTACCAGACATTGCAACAAAATTTGACACCTTGAAGGGCGTTGCACCTTTTATTGAAGTTTTTATTACCTTAATTTTAGCGAAAGACACTTATGAAGATTGCGGTTGCGGGAACAGGATATGTGGGTTTGTCCATTGCAGTACTTCTGGCACAACACAACGAAGTGATTGCTTTGGATATCGTCAATGAGAAAGTTGATCAGATCAACAACAAGATTTCCCCGATTGTGGATAAGGAAATCGAGCACTATCTCAAGAATGTGCCGTTGAACCTCAAGGCTACGACCAACAAGCAAGAAGCCTATGAAAATGCGGATTTTGTGGTGATTGCGACGCCTACGGATTATGATCCGGTCACCAGTTACTTCAACACTTCCTCGGTAGAGGCCGTCATCAAGGATGTACAGGCGATTGCGCCCAACGCCACCATGGTGATCAAGTCCACCATTCCTGTCGGCTACACCAAAATGATTTCCGAGAAACTGGGTGTGGATAACCTGATTTTCTCCCCAGAATTCTTGCGTGAGGGCAAGGCGCTTTACGATAATCTTTACCCTTCGCGTATTGTCATTGGTGAAATTTCTGACCGCGCACAAGTATTCGCCAATCTACTCAATGCTGGTGCAGTAAAAGAAGATATTCCGGTGCTGTTGACCAACAGTGCTGAGGCTGAGGCCATCAAGCTATTTGCCAACACTTTCCTGGCCATGCGCGTGGCTTATTTCAATGAGCTGGACACCTATGCTGCCACCCACGGCCTCAATACACGCCAGATTATAGATGGGGTTTGCCTGGATCCACGTGTGGGGGATCACTACAACAATCCTTCGTTTGGCTATGGTGGTTATTGCCTGCCCAAGGACACCAAGCAGCTCTTGGCTAATTACGACAATGTGCCGCAAAAACTCATCAACGCCATTGTGGATGCCAACACTACGCGAAAAGATTTTATTGCGCAAAGCATCATCAAGCGTGACCCCAAGGTGGTGGGCATCTACCGCCTGATCATGAAGGCGGGCTCGGATAACTTCCGTGCTAGTTCAATCCAGGGTGTCATGAAGCGCATCAAGGCACGCGGTATCAAGGTGGTGGTGTTTGAACCTGAGCTGAAGGAAGATCATTTCTTCAATTCTGAAGTCATCCGCAATCTGGACGAATTTAAAAAGATTTCAGATGTCATCGTCGCCAATAGAAGGGCACAGGATTTGGCCGATGTGGATGAGAAAGTCTACACGCGAGATTTGTTTGGCAATGACTAGCCTCATTGAAAAGGGTGTTTGGATAACAACATGAGAATATTATTTTCTCCAGCCACGGCGAGTAATCAATATATCGCGAACATGATTGCGTTGATTAACAGCCTTGAGCCTGCCCGTGTCGAAACTCAATCCAGATTGAACCCTGGTTTTATCTTGCGCAATACTTTCAACCGCTATGATTACATCATCATCAACTGGCTGGAAAACAGCTTGGTGGGGAAAAACAAGTCGCTGGATTTATTTTCGGTAGCAAGGTTCCTGTTTAAGTTTTTTATCTACAGGATCATGGGCAGGAAGCTGATTTTTGTCCGGCACAATATTTACCCTCATGCCTTGAAAGGCCGTCAGGCAGCGATAGCGACCTGGATCATTGAAACAGCGATCAAGCTCTCGACGATCTCTGTTGTACATTCAGGCCATCTTGAGAGTGAAAGGGCGAAATACATACCGCATCCCCTCTATAAGGTAAACGCACAGCCTAAAAGCCAAGGCAGTGATTACTATGTAATTTTCGGCAGAATTGTTGAATATAAGGCTATCCATAAATTACTGGAAAGCTGGGGGTCACAGCGTCTTGTTATTGCCGGCCTCGTTGAGGATCAGGCTTATGCTGCCAAGCTACAATCCATTATTCAGTCCAGGGGACTCAGCAATGTTGAATTGCGTGCTGAATTTCTTTCCGAGGCCGAGGCTGAGCAATTGGTGGCAAACAGCAAAGGCTTGATTCTTTCACATTGCGATGCCGATATGATCGTCAGTGGCAGCTTCTTCTTTGCTGCCAGTTTGGGTGTTCCTGTATTTGCGATGGCAACCCCATTTTTCCAGTGGTTGAAGCATGATCAAGGCTATCAAGGATTGCATGTGTTCACATCATTGCAGGCAATGACTGCAGGGATATCAGCAGCGACTGCAGAGGAAAAAATCACCATATCTGCCTCTGCCCAGCGTTTATTTGGGAATGATGAGGTAGCTAAAGCCTTGAGTAAGGTATTACATTGAGTATGTGATTTGGCCCGAGTGCGAAGCTATAACTGAAGTATAAAATTTCAGTGAATATAGTACTTGAAATTTTAACAGGCATTAAACGTATTTGATACTGACATATATTCTCCGATTGTTGGTCTATATTGGTAATTAAGAGATGAGCGATGAGTGCAAACACTGTGGTTAATAGTTTGAAACCCTTACTGTTCAAGATTCCAGGGCTACAAAATAACCTTAGAAAATATAAAGAGTATTATGGAAACTTGAAAACTAGATTCATCAGCTACAAGAAAGATTTTGTTGATGATTGGAAGTACTTGGGTTGGCGCAGAACCGGCGTTAATTACTGGAAGTTGAGTTCCGAGCTGATATTTTATTACCACAAGTTGGAGAAAGGTTTGTGCTTGCCTCCTGAAAACAGAAGATGGTTCGGCGTGCTTGCTGCCGAAAAAACTTTACATCTTTTGTATGAGTGGGAAAGGGTAAATCTCCCTAAAGATGCGGCAGTTTATCAGGCTGCTTGTGCTGTACTCCAAGCTTACTGGGTGTTTGCCAAGAGCATTTCTGACACGAATGCCGAAGCAAAAGCCATGGCAACCAAATTGGAATTCTTTCTGCAATCGCGCAGTTTTGATGCCCAATACCAAACACCGATTGGATTACAGCATGCGCCCTCAGGGTCATTTGATGTATTACACCAATTGTCCTTGAGCAGACGTAGCACGCGTAATTTCCTCAGTAAGCCAATTGACCTTGAATTAGTGACTAAGGCGGTAGAGGTAGCACAACTAAGCCCTTCTGCGTGTAATAGGCAGCCTTGGAAAATCCATATTTATTCTAAGCGTGAAGATATAGATAGCATGCTGGCCTTGCAAAATGGCAATCGAGGTTTTGGGCACAAAGTGCCAATGTTGGCGGTAATGTGTTGTGATTTGGGATCTTTTTTTGACTCTACAGAGCGATTTGAACCACATCTAGATGGCGGGTTGTTCCTTATGAGTTTCATTTTGGCCTTGCAAGCACAGGGAATAGCTTCTTGTTGCCTGAACTGGTGCGTTAATCCAGATAAAGACAGCAAGGCGCATGAGGTTGGAAATATTTTGCCGAGTGAAAGAATTTTAACATTTTTGGCTGTAGGATATCCCGCAGAAAATGTACTTGTGCCTCTGTCAGCCAGAAGGCCTTTGGCTGACGTGCTAATCAAGCATTAATAACTAATTTAATGGTGTCATTCGTTTGAGCTTATCGAAAAAAGCCGCCCGAGGCGGAGTTGTGATGCTGTCAGGACAAATTGTGAAAGTGGTTTTGCAATTTTCCAGCCTTATTGTCTTGGCAAGATTACTGCAACCAGAGGATTTTGGTCTGGTTGCAATGGTGATTGCTATCTATGGTGTTTGTGATATTTTGCTGGACTTTGGATTATCAACTGCGTCTATCCAGGTTAAAGATATTTCCAAGGCTCAAATCAGCAATCTGTTCTGGGTTAATGTGCTGGTCGGGTTTATTTTTACCCTGATTTCATTTGAATCTGCTGGTTTTCTGGCTAGTTTTTATGGACAGGAAGAATTAATAAAAATTGCAGAGTTAATCTCTATTGTGTTCCTTTTCAATGGTATTGCCGCGCAATATAAAGCACAGTTAAATCGGAATTTTAAATTCTCCCAGATGGCAATCACGGATATTACAGCAGTCTTAGTTAGTGTTTGTATCGGTATCTATTTTGCCTACGCTGGATTCTCATACTGGGCTATTGTCTATCAGCAAATTGCCCAAGCATTGTTACAAATGTTGATGTATATTTTATTCGGGGGTTGGATCCCGTCTTTGCCATCCCGTAAAGTGCCAATCAAGCATTTCTTCAAGTTTGGATGGGGGCTGGCTGGCTCACAATTGATGGGATATTTTTCACGCAATGTGCCATCTATTCTCATTGGTAACCAGATTGGTGCAAGCCAACTAGGATTTTTTGACCGGGCAAACAAGTTGCTGATGCTACCTTTGAATCAGCTGAATGCACCATCATCTTCAGTGGCGGTTCCTGTACTTTCTAGACTGCAAGTTGAAGATCAGGATAAATACAATCGTTTCCTGTTATTTGGACAAAATATCATTGTACATTTGGTGGTCTTTTCTCTCGCGTTAACTTGCTGCCAGACCGAGCGGCTGGTGTCGCTGATATTAGGTAGTCAATGGGTGGAAATGGTACCTATATTTAGAGCATTGTCATTCGCTGGCGTGTTCCTGGCACTGAGTTACGCTAGTTACTGGGTATTCTTGTCCAAAGGTATCACTGGTTCACTTTTCAAGCTCGGAGTGGTCGGTAGGCCTATTTCCATCCTGATTACATGTTTGGGCTTACCTGGCGGTGTGATTGGAGTTGCATACGCGTATTCATTCGGACTTTTATTTAGCTGGCTTCTTGGGATTTTTTGGCTGAGAAATACGGGTATTCCAGCTAGGAGGATGATTGTTGATCCGCTGATCATGGCTTCTGTATATTATGGTGCCGCATTTATTTCTAACTGGACTATTGATCACTATATTTATTATGGTATTTACAACATTGTCATGGGGTGGGGCTTAATGTTGGCGATACTTTTGGTTTGCTATTTAATTGTGCCCAAGTTTAAACATGGCGTTAACATGCTCTTCGATGTGAAAAGTTATATTTGGAACAAAAAATGAAAAAGATCAAACAATTTATCTTCAAAATATTGGGCAGTGCTGATCTGAAATCCAAAGTAGCATCTATTATTAATGTGCTATTTGGCAATGTTATTAGGGATACGGATAGCAATGTTTCAGTTCTAATCCCGGCACCAGGGGGGGGTAACATTGGTGATCAGGCCATGTTGGAGTCCTTTCTGAAAAATATCGAAGGTAAGAAGTTGATTGTCAATACTCAATCCATCCCTCTCGATATTCCTGCTGAGTATTCAAGCAATCTTGAAGTCATTGAAATGCCTGGGTTGATATATGGGCATTTGTTCAGATTCTTCAAGGATTATTTCAAATTAAGAAAAATCATGGCATCTGCGCGTGCTTTGTACATCATCGGCGCAGATATTATGGATGGCGGCTACAATAAGGACGCCTCTGTCATGCGCTCCAACATTGCTACTTATTTTGTCCGAAATGACATTCCAGCTAGGGTATTTGGCTTTAGCTGGAATGGCAAGCCTGATCCAGCAGCGCTTGTTGCTATCAGAAACGCAGCTTTAAGCGGCGTTGTATTGTGCGTGCGCGACCCTGTTTCCTTCCAGCGTCTGCAAAATGCTGGCGTTCCCAATATCAGGCTGGTTGCCGATATGGTGTTTGCCAATGGCAACACCAAGTCAGCAGGCATTGAGGATGTGCTGGAATTCTGCGCTGGCAAGCGCATTGCGCTAGTCAATGCCAGCGGCTTGATTGCCAAGGATATTGATCAAATTGATGAATACAGCAAGGTGATAGACAAGCTGATAGGCCACGGTTTCAGTATTGTGCTTTTGCCGCATGTGATCAGGCCTGGCGCGAATGACTTGCCGGTTTGCCAGACTTTGTCAGAAAAATATCCAGCGGCCTTCCTGGTTGGTAGGTTGTTGCAGCCAGACCAGGTCAAGCGCCTGGCGCAGGAGGCAAAGATTGTAGTGACCGGACGTATGCATCTTTCCATCATGAGCCTGAATCAAAATATCCCATCTATCGTATTATCGACACAAGGCAAGGTAGATGGACTGATGCAGTTTTTTGAAACCGAAAAATTTTCGGTGGTCCCTGAAAAAGGTTTTTCAACTATCATTTGTAATCAAATTGATACTATCTGTGAAAATTATCAGGAGTACCATGCCTTGATTGCAAAAAATCTTGTCAATGTAAAACAGTTGTCCGAGAAAAATTTTCAATAAATTAAATTAACGATTGTTTGAAATAAATCATATCAGGGATGAGAACAAAATCGAATGGTTTTATTCTATTATCTGGTAGTAATGATTATTTAACTTTAAATTATTTCTTCCAATATTGCATACGAAAGGGAGAGGGCCAGGAAGGGTGAATATGCTGTTTCCTCTTAAGGATTATGTCTAAACTTTATAAGTTTCAGGTTCTGGAATCCCTGCGGGGATATATGGCATGGTGGGTTGTGTTGGGGCATGCTTTCCATCTGTCGGGTTTTTGGTATAAAGAAGAAGTCGATAAGTTTTTCGCCGACGGTGGCTTGCTTAGTTCCGTTGCCGCCAAAGTGTTAAGCTTGGTAATCAACCCTGAGCTTGCGGTCAATGTCTTCATTATATTGAGTGGGTTCGTCATTACGCATTTGTTGTTCACCAAAAATGAACCTTACACACATTTTATTTCCAGACGTTTTTTCCGTCTTTCCCCGGCTTTTTATGTGTCGATTGCGCTTGCCATTCTGGTGGTTGATCTCTATAAAGTGGCTTATACCGGTCTGAGTTTTTCCGGCGATACTTCAATGCGGCTGGCGCGATTGGTTGAACAAGACAATAACTTCCTGCTGCATTTATTCAATCACCTATTGATGATTCATAGCATTTTCCCGCAGGAAGTGATTCAGTTTTCTCCCACAACATTCTTGGCTCCGGCTTGGAGCATAGGGCTGGAGTGGCAGTTTTACCTGATCGCGCCCTTATTGCTGCCCTTGCTGGTGAAATCCGAGAAGTCCCTCATCATTGGGGTGGTGGTATTGCTGGGATTGCGCTTTGGCACGCATCATGTGCTCGATTTGAACTGGCAGCATAATTCATTCTTCTTCAAGGCCGTGGATTATTTCTTGGTCGGGATTCTAAGCAGGTTGATCATAGAGCGACTACAGCATGGGAAATATTACTTTGACGTGGTGATATTATTGGCTGGTTTATTGATACTGCAGGATAAATACAGCGCTTTTATCTGGTTGTTTATTCTGGGTGTTATCTTCCACGAGATGGGCTATCTGAGTATACAATCCTCGCTGGTGAAATCCGTGCTGAATATCCTGTTTTATAATAAGGTCATTACTAATATCGGCAAGTGGTCATACTCTACTTATCTGATTCATATTCCCTTGTTCTCCATTTTTGTTGGTGGTTATGCAGTGCTTAACAATCCGGCTGAGGTAACCCAGCAAACGGCATTACTTATTCTGTTTGCAAGTTTCCCAGTGATTCTGATTGTGTCCAACATCATGTACCACTTGATTGAGCTACCTTCGATGAATTTTATCTCGGCCAAGCTCAAGGAAAAGCGCATCACACAATCTGCTGAATGATAAAAGGGGTGATGCGCTGCTTAAAGCGATGGTCATGGAGTTGAGTTACTTAAGTTGTCATCAGGATTTTTCCGGAATCCATAGCAAAAATTTATCAGTTAAATAATCAATTAGTGATGGGATTGAAAAATGAAAATTGTTCCTGTATTACTTTCTGGTGGTTCTGGCACGCGTTTATGGCCACTTTCACGCGCTGTACTTCCCAAGCAGTTATTGCCTCTCGTTACTGACAGGACAATGCTGCAGGAAACCTTGCTCAGGGTTTCCAAATGGGCAGAGGTCGCCAATCCTGTGATTGTGTGCGGCAATGATCATCGCTTCCTGGTGGCAGAACAGTTGCGCGAAGTAGGTATTACGCCCAATTCCATTGTTCTGGAACCGGTTGCCCGGAATACAGCGCCTGCCATTGCAGCTGCTGCATTGCAGCTTCAAGGCCAGGATGTCTATATGCTGGTGTTGCCTGCTGATCATGTGATTAATGATGTGGAAAGCTTTGAGCAGGCTATCCATATTGCCTTGACTGCCGCTGCCGATGACAAGTTGGTGACTTTCGGCATCAAGCCTTCCAAACCTGAAACAGGCTATGGCTACATCAAGCTGGGCAATGAAAACTCCGCAGGCAGCTATCAGGTTGATCGCTTTGTGGAAAAGCCGGATCTCGCCACTGCCACTGAGTATGTTGCTTCTGGCGAATTCTTCTGGAATAGCGGCATGTTCTTGTTCAAGCCGGAATCTTTTCTCAAGCAACTCGACCTTCATGCGCCGGATATTGCTGCAGCAGTGAACAAGGCGGTCAGCAGTAGCTACAAGGACCTGGATTTTGTCCGGCTGGATGAGGCTCCCTTTGCCGAATCTCCATCTCTTTCCATTGACTATGCCGTGATGGAAAAAACTGATCATGCGGTGGTGGTGCCTGCGGATATCGGTTGGAGCGATGTCGGCTCCTGGACCTCACTGCAGGAAGTACAGGAATGCGATGCAGAGGGCAATGTTGCTCGTGGTGATGTCTATCTCAAGAACGTGCAAAACAGTCTGGTGAGGAGCGAGGGCCGCTTTGTGGCAGCCATAGGTGTCAAGGATTTGATCGTGGTTGAGACTAGTGACGCCGTGCTGGTTGCCAGTAAGGATGCTGCCCAGGATGTAAAAGAGGTGGTGGAGTACCTGAAGCAGAATGAGCGCTCCGAGCACAAGATACACCCACGGGCATACAGGCCCTGGGGCTGGTATGAAAGCATCGATATGGGCGACCGTCATCAGGTCAAGCGCATCATGGTAAAGCCGGGCGAAAAGCTATCCCTGCAAATGCATCACCACCGGGCGGAGCATTGGGTCGTGGTCAGTGGTTCCGCAATGATCACTGTGGATGGCAATACCAAGCTTTATAGCGAGAACCAATCCACCTATATTCCGATTGGTTCCACCCACAGGCTGGAAAATCCGGGCAAGCTGCCATTGCACTTGATCGAGGTTCAGTCCGGCAGTTATCTGGGCGAGGACGATATTGTGCGTTACGAGGATACCTACGGCAGGTCCTGACAGCTGTTATTCACCTCAAGCTATCGCCGCGTTATGCTGCCATTTCTGCCATGACGCGCCTGAGGTCCTCTTGCCAATCAGGTAGTTCAAGCTTGAAAGTACTGCGCAGCTTTGCGGTATCAAGGCTGGATTGCAACGGGCGTTGGGCCGGGGTTGGGTAATCGGTAGTAGGTATAGGTATTACCCGCTCAGCGGTCGTCAGCAATGCTGGCCAGTTTCTTTGCTGCGCCAGCTGTTCATACTCCTGGATAATGCTGCGGGCGAATGCATGCCAGCTGGTTTCCCCCTGATCCACCAGATGGTAGGTGCCTGTATGCTGTGGCTCCCAGTTGCCAAGTGCGGCCAGGGTGGCATTGACGATAGTCTTGGTTGAGGTGGGGTTGCCAAGCTGGTCGTTGATGATGCGTAATTCAGCGCGGGACTGTGCTAGCTCCAGTATTTTCAGCATGAAGTTCTTGCCATAGTTGCTGTACACCCAGTTGGTACGCAGTATCAAATGCGGGCTGGCAATCTCGCGTATTGCTTGTTCTCCTGCCAGTTTTCCCGCGCCATAGACATTGATAGGCGCTGCTGGATCAGTTTCGCTATATGCCTGCTGTTTTCGTCCATCAAAGACATACCCCGTGGAGTAGTGGACGAGTAGTGCGTTGATTCTGGCTGCTTCCTCTGCGAAAACGCCAGGCGCAATGCCATTGACTGCATGTGCAATGCCAGGCTCGGATTCTGCCTGATCAACGGCTGTGTAAGCCGCAGGGTTAATGATCAGGTCGGGCTTGATCAGCCTGACGGTGTCTCTAATGGCTTCGGGGCTGGTGAGATCAAGCTTTTCCCGCTCAAGGGCAATCACTGTGCCCAGTTTTTCTAATGCGGGTTTGAGGGTGTGCCCCAGTTGCCCATGTATCCCTGTCAGCAGGATTTTATTGTATTGGGGCATTAATCAAATAACTCTGCGAGGGCCAAACTATCTCCTTGCATGTCCTTGCTGGAAAGCTGCAGATCCACACCGCTATCCGGCCAGACTATGCCTATGTCTGGATCGTTCCAAGTGATACATCGCTCATGCTCAGGCGAATAGAAATCGGTTGTTTTGTACAAAAACTCCGCCTGTGCAGACAACACCAGAAAGCCATGAGCAAAACCCGGGGGTATCCACATCTGTTTTTTATTTTCTGCTGAGAGATATTCGCCTATCCACTCACCAAATGTTGGGGACGAGCGTCTGATGTCCACGGCGACATCAAATACTGCCCCAGATAGCACACGTACCAGTTTGCCTTGAGGATGCTGCACCTGATAATGCAGGCCCCTCAAAACACCTTGCTTGGACATGGAATGGTTATCCTGCACAAATGGCATATTAACGCCAGTGGCAGCAGCAAAGGTTTGCTGGTTGTAGCTTTCAAAAAAGAAGCCGCGTTCATCACCAAATACTTTGGGGTCAAGCACCAGGACTTCTGGAATGGAGGTGGGAGTAACATTCAAAATACTTTTTCCTTGAGCATGCGTACCAAATGTTGTCCATAGCCATTTTTCAGGTATGGCTGGGCAATTTGCAGCACTTGTTCTGCCGAAATGTAACCTTTGCGAAAGGCAATTTCTTCAGGACAGGCAATTTTGAGCCCCTGGCGTTTTTCTATAGTTTCAATAAACAAAGAGGCTTCAAGCAGGGATTCATGCGTACCAGTATCCAGCCAAGCATGCCCACGCCCCATCAGCTCTACATTTAATGTACCCTGAGCCAGATAAGCTGAGTTGATGTCGGTGATTTCCAGCTCTCCCCGCGGGGAAGGTTTCAAACCTGCAGCGATTTCAACTACCTGATTGTCATAAAAATACAGACCGGTAACCGCATAGCGAGATTTGGGCTGCAGGGGCTTTTCTTCCAGACTGATTGCCTGGCCGGCATCGTTGAATTCCACCACGCCATAGCGCTCTGGATCATGCACTGGGTACGCAAATACTGTCGCACCTTGCTGGCGCTGATCTGCGTGTACTAGGTCAAGAGCAAGATCATGGCCATAGAAAATATTGTCTCCCAGGATTAAAGCGACTGGGTGTGATCCTATAAATTCTTTACCTATGATAAAGGCTTGCGCCAAGCCATCAGGGGAGGGTTGTACGGCATAGCTCAGTTGGAGTCCCCATTGGCTACCATCACCAAGTAGTTGTTCAAAACGCGGTGTATCTTGTGGGGTGGAAATCAAGAGGATGTCACGAATACCAGCCAGCATCAGTGTAGACAAGGGGTAGTAAATCATGGGTTTGTCATACACTGGCAGCAATTGCTTGGAAACTGCCTGGGTTACAGGGTAGAGGCGGGTTCCGGAGCCACCAGCCAGAATAATGCCTTTTCTCATGCTAGTTCCCGTCATAATGTTTGGCAACCCAGTGGCGATAGTCACCATTGAGCACATTTTCTACCCAGTCCTGATGCTCCAAATACCACTGTACTGTTTTCCTGATGCCGGTTTCGAAGGTTTCGCTTGGTTTCCAGCCCAGTTCGCGTTCTATCTTGCTTGCGTCTATAGCATAGCGCCTGTCATGCCCTGGCCGGTCCTTCACGTAGGTAATCTGTGTGGCATAAGCCAAGCCATCTGCCCTGGGCTTTAGCTCATCAAGTATTTGGCACAAGAGCGTGACCACCTCGAGATTAGTTTTTTCATTCCAGCCCCCTACATTGTAGGTCTCGCCAACGGCCCCCGCTTTCAACACCTCACGAATGGCGCTGCAATGATCCTTGACGTACAACCAGTCACGGATTTGCTGCCCATCGCCATAAATAGGCAACGGCTTGCCAGCAAGGGCATTCAGTAAGCACAGCGGGATTAGTTTTTCCGGGAAGTGGTAGGGGCCGTAATTGTTGGAACAATTGGTCGTCAGTACCGGTAGGCCATAAGTGTGATGATACGCTCTGACCAAATGATCCGAGGCGGCTTTTGACGCAGAATATGGGCTGTTGGGAGCATAGGCTGTTGTCTCGGAAAAGGCAGGAGCGTCAGGTTCCAGCGTGCCATAGACCTCATCCGTAGAAACGTGCAAGAAGCGGAAGCTGTTTCCAGCCGGATCCGTCATGTTTTTGTAGGCGTCCCAGTAGGCTCTGGCTTCTTCCAACAAATGAAAGGTGCCCACTACATTGGTCTGAATAAAATCTTCAGGACCATGGATTGAGCGATCTACATGGCTTTCGGCAGCGAAGTTGAGTATGGCCCGGGGTTTATGCTCAGACAGAAGCTTATTAATCAATGCATTATCGGCAATGTCGCCATGAACGAACTCATGATGCGGATTGTCAATCACTTGAGCAAGGTTATTGAGATTGCCAGCATAGGTAAGTTTGTCCAATGAAACCACTTTGCCTAGTCCTGCAGCGATCCAGTCAAGCACAAAGTTACTGCCGATGAATCCAGCGCTGCCAGTGACAAGTATTGTATTTTCAAGCATGGTTTATTAAAAAATATGGAGTTTGTATGTAATTTGTTTTTGGGCGATGACTTAAAAATATTTTAAGTTAATATATGTGTTCAATTGATAGCCAAATGTACGGGAACTTGACACCATGAGAAAAAATCTTTGTTTGCTTTTGGGCTCCTACATTTTAGCAATTTCCCCCGTTTTTGGTGAGGTATATAAGACGGTACAGCCTGATGGCACCATTACGTATTCTGATAAACCTCAGTCGGGTTCATTGAACCTGAAGATTTATCCCGGCAAGAATATTAATGCGCCCCCTGCGGCCCGGAACCCGGCAGCCGTGCCTGCCGGAGCAGAGGATAGTGGGCTGCAAAGCCAGCAATCCGTGCCGAATGTTAGCACAACAACAGATCCGCAAAGAGTGACACCGCGTGCCGCCAAAGCCAGTGCATCTTCAAGCGGTGGTGCCTCTGGTGGAGGTAGCTCAGGCGGCAAGGGCGGCAGTTCTTCCTCCACTGCGAGCAAGACTGGCACAAGCACTACTGGCAATGCCGCCGCAGGCAGTGCTACGACTGGAACCACAGTCGTTGGTAATACAGCGAATACGACTATAGGTAACACCACCGCAGGTAACACCACGATTAGCAATCCCACTGTCGGGCTAACTGCTGGTGGAGCTACTGACACAAAAACAACTACACCGGTAAATAGTGCCACTACCACCAAGCCGGATAATACTGCGCCAGCAACCGGGGCCAGAGGCACTACCAGTGCGACTACCGCAAAGCCAGCTGAAATCTATGCATGTAGACCCCTTGTCGTCGAATAAATACTCCAAACTTGCAATTGCGTTACGGATAATCTCGGTTTGTTTTGCTGCGAGGCTATTATGAATAGCGGCCTGGTATTTGTCACTGGCGGTACAGGATATATTGGTGCTCATGCCTGTGTAGAATTGATCAGCGCAGGCTATGAAGTCGTAGTTCTGGATAATTTCAGCAATAGTCAGGCTGAAGTTGCCCAACGAATTCAGCAGATTACAGGTAAGGCGCCTGTGTTGGTGCAAGGTGATGTGCGGGACGAGGCTCTGCTGCGCACGCTGTTCAGGCAATATCAGTTCAAGGCGGTCATGCATTTTGCCGGGCTCAAGTCAGTAGCTGAGTCGGTAGCTCAGCCTTTGCGTTATTACGACAATAATGTGGTTGGCACCATTGCCTTGCTGCGTGTGATGCAGGAGTTTGGGCTGAAACAATTTGTCTTTAGCTCATCGGCTACTGTGTATGGTGATCCTGCAACGGTGCCTGTACAAGAGAGCTTCCCGCTTTCAGCCACCAATCCCTATGGTGCCAGCAAGCTTATGGTGGAGGATATGCTGCGCGATCTGGTTAAGTCAGATCCACAGTGGCGCATTGCCATCTTGCGTTACTTCAATCCCGTGGGAGCGCATGAAAGCGGCCTGATCGGCGAGAACCCGAACGGTATTCCCAACAACCTTATGCCTTACATCACCCAAGTGGCGCAAGGCCAGCGCGAGTATCTCTCTGTGTTTGGCAGCGACTACCCGACGGTGGATGGCACTGGCGTCCGCGACTATATCCATGTGGTGGACCTGGTGGTTGGTCATTTGCGCGCCCTGGAACGGCTGAACAAGGAAACGGGGGTGTTCACATGCAACCTCGGCACTGGTCAGGGATATAGCGTGCTGGAGATGGTCAAGGCCTTTGAAGATGCTAGCGGTCGTACTGTTCCTTATCAATTGGTTGCGCGCCGTCCAGGCGACGTGGCGGCGAGTTATACCGATCCCGCATATGCCGAACAGGCATTGAATTGGAAAGCGACGCGCGGCATCGGGCAGATGTGCGTGGACAGTTGGCGCTGGCAGCAAAATCTCGCCCAGAAGAGCTAATGTTGTGCGGGAAAGCGCTGTTTTTGAGCTGGCGTGATGCTTGTGGTGCAGGTTTTTTTCAGCCTACATCATCAACTTTTTTAACTTGTTGATTTTCATGGTAATTTTTTGATACAAATTTCTGGCCTGCTTATTGCTTCTCCTCTCTGGTCTTTACCTTGATGGGAGATGTGATGATGAAACGCTTTGTAATGAAGTGGTTGGTAGGTGCACTGATGCTGGTCATGATGACAGCAGCCAATGCAGCTACCAAGGTTGATGAGGTCGGCTATCTTTACGCTGACGGCGGCTTGCCTAGTGATGCTGTCTTTTCTCACAACCTTGATGCGGGTGTTTATGAGTTGTCCTTGCTGGATTACGGGTTTCCGGTTGCATTTGTAGACGGAAGCTTCGGCATCAGTATATTCAGCGGGGCCACGCTTATCAGCACATTCTATGGTTCCGGCACTTTCCTCCTGCCGGAGCTGACTGCCGGTTCTTATCTGTTCAGTGTGTTTGGCGATGCTAACAATGGCGTTGGAGTCGGCTCTTTCGGCTTTACCGTCTCATTGGTGCCGGAGGCTGACACTTGGGCGTTGCTTTGCGTAGGGATAGGCTTGCTGGTGGCGTATACCTCACGCCGCAGAACGCCTGCTATTTCTGATAAAGCATAAGGATCGGATCATGAAAAAATTATTGAATGCAGTCAAATATCTGCTGGTGGCATTGACCTTCTCTGGCAGCATGGCGGCGCAGGCCGCACCGGTGTTCGAGGTGGATGCCGCGACCACGATCCCGGGTATATACAAATACAATGTGGCATTGTTGGCCGGCGATTATTCACTGACGCTCGAGGATGTGGACAGCAGCTTTTCCTGGCTGGGCGTGACGATCGGGCAAGGCGCAACGCAATTCGGCACCTTGAACTTGCTGGGCAGCGTGGACGAGGGTGTATTGAACTTCTCCATTGCCAACACCGGCATTTATACCGCTTTGTTGTTTGCCCAGGGTAGCATCGGTCCTGTCAACCTGGCGATTACTGCCGTGCCTGAGCCGGAAGTGGCCGCCATGTTGATGGCCGGGTTGAGCTTGGTTGCCTTTAGCGCGCGGCGCAGGCGCAAACTGTAATAGCGTCCGACATCCAGTCATTGTAAGATTCATGGGAGCTTCGGCTCCCATTTTTATTGATGTGGTCTGGATTGGGTACTGGATAAAGGCTGGCGTGCGATATTTACTGATGTTCTGCTTGATGCTGCAAAGCTTGGGAGCGCTGGCGGGCGAGGCAATTTCCCTGCGCACCCCCAATAGGGACGGCTACAATCTGCAGCCGGAGAATGTGGCGGTGGTGGTGAATACCGATCAGTCGGAGAGCGTACAGGCCGGGGAATATTACCTCAAGGTACGCCGTATCCCGGCGGACAACCTCATCAAGGTCAGTATTCCCGGCAGCCCGAAGAAGCTTAGCGCGCAGTATTTCGGCCAGCTCAAACAGGAGATCGACGCCCAATTGCAGCCCAGGCACCAGGCCATCGTCATGATGTGGACTGCTCCTTATGCCGTGGAGTGCAACTCGATCACCTCCGCCATCACCATGGGTTTCGATCCCGAACAGTGCGCCAATACCTGCGCGCCTGCCAAACATCCCAGCCGCTATTTCAATTCACGCTCGCTCAAGCCGTTCAATGACATGGGGTACCGCTTGTCCATGCTGTTGCCGGTGCAATCGTTCGAGGATGCCAAGGCCTTGATCGACCGCGGTTTCGCCAGCGACTACAGCGCGCCGGCGGCCACCGCGTATTACCTGACGACATCGGACAAGAACCGCAGTAGCCGCGCCTTGTTTTTCCCGCCTTCGGGCAAGGTGGCGCAGCGCTACCTTGAGATCAAGAACCTCAAGGCTGACAGCATCCGCGACGTGCAGGATGTCATGATCTACCAGACAGGGCTGGTGAAAGTGCCTTTTCTCGAGACCCTGCAGTTTTTCCCCGGCGCGCTGGCTGACCACCTGACTTCTGCTGGCGGTGATTTGCTGGGCAATGGCCAGATGAGCAGCTTGCGCTGGCTGGAGGCGGGCGCGACGGCAAGCTACGGCACGGTGTCCGAGCCTTGCAATCATTGGCAGAAGTTTCCCAACCCGGCTGTGTTGCTCAAGCATTACCTGTTGGGCGCCTCGGCTATCGAGGCTTACTGGAAAAGCGTGGCCTGGCCGGTGCAAGGGGTGTTTATCGGCGAACCGTTGGCCTCGCCTTACAAGCGTTAGGGACGGCTAACAAACCTCTCCTGGCGTCGTTGCCCTGTCTTGTCGTACTGCTTGTACTGCCTGCTGCGGAGCGCCTAGCCAGGATCGCTTCGCTGAGGCTTGTTAGCCGTCCCAGTTCGTGTGCGTGTTGTGGTGCCAGTCGCCTCTATGCGATAATCGGCAGCTAAATTGATTGCGCAAGCAAAAGCCGTTTGACGGCTTTTGCTGTTTATTGGGTAGGGATATATGCCAGTTATTCGTTTGCCAGACGGTTCCGAACGCAAGTTCGACGAACCTGTGACTGTCGCGGAAGTCGCGATGAACATCGGTGCCGGTTTGGCGCGTGCCGCATTGGGCGGCAAGGTCAATGGCAAGGCCGTGGATACCTCGTATCAAATCACGGGCGACGCGGATCTGGCGATCATTACCGACCGCGATGCCGAGGGGCTGGAAATTATCCGCCATTCTACCGCGCACTTGCTGGCGCAGGCGGTCAAGCAATTGTTCCCTGAAGCACAGGTGACTATCGGCCCAGTGATCGACAACGGCTTTTATTATGATTTCTCCTACAAGCGCCCGTTCACGCCCGAGGATTTGCAGGCGATCGAAGCGCGCATGCAGGAGCTTGCCAAGCGCGACATCCCTATCGTGCGCACCGTGATGGAGCGCGACGAGGCGGTGGCCTATTTCAAGTCGATCGGCGAGCAATACAAGGCGGAAATCATCGGCTCTATCCCTGCCGACCAGGAAATTTCGCTCTATACCCAGGACGATTTCACCGACCTGTGCCGCGGCACCCATGTGCCTTCCACCGGCAAGCTCAAGGCGTTCAAGCTCATGAAGGTGGCGGGGGCCTACTGGCGCGGCGATTCCAACAACGAAATGCTGCAGCGCATCTACGGCACGGCCTGGGCCAAGAAAGACGACCTGGATGCCTATCTGCACATGCTGGAAGAGGCGGAGAAGCGCGACCATCGCAAGCTGGGGCGCCAGCTGGATTTCTTCCACATGCAGGACGAGGCGCCTGGCATGGTGTTCTGGCATCCGCGCGGCTGGGTGATCTGGCAGGAAGTCGAGCAATACATGCGCAACATGTTCCGCGACTTCGGCTACCAGGAAGTGCGCACCCCGACCATCATGGACCGGGTCATGTGGGAAAAGTCAGGGCACTGGCAGAATTACCACGACAATATGTTCACCACCGCCTCGGAAAACCGTGATTATGCGGTCAAGCCGATGAACTGTCCCGGCCACATCCAGATATTCAATAGCACGCTGCACAGCTATCGCGACCTGCCGTTGCGCCTGGCCGAATTCGGCTCCTGCCACCGCAACGAGCCGTCGGGCGCTTTGCACGGCCTGATGCGCGTGCGCGGCTTTACCCAGGATGACGCGCATATCTTCTGTACTGAAGACCAGGTCAAGGACGAGGTGGCAGATTTCATCGTCATGCTCTACAAGGCCTACAAGGATTTCGGATTCAACGAGGTGCTGGTCAAGCTATCCACCCGGCCTGCAAAGCGTGTGGGCACCGACGAAGCCTGGGACAAGGCCGAAGAGGCGCTCGCCGTGGCTCTCAAGCAGAACAACCTTGAATTCGAGTTGCAGCCTGGCGAGGGCGCGTTCTACGGTCCCAAGATCGAGTTCACCCTGAAGGACAGCCTGGGCCGCTTGTGGCAATGCGGCACCATCCAGCTCGACTTCAACTTGCCGGAGCGCCTGGGCGCGGAGTACGTCGATGAGGACAACTCCCGTAAGCATCCGGTCATGTTGCATCGCGCGATCGTCGGCTCCATGGAGCGCTTTCTCGGCATCCTGATCGAAAACCATGCGGGCGCGATGCCGGCCTGGCTGGCGCCGGTGCAGGCCATGGTGCTCAATATCAGCGACGGGCAGGCTGAATATGTCGCTTCCGTGGTCGAGGAATTGCGGAAAAATGGCTTCCGCATCGATTCGGACTTGAGAAATGAGAAAATAACCTATAAAATCCGCGAGCATAGCTTGCAGAAGCTGCCTTACCTCCTGATTGCAGGTGAGCGCGAAATGCAGACTGGTCAAGTGGCCGTGCGTACCCGCAAGGGCGAAGACTTGGGTTCAATGCCGGTAAGCGCTTTCATTGAGCGCTTGAAAAACGACATTGCCGACAAGGTCTAGGATGCCTGCGCGAGTAGCGCGGTCTATTATTTTGGCCTTCGATATTAAATAACGGGAGATTTTGCGATAGCTCAGGAAAAGGAATTACGGATCAATGGCGATATTACTGCGCCACAGGTTCGTCTGGTTGGGGTGGATAACGAGCCGTTAGGCATCGTCAGTCTGAATGAAGCATTTGCAAAGGCCGAAGAGGTGGATACCGACCTGGTCGAGATTGCGCCGCAGGCGAGCCCGCCTGTATGCCGCTTGATGGATTACGGCAAATTCAAATATGCCGAGAGCAAGCGTCAGCATGAAGCGCGCCTCAAGCAAAAGCAGGTGCAGGTGAAGGAAGTCAAGTTCCGTCCCGGTACCGATGAGGGCGACTACCAAGTCAAACTGCGTAACCTGATTCGTTTCCTGCAGGAAGGTGACAAGGCGAAGGTGACCTTGCGCTTCCGTGGCCGTGAAATCACTCACCAAGAGATTGGCCTCGCGTTGTTGAAGCGGGTCGAGGCGGATTTGACAGAACATGCAGTGGTGGAGCAGTTTCCCAAGATGGAAGGCCGCCAGATGGTGATGGTGTTATCACCGCAAAAGAAAGCAAAGCCTTGAGGCCCTCGGGCGGCAAGGCTTGTGAGTAGTAAGCAGTAAGGAAGCGGCGACGCGGCCAAAGGCATGCCCGATCGCTCTTTTTTCAATATCCCTATTAGGAGAACAAAATGCCAAAGATGAAGACCAAGAGCAGCGCCAAGAAGCGCTTCAAGTTCTTGGGAAATGGCAAGGTGAAGCGTACCCACTCCCACCTGCGTCATATCCTGACCAAGAAGACCACCAAGCAGAAGCGTAACCTGCGCGGCACGGCCATTATTTCCTCAACCGACGTCAAGCGCGTACGCGCCATGATGCCAACTCAATAAGGAGATAAGAGATGCCTAGAGTAAAGCGTGGTGTCATTGCCCGTGCGCGTCACAAGAAGGTTCTGAACGCTGCCAAGGGTTATCGCGGCCGTCGCAAGAACGTTTACCGCATCGCCAAGCAGGCGGTGATGAAGGCTGGTCAATATGCTTACCGTGACCGCCGTCAGAGAAAGCGTCAATTCCGCGCACTGTGGATTGCACGTATCAATGCCGGTGCCCGTGAGTATGGCTTGACCTACAGCCGTTTCATCAACGGCCTGAAGAAGTCCGCGGTTGAAGTCGACCGCAAGGTGTTGGCCGATCTGGCAGTGTTCGACAAGCAGGCGTTTGCCAAGTTTGCCGAACTTGCTAAATCCGGTCTCGCCGCTGCTTAAGCAACAGCAATAAGAAAAGGAGGCCTCGTGCCTCCTTTTTTTTCCGGGTTTTTCCACAAGCGGCCATGTCCGTCGATGACATATGGCATTAAACATAGTGGTCGTTTATGAAAGAATCCGTGAGGACAACACCATAATATGCAAAATCTAGATCACATCATCAGCGAAGCGCAGCGGGATTTCGCAGCCTGTGCCAACATTGCCGACCTGGAGCAGGCCAAGGCGCGCTATCTCGGCAAGAGCGGCAGCCTGACAGAGGCCTTGAAGGGCCTGGGCAAGCTCTCTGCAGAAGAGCGTCCCGCAGCAGGCGCGGCCATCAATGTCGTCAAGCAGCAAGTCGAATCCGCGCTCAAGCAACGCCGCGATGCGATTCTGCAGGCGGAGCAGGACCGCCAGCTGGCCAGCGAGACGATCGACGTCACGCTCCCAGGCCGGAGCGCCGGTACGGGCGGCTTGCATCCGGTGTCGCTAACCTTGAGGCGCGTGGAAGAACTGTTCCGCTCCATCGGCTTCGAAGTGGCGGAAGGTCCCGAGATCGAGTCCGATTTCTACAACTTCACTGCGCTCAACATCCCGGAAGACCATCCTGCACGCGCGATGCATGATACGTTCTATGTCGACGACAAGCATGTGTTGCGCACCCATACTTCGCCTGTGCAGGTGCACTATATGCAGGACAAGGCGCCGCCGCTCAAGATCATTGCGCCGGGCCGCGTATATCGCGTCGATTCGGATGCCACGCATTCTCCCATGTTCCACCAGGTGGAAGGCTTGTGGGTGGACGAGCACATCAGCTTCGCCAACCTCAAGGGCGTGGTGCAGGATTTCCTGCAACGCTTTTTTGAGCGCGATGATTTGCAGGTGCGTTTCCGCCCGTCCTTCTTCCCGTTTACCGAGCCTTCCGCGGAAATGGATATGAGCTGGAACGGTGGCTGGCTGGAGATCGGCGGCTGCGGCATGGTGCATCCCGAAGTGTTCCGCCATGTCGGCATCGACAGCGAAAAATACCGCGGCTTTGCCTTCGGCCTCGGCGTGGAGCGCCTGACCATGCTGCGGTACGGCGTCAACGACCTGCGCCTGTTCTTTGAAAACGATTTGCGCTTCCTCAAGCAATTCGCCTAGCCCTTACTTCTGGACAGATCAACACTATGCAATTTTCCGAACACTGGCTGCGCCAATATGTAAATCCTGCCCTGGACAGCCAGGGCCTGAGTCACGCCCTGACCATGGCGGGGTTGGAGGTGGAAGAGCTGGAGCCGGTCGCTCCCGGGTTCACCAAGGTGGTGGTGGCTGAAATCATCAGCGCCGAGAAGCACCCGGATGCAGACCGCCTGCAGGTGTGCAAGGTCAATGTCGGTAGCGGCGAACCACTGCAAATCGTCTGCGGCGCGCCTAATGCCCGTGCCGGGCTCAAGGCGCCTTGCGCGCTGGTGGGCGCAGAGCTGACCGGCTTCAAGATCAAGCAGGCCAAGGTGCGCGGCATAGAATCCTTCGGCATGATGTGTTCCGCCAAGGAGCTGGGCATGGCCGAGGAAAGCGACGGCATATTGGAATTGGCTGCCGATGCACAGGTCGGCCAGGATATCCGCGCGCTGTTCGACCTAGATGACAAGCTGTTCACGCTCAAGCTCACGCCCAACCGTGCCGATTGCCTCAGCATTGCCGGGATCGCACGCGACGTGACGGCGTTGACAGGCGCGCCATTGGCCTTGCCCGAAATCACTCCTGTCCCGGTCGCCCATGCGCAGCAGCTGGCTGTCAGTGTGGCCGAGCCGGAGGCTTGTCCGCGCTATGCGGGCCGCCTGATCCAGGGTGTCGACGCCACCGCCGCAACGCCGGACTGGATGGTGCGTAAACTCGAGCGCAGCGGTATCCGCAGCATCAGCGCGATTGTCGATATCACCAACTATGTGCTGCTGGAGCAGGGCCAGCCCCTGCATGCCTTTGATGCGGACAAACTCCAGGGCGGCATTCAAGTACGCTATGCCCACAATGGCGAGGAATTGCTGTTGCTCAACGGCCAGCAGATCGCCCTGGGCGACGACATGTTGGTGATTGCGGACGACAAGGCTCCCCTGGCCCTGGCCGGCATCATGGGCGGCGAAGCCAGCGCGGTCGGTGACGCCACCCGCGATATTTTCCTCGAAAGCGCTTTCTTCGCCCCAGCCGTGATCGTGGGCAAGGCGAGGCGCCTGAATTTTTCTACTGACTCATCTTACCGCTTCGAGCGCGGCGTCGATTTCGGCAATACCCTGCAGGCCCTGGAACGCGCGAGCCAATTGGTATTGGAAATCTGCGGCGGGCAGGCGGGGCCAATCACCGAGGCGTTGCATCAATTGCCTGAGCGCAAGCCGGTGCGCCTGCGCCTGGCGCGCCTGAATTCCGTATTGGGGATCGTCCTGGATGCGGCGGCGGTCGGCACGTTGCTCGAGCGTTTGAGTTTCAAGTTTTCTGCTGTGGAGGGCGGTTTTGAAGTGACTCCTCCCAGCTACCGTTTCGATATCGAAATCGAGGAAGACCTGGTCGAAGAGGTCGCCCGCCTGCACGGCTACGACAATATTCCGGCATTGGCGCCGCATGACGAGCAGCGTATGCTGCCTTCGCCGGAAGCCAGGCTGAACCGCAACCGGCTGCGCGATACGCTTGCGGCCAGCGGTTATCAGGAGATCGTCAGCTACAGCTTCGTCGATGAAAGCTGGGAACGCGATTTCCTTGGCAATGCCAGCCCGATCGCCCTGAAAAACCCGATCGCAAGCAATCTGAGCGTGATGCGTACCGGCTTATGGGCAGGCTTGATGGAGACCTTGATCTATAATCTCAACCGCAAGCAGGAGCGTGTGCGCCTGTTTGAAATCGGCTCAGCTTATTTCGCCGAGGAGGCCGCCTACCGCGAGGTCGGGCGGATATCCGGCTTGGCTTATGGCAGTGCTGAGCCGGAACAGTGGGCCGCGGCTGCTCGCGAGGTCGATTTCTTCGACGTGAAGGCCGAAGTGGACCGCCTGGCAGGAGGGCGCGTGCAGTATGTTGCTGCGCAGCATCCGGCATTACACCCGGGCCAAACGGCCCAGATCCTGCTGGATGGCTTGCCAATCGGCTGGATAGGAAAGTTGCATCCCAAGTGGCAGCAGCATTACCAGCTGCCGCGCAGTGCGATTCTGTTCGAGCTGGATGTGGAGCCATTGTTGCAGTCCAGCGTGGCATCCTATGTGCAGGTCGGCAAGTTTCCTCCAGTGCGCCGCGACATTGCCGTGGTGGTCGATGAGGCGGTCCCAATCCAGTCATTGCTGGATACCATGCGATCCAGTAAAAATGCGTTGATTAGTGACATTGCGCTGTTTGATGTTTATCAGGGGAAAGGCATCGCTGAAGGGAAGAAAAGCCTTGCATTTCTTGTGCTTATGCAAGATACTCAAAAGACTTTGACCGATGCAGAAGCCGATGCAGTGATAGCCGGGTTGCTGGATTTGTTGGCTCAGCGACACGGTGCAGCATTAAGAAATTAGAAAAAGTAGTAGGGAAGGGTTTTGCATGACATTAACAAAAGCTGATTTGGCTGATTTACTGTTTGAACAAGTGGGGTTGAACAAGCGCGAAGCCAAAGACATGGTGGAAGCATTCTTCGAGGAAATCCGTACTGCCCTGGAAGCTGGCGACAGCGTCAAACTTTCGGGTTTCGGCAATTTCGAATTGCGCCAGAAGTCTGAGCGTCCAGGCCGTAACCCCAAGACAGGCGAAGAAATCCCGATTACCGCTCGCCGCGTCGTGACTTTCCATGCCAGCCAGAAGCTCAAGAGCAAGGTAGAGGAGGCATATGCCGGAGCAAGCGCCTAAGGTCCAGCTCCCGCCGATTCCCGCCAAACGCTATTTCACCATTGGCGAAGTCAGCGAGCTGTGCGGGGTCAAGCCTCATGTATTGCGGTACTGGGAGCAGGAGTTTACCCAGCTCAAGCCAGTGAAGCGCCGTGGCAACCGCAGGTATTACCAGCATCATGAAGTTCTGCTCATCAGGCGCATACGAGAGTTGCTTTACGAGCAGGGCTTCACCATCAGCGGGGCACGCAACCGCCTGGATGAAAGCGGCGGCAACGCATTGAGCCGCGAAGTGGAATCCAGCGCAGGGCTGGCCATGAACGCGCAGCTCCCGGCAGCTTCCGTGGACGTAGCAGCACCCGGCGTCGATCTGATAGCGTTGCGCTCGGAACTGCGTGAAGTATTGAGTTTACTAAGCCAGCATTAACAAAACCCCGTTTTTATCTGTGCTAAATCCAGTATTTTCGATATAATCTCTTTCTCGCTCCCGGCCTTGCCGGAAGCGTAGGTTCGGGGCGTAGCGCAGCCTGGTAGCGTACTTGCATGGGGTGCAAGGGGTCGTGTGTTCGAATCACACCGTCCCGACCAAAAAAATCTATTAAAGCCAGTTATTCTGAATTGAATAACTGGCTTTTCGCTTTATACAGGCAACAATCTTCTCTTGATAATCGCAAGAGTTCAGCTCACTCCCATTCAATATTGCTCGTCAGATATGAGTGCTGAAACCATAGCATCACGATGGCCCTCGTATTTTTCCTCTGAAAATCCAGCCTGAATGTAAGACAAAAATTAGACTAGGTAGTATATTAACGAAAACGTAGGCATGGGATGCATCATCCCAATATCAAATCGTGGCAGTTCTGCACAGTCGTCAATAACTCTTGGAGGAGTGTAGTAATGAGTCTTGATAGTTTGAAGGGTCTAGGTATTAAGGTTCCGTACAAAAATAAGTATGACAATTACATTGGCGGAAAATGGGTTGCACCGGTAGATGGCGAATATTTCGACAATATCAGCCCAGTGACCGGCAAGGTGTTCTGCCAGGTGCCGCGTTCGAATGAAAAGGACATCAACCTGGCGCTGGATGCGGCGCATGCGGCCAAGGAGGCCTGGGGCAAGGCTTCAGGCACCGAGCGCGCCAATGTCCTGCTCAAGATCGCCGATGCGATGGAAGCCAATCTTGAAACCATCGCGATTGCGGAAACCATAGACAACGGCAAGCCCATCCGCGAGACCATGGCCGCCGATATTCCGCTGGCGATCGACCATTTCCGTTATTTTGCAGGCTGTATCCGTGCCCAGGAAGGTGGGATCAGCGAGATTGATCATACAACCGTGGCTTACCATTTCCATGAGCCGTTGGGCGTTGTCGGGCAGATCATTCCCTGGAACTTCCCGATCCTGATGGCGGCCTGGAAACTGGCGCCCGCATTGGCTGCAGGCAATTGCATTGTCATGAAGCCTGCCGAGCAGACACCGGCCTCGATCCTGGTGGTACTGGAAATCATCGGCCACCTGTTGCCGCCTGGCGTGCTCAATGTAGTGAACGGGCATGGCGTCGAAGCCGGCAAGGCATTGGCGACCAGCCCGCGCATTGCCAAGATTGCATTTACCGGATCCACTTCCGTTGGTCGCCTGATCATGCAATATGCCAGCCAGAACCTGATTCCCGTGACGCTGGAGCTGGGTGGCAAGTCGCCCAATATCTTCTTCGAGGATGTGATAGACAAGGATGATGCTTATTTCGACAAGGCGCTGGAAGGCTTTGCGCTGTTTGCCTTGAACCAGGGGGAAGTCTGCACCTGCCCGAGCCGTGCCTTGATCCAGGAATCCATCTACGAACGCTTCATCGAGCGTGCCATCAAGCGTGTGAAGGCGATCAAGCAGGGCAGCCCGCTGGACAAGTCCACCATGATCGGTGCGCAGGCTTCCAGCGAGCAAGTCGAGATCATCATGTCCTACATCAAGCTCGGCCAGGAAGAAGGCGCGGAACTGCTCACAGGCGGCAAGGCGACCAAGCTGAGTGGCGACTTGAGCGATGGCTATTACATCGAGCCTACGGTGTTCAAGGGCCACAACAAGATGCGTATCTTCCAGGAGGAAATTTTCGGGCCGGTCTTGTCCGTGACGACGTTCAAGGACGAGAAGGAGGCGCTGGAAATCGCCAACGACACCATGTACGGCCTGGGCGCCGGTTTATGGACGCGCGACGGCAGCCGCGCCTACCGTGTCGGCCGCGGTATCCAGGCGGGGCGTGTGTGGACCAATTGCTACCATCTCTATCCAGCGCACGCCGCATTCGGCGGCTACAAGCAGTCCGGTATCGGGCGTGAGAACCATCGCATGATGCTGGACCACTACCAGCAGACCAAGAACCTGCTGGTGAGCTACAGCCCTGATGCGCTAGGCTTCTTCTAAACTTTAATGTTGCATGGTTAGGGCCTGTTAACGCAATTGAAGGAGATCGCGTTGGAGCCAGGGCGGTTTGAGCACAAGGCGTACAGCGCAGCAAGGCTCGACGCCTTGCGAGCATGGACAACGTAGCGGGCGAACCGCCCTGGCTCCAACCCTTCGGGAAGGCATGAACATTTCACCCACTCTACGCTGCCCGCCTTGTGCGTATCGACATACGCGCTGCGATGCGCGCCTTGATTGGGCAAATTGTTCATGCCTTCGCGACTCCTTCAATTGCGTTAACAGGCCCTCGTCCAACGCCCAGGTTTGCGAGTTCAAGCCTGGGCGTTATTATTTGTGGCAAAGCAAATGCCAAGAAAAGCAAATGCCAAGTTATGAGGAGGACTTATGAGTGCCAGCCGGATTACTGCCACGCCATCGGCCGCAGCTTTGATTGATGAGCTGCGCGCCAGGCATGGTAATCTCATGTTTCACCAGTCAGGCGGGTGTTGTGAGGGCAGTGCGCCCATGTGCCTGCAGGAGGGCGAGTTTCTGCTCGGCACCTCGGATGTCAAAGTGGGCGAGGTGCACGGCGTGCCGTTCTATATGAACAAGACCCAGTTCGAATATTGGGAGCATACCCACCTGACGCTGGATGCGATTCGCGGGCATGGCGGCATGTTCTCGCTGGAGCAGGCGACCGGCAAGCATTTCCTCATCCGTTCGCGTTTGTTCACGGACGAGGAGCTTGCAGACCTGGAGCCGGTGAAGAAATGCGGGTGATCGAAGTGTGGCTATGAGCGTTGGCAACCTTCAATGCCAGCAGCAGGCCAAGAAAAACGCCGCTAAGCGGTGATCCCGTAGCGGCGTTTTTACCTTATAAATGACGCTCACATGCGATGACTTCAAAAGTTGGGTGACTTTTCTTTGATTTAAGGAATCGGTCAGAAGTCGATTTGCGCCGACACGCGGAATACGCGCGGCGCGCCCGGGATCAGGTAGCCGCCGAAAGCGCTGGATGCATCGCCCCAATAGAACTTGTTGAAGACATTGTCCACGCCAGCGCGGAAGGTGGTTGCGGTATTGCCGAGCTTGGCCGTGTAGCGTGCGCCCAGGTTCAGCACGTGGTAGCCCTCCACTTTCCTGTTCAATGCCGCTATCTCGTTGTTCGGTGCGAAGTTTTTGCTGGATGAATAGAGCCATGTCGCGTTCAGTTTAAGGGCTGGCAAACCTGGCCAGGTATATTCGCTATACACCGCTGACTTGAACCTTGGCACGTTGCCGACCTGCTTGCCCTCGATGCGCGCATCGTCCGTGCCTTCGGCCTTGGCCTGCAGTGCGGTGAAACTGGCGCCCAGCATCCAGTCGCGCGTGACGCGGCCTTGTGCGGCGAATTCCAGGCCGCGGTTGACTTGCGTGCCATTGATGACATAGGTCGGCGTGGCGTCGACGTATTCGTGGTTGCGCTTGATCTGGAATACGGCGGCAGACAGGCTGACATCGCGCGTCACGTCCGCTTTCACGCCGAGTTCGAGCTGCCTGGACCTGCTGGGGTCCATGATGATTTCGGCGTTCGTGGTGCCGGTCGGCGCTGTGCCGCCCGGTTCCAGGCCTTGCGAATACGAGCCGTAAACCGCCAGTGACGGCTGCAGGTTGTAGAGCAGGGCGACGCTAGGCAAGAGAAAATCATCGTTCGTGCGCCGCGTCGTCTCGCCCGAGGCATTGAACTGGTCGCGCTTGAGTTGCACGTAGCGCACGCCGGCATGCAGCCTGAGCTGGTCAGTAAGCGCCATGACATCCTGCACGAATACTGCACGCTCCTCATCCTTGCGGCGCAAATGCACCGGATTGACGTCGGCGAGCGCGAAATTATCGTAGTAGACCGGATTATAGATATTGCTCTCGCCGACATAGTTGAATACGTAGTCGGCAAAGTGATCGCGACGGTTCAGCGTGGATACGCCTGTGGTCAGCTCGTGGCGCACGCCGCCTGTCGTGAAGCTCCCCTGCAGCAGGGCCTGGGTGGTCGTGATCGAGCGCTTGTCGTTCTTGCGGCGCAAGTCGTACATCGAATAGCCGCCATCACTGCAATAGCCGGGAAGCAGGCTTTGCTGACAGCCTGAAGGCAAGGTCACCGCATCATCACGATGCAAAGTCGATTGGTTGGCTTGCAGGATGGTGCGCCAATCGTCATTCAACGCATAGTCGAATTTCACGCCGAGGTTATAGCTGTCATCGACGACGGGACGGCTCCAGGACTGGTCATTGAGCATCTGCTTGGCGCGGATGCCGGTCGGAATGCGCTGCTCCGGCCCGAGCAATTGGAACCCCGGCACGGTCAGTTGCGACTTGTGCTGGTAATCGAGGTCGAGCTGCAACAGCGCGCGTTCGCTTAGGCGGAAGTCAAACGCGCCCGAAATGAAGTTGCGGTTGCCTGTCGAGCCGTCGACATACGACTTGATGTCTTCTGCCGCGGCATTGATGCGGTAACCGAAGACGCCGTCCTCGGAGCGCCCACCCAGGTCTACCGCGCCGTATACCGTGCCGCGTTCACGCACCTCGAACGTCGCCGAACGCAGCGGGGCATCGGTAGGGCGCTTGGTCACGTAGTTGAGCATGCCGCCCGACGCGGCGATCCCCGCTTGCAGGCCCGCAAGGCCTTTCAGGATCTCGATGCGCTCCTTGTTTTCCATCGGCACCCTGGCCTGTGCAAGAATCACCATGCCGTCCTTGCGATAGTTGGCGCCCTGATCGAGCACGAAGCCGCGGATCGCGAACCAGTCGGCCAGGCCGACCGCGTTGTAGGAGTTCTGCACGCTGGCATCCCACTTCACCGCATCGGTCGCGGAGCGTACGTTGCGGTCCTGCATCTGCTCCTGCGTGATGACGTTGATCGAGGCTGGCGTCTGCAGCAGCGATGCTTCGGGAAAGCTGCCGATGCTGGCACGGCGCGCCACGCCATCAGTCGATGCGGAGGTGACGACGACTTCTGGCAGTGCGTTATCGCTGTCATCGGCGGTCTGTGCCAGCGCGGCAGGCGCATAAGCGCAGGCAACGGCCAGCATGCTGAGTTTTTGACGGAAAGTAAAAGCAGGCATTGTGTGTTCACTCGCGTTGAGGAAAAGCACGCGCAGGAACGGACAAAGGGCCTATCTCGGGGGAAATGAATAGTCCTTGAGTGGCTTTGCGCTTTCCTACGCTGGCATTATCCAGGTCAGGTTCAAGGGTATATCTCACCCGAAGATCGGCTCTTCAGGACCCCTAGCGTGGGTCGTATACTAACAAAGAATGCGCAGAAAATGCCAATTTTCGTTGCGAACGGGGTTGCATGCTGCGCATGTAGCCAATTAACGCGTGCTCAATCGGGTCGTACGGAAAAGTGTGCAACGCCATTCAATGGAGAGAGGCGGGGGAAGGAGTTTCCGGCCACAGCAAGTGCAGGTGCGGCAGCACATTATGCTCGCCGATCTGGCTGGTGAGCCCGGCGCGGCGCAGTTTTTCCAGGATATTGGGCCTGGCCTCGGCGATCACCAGCCGGATATTGTGTTGTCTGCAAGTGTCCAGCAGGTTCCACAATGCCTGCATGCCGGTGGCGTCCATGATAGGCACGCGCGACATCCTCAGTACAATGGTGTCGGTATCCTCGCGCAGGGTTTGCAGTCGGTGCTGCAAGTGCTCGGCTGCGCCGAAGAAGAACGGCCCTTCCAGGCGATAGACCAGCGTGCTGGATGGTAGGCGCCATTCGCGCTGGCCGTATTCCTGCTGCAGGTCGTCATCGCTCAGTTGCGTCACGTTCACCGTGTCCGCCATGCGCTTCATGAACAATAATGCGGCAAGCACGACGCCGATATTGACGGCAATTACCAGGTCGCTGAACACGGTGAGCAGGAAGGTGATCAGCAGCACCGCCACATCTGCGCGCGGTGCTGTCCTCGCCATGTGCAGGAAGCGATGCGCCTCGCTCATGTTGTAGGCCACCACGAACAGGATGGCCGCGAGCGCCGCCAGCGGGATATTCACGGCCAATGGCGCCAGCAGGACCACGATCAACACCAGGGTGACCGCGTGCACGATGCCGGATAACGGGCTGTTGGCCCCGTTGCGGATATTGGTCGCGGTGCGCGCCAGCGCGCCGGTGGCGGCAAACCCGCCGAACAATGGCGAGACGATGTTGGCAATACCTTGCCCGATCAGTTCCTGGTTGGACTGGTGGCGCGTGCCCGCCATATTGTCGGCAACGACGGCCGAGAGCAACGACTCGATGGCGCCCAGCAGCGCAATGGTGAAGGCCGGGCCGATCAGCTCTATCATGACGGCGGGGCTGATGCCCTCGGGCAGCGCAAAATGCGGCAATGCCTGCGGGATGCCGCCGAACGCGCTGCCTATGGTGGCGACCTGTTCAGGTTGAAAGACAGACTGCACGATAGTGGCTGCCACGATCGCGACCAGGGGGCCGGGGATTTTTTTCAGGTAGCGGTTGGACAGGAGCAGCACTGCCAGCGTGAACGCGCCAAGCAATGCGGTCCGCCATTGCAGCTGCGGCAGGGCTTCCAACAGGTGCCAGAGTTTCTCGTGGAAATGGTGCGAGGCCTGAGGCGTGAGGCCGAAGAAGTCCTGCCATTGCCCGACGAAGATGATGACGGCGATCCCGCTGGTAAAGCCGATGATCACCGGTTCCGGGATATAGCGGATCACGCTGCCCATGCGCGTCAGCCCCATGACGAGCAGCATGATGCCTGCCATCAGGGTGGCGATCTGCAGGCCTGCAATGCCGTATTTTGCCGTAATGCCGGACAGGATGACGATGAACGCCCCTGTCGGCCCGGTAATCTGCAGGCGGCTGCCGCCGAACAGGGAGGCGAGCGTGCCGGCGACAATCGCTGTGTACAAGCCTTGCTCGGGCTTGGCGCCGGAGGCGATCGCAAACGCCATGGCGAGCGGGAGGGCGACGACCCCGACGATCAGCCCCGACATGATGTTGCGGGACCAATACCGGCGGGAGAGCAGGCCGGCGCGCTTGGCTTCAAGAATGGCGATCATGGTGTAAATGCATGGCAAGGGAGGTAATCGACAGGCATATCATAGCCTTTTCGCCGCAAGATTACCGAGGCTTAGAGCCGCTAACAAAACCCTTCTGGCGTTGTTGCTCTGCCTTGCCGTACTAGTTGTACTGTCTGCAGCAGAGCGCCTAGCCAGAATCGCTTCGCTGGGTTTTGTTCGCGGCTCTTAAAGTGATTCGACAAAATCCAGCAGCAATTGCCGGTCCTGCGGAGACATCTGCTGCACCATGTTGCGGGACTCCTGCGCCTCGCCGCCGTGCCACATGATGGCTTCTAGGATAGTCCTGGCGCGGCCATCGTGCAGGAAGCCTGCGTTCGGCTCTACCTGCTTTGCGAGGCCGATACCCCAGAGTGGCGGGGTGCGCCATTCACTACCGCTGGCGGCAAAGTCCGGACGGTGGTCCGCCAGTTCCGGCCCCATGTCGTGCAACAGCAAATCGGTATAAGGGGCGATGGCCTGGTTGCCCAGGGCGGCCAGCCTGGGAAATTCGCCGGTCCTGATTTCAGGCAGGTGGCAGGCCGCGCATTGCGCCTGGCGGAACAGTGCAGCGCCCCGTTGCACCCTCGGGTCGTCCTGACGGCGCGGCGAGGGCACGGCAAGCGCCAACTGGTAGAACTCCATTTGCTCGAGCTGGGTTTCCGTGATTTCTGGCGTGCCCGATACGGGGGCTTGCTGGCAGGCTGTTTGGCCTTCGGCGCAATTGCCATGGGGAAACAAGTGGGAGGACAAGCCCATATCGCCGGCCATGGCGCTCGCCGTCTGCTCGCGCAGCGTCGCCACATTGGCCTTCCAGCCAAAGCGCCCGATCACGTGCCGTTGCTGCTCCATGTTCCAGACGCGGTTGAGCCTGCCCTTGATATTGCCCGACTTGGGCTGCGATTCCAGTGCCAGCAGGGTGCTGTCCGCAATGGCTTCGAGCAGGCCCATGCCATAGATGGCGGGTGCGATGCGGGCCGAGGTTTGCAGGTCGTCCGGCAGCGGGCCATAGGCCAGGTTGCTGAACGTGATGGTCGGTTTGCGAAGGCGTACGCGCTCGCCGCCGTTCAATGATATTTCGCTTTCCTCGTAACGCACATGGGCGCGGCCTTCGGCCTCGACGCCCGGCGCGCCGAATTCCTGCAACTGGTCGCCATATAATGGATGGGGCTGCGGGCCGCCTTCAGGTGCCTTGCCGGGGACGCTCAGGCGGACCAGCATGGCGCGCATGGATTCTTCCGGGCCGTCAGGCGCGAAGCCGCGCCCGTTCTTGGCATGGCAAGCGATGCAGGAGTTGCGGTTGTACAAAGGCCCCAGCCCGGCAATATCGCGGTCTTCCGCCGGGGAAATGATCCAGCTTTGCCGGACCAGCCCTCGGCCTAGCTGGAACTGCAGGTTTTCTTGCGAGGACAGCGGACGGATAGGCTGGCTATAGGCTTCGCGGCTTGCAAGGCTGGTCAGCACCTGCGCCGGTTCATCGCCGTGGGTAGCGGCGGGAGCCAGGGTGAGAATGCAAACAGCGAGGGACAGGATGCTGCGCATAACCCCAGGATTACCGCTGTGACGCGATGCGGGCGGCTTCCTGGTAGCGCTCGTGCATGACTTGCTGCCACCGGCTGATGTCCGCTTGCTGAGGGCCCTGCAGGGATTCTGCCGCGGTTTCGTCGATCGGTAACTTTTGCAGCAGCTCCCTGGCCTTGGTCACTTGCGGCGCATCGGCGCCCAGCTCGGCGCTTGCATTCTCGATGGCGCTGATTGCCTGTTGCAGGGGCGCCAAATTGAGGGTGATGATGGCATCGAACAGCGCATTGGTGGCCTCCTGGCGAGCCAGCCCGCGAAGGTTGTCGTACACAAAGGCCGGATTGTTCTCGAATGGGTTGAAATAATCGGCAGGCTTGTCTGCGTACACCGAGGGCCTGACCGGCAATTTGCGGATATCGGGGTGGAACAATAGCCGCTGCCCTTGTTCGGACAGCACGAATGCGCTGAATGCCCTCGCGCCTTCGGGATTGGCTGCACGCTTCATGATGGCGACGTGGGCAGGGGAGTAACCAGTCAATTTAGGGTATGCAAACTGCAATGGCGCGCCGTTGGCAATGGCGGATGCCGTGAAGAAATCGATGGTCAGCCCTGCGAACAGGCGGCCGCTGGCAACATCGTCAGTGACGAAAGTCGCGCCCGCAGTCACCAGCTCAGCATTGGCGGCAATGGCCTGCAACAAGTTCCAGCCCGCCTGCCAGCCGTAACCTTGCAGCAGGATATCAATGAGCGGCGGCGCATAGCCGACCTTGGAGGGGATGGGCAGCGCTACCTTGCCTTTGAACCCCGGCTGGCCGAGGTCTGTCCAGTCATGGGGAACAGGCAGTCCGGCGGCGGCCAGGGCCTGCGGGTTGCTCACGATGCCGTATCCGGCAATCTCCGTGGCGATATGATGGCCTTCGCGCAAGGGAAAGCCGTTGACGGTTTCAGGCAGTCCATCCAGGTTGATATCCAACGACTGGAACGCCTGCATTTTCTCCAGCTGGGCGAAATTGCGCTGGGCAGGCGTCCAATAAACATCGACAGCTTGACCGGATTCCTTGAAATAAGCCATTGCATCGCGCGATTGGCGCCAGAGTACTTCTAATTTGTATTGTGGATACTGCTTTTCAAAAGCCGCTTCGAACTGCGAAACGACTTCTTGCGGATAGCTGGTCATGACGACCACCTTGGCCGTCTCGGCCCATGATAACTGGCTGACAAGTAGCAGCCAGACAATCAGAATTCGGGTCGGCCAGCGCAATGCTGCCTTGATAGTGAGAGCGCTGACCATTGGATTTCCTATCTAAATGATGATTTAGAACTTGCGTGTGACATTCAGGAACAGATTGCGGCCTTCCAGATAAAAACCTTCCATATAGGCGTAATTTTTGTCCAAGAGGTTGTTCACTCCTAAGTCGGCGGTCCAGTCTTGGTTGATCAGGTAAGTGCTTTTCAGGTTGAGCAGAGCATAGCCTTTGCTGGGCTGCCAGACACCATTATTGCCGGTATTTAGACGGGAAAGTGTTGTACCGTCACTGGCATCAATATTACCGCTAATGGCAAGTTGGCTTGTAGCCTGCCAACGTCCGTAGGCAAACAGTTTGTTATGAGGAACACCAAGTAAGGTGTATTGGTTATTTTTGTTATCGCGGTCAATGTAGCTATAGCTGAAGCCTAATTCCAGGTCTTCATTAGCATAATAGGTTGCACCAACTTCAATACCCGTGCTGACGACTTTGCCAACGTTAGCCTGTTGCAAGCAACCTAGACTACCTGGAGTGGTGCAGCCAGTTAAGCCTGAAATTTGCTGAATCATATCTTTGGTATCGTAGTAAAACACTGCACCTTGCAGGCGAAGTTGCGGTACGACAAATCCAGAAGCTCCGATTTCATAATTTGTGGAAAATTCATTCTTGAGGTTTGGATTCTGCAATGTAGTGCCAAAGCTGGTGGAGAACCTGTCCTTCAATGTGGCAAAACGGCTCTTGCGTGCAACTGTGGCATGGATTTCACTGTCTTCGGTCGGACGATAGAATAAACCAGCCTGTGGGTTCCATGCTTGTGCGCTACCTTTATTAAATTCGAAAGGCACACCAGCGGAAGTAAAGGTTGAGGCATCCATATTGGTACGCTTGTCGTAGCTGACGCCAGTGACCAAAGATAATTTGTCGGTGAACGCATGTGTATCTTCGATACCGATAGAAGTTGTGCGATCTTCATAGCGATCCTTGGGTTTGCCAAAATCATTGGATCGATGGATATCATATTTGATATGGGCTGAAACCTTAAGTGTATTGTTTTCACTCAGCTTGGTACCAAATTCTGCACTGCTACCATAAGTATGGTCACTGTAATAGCTCGGAAAGCCAGCAACCAAGTTCGTATAAGTTGCATCTGTCCCAAAGTTTTCCAGCCTGTTTTCGAATTTATCGTAAAACGCACGCAGTTTGATATAGCTATCTTGCCCCAGCTTTGTGTTGGAAATGAAGTACAAGCTTTCCTTGTCCCACTGTGGCCATTGCCAGCGGTTCATATTTTGGGTGCTGCTGCCAGCATAAGGGGGAGATCCCTTGCTTGCTTGCTGGTTGATATAGTTAATAGAGTATTCATCACCTTCACGCGGTGTGATACCAAATTTCAGGTTGATTTTTCCATCGCGGCTGTATGAGTTATCTCTGACTCCACCATCTTCGAAGCGATTGGGTGTGAAGTTGCTAGACATGCGGTAGCGGTTGATATCGATCAAGGATGCATTGGCTTGCCAATACCATGTGCCTTGGTTGCCGCCAAAGCTTGCATCGGTTGTGTAACCGTTGTACTTGAAGTCGCGATCAGTCTTCAAGCCCGCAGTCACGCTACCTTCGAATTCTTTTACAGGCTTGCGGCTGATGAGATTGATTGCACCGCCAAGCGTGTTGGCGCCATACAGAACCGAACTAAAGCCCTTGGATACCTGGATCTTGGATAGATCGTAGGTCGTGAAACGGCCCAAATCAACATAGCCGTCATAGCTGACGTATACCGGGATGCCATCAATATAAATAGGAATCTGGCGCAGGTTGAATCCGCGAATCTGTACCATTTGTTCGTTACGTTGGGCACCGTTACCTGCTTGTTGAACGCCAGTCAAACTGACGCCAGGAAGCATGTTCAATGCAGAACCTACAGTTTCACGATTAAACAGTCGCAAGTCATCCTGGGTAATGGTGTCATTTGACAGCCTGGCAGCTTCTTCTTTGAAAGTTGTGACATTGATTTCACCCAAGGTATAAGGCGCAACTTCCGCCAAAGCGACTTGAGTATTGGCTGCCAGCGCGGCAATCACTGCCAGCTTGAGCGGTTTTAGGTAATTGGACATTGATCTCCCCGATGCTAAGTAGTTGAAACAAAGGCGGGATTAAATATTAATTCAATATATTTGTAAATATATAACGAATATTATTTTAATGAACCTGGAAGATGCACATGCATAGATGACAGGGTTAGGGGAGAAACCTTGCGCAGCTTGAATTAATCAATTGTTCTGGTAGGCTTGCCTGAAACTTTTAATAGGTATTGCCGTGTCGCCGCTATCAGAAATCCGCAAGTATCTTGAGTCCGCTGCGCAGAGCTCCTTGGACGATATCTATGCGATCGATCCGCATAGCTTGCAGTTGGTGGGGGTGCTGGTGGATGGCGCGGAAGCGCAGATTACCGATCATCCCTTGGACGACTTGCTGCAGGCGTTGAGGGAGCCAGAAGCCAGGGAGCTTCTGGATGCGGTGCCGATGGAACTGGCGATGGCGGATATCAGCCATGAGTTGCATACCATCAACCGTTATTTTGGCGAGTTCCGCTTGCTCATGGTGGGGCGAGGCAGCGGGCGGGTGTTGTTGGTGATGCGCGACAGCCAGGCGTTCAGCCGGCACATCCTGCACGTGCTGAACGAGGGCGCCAATTTGAGTGCCCTGATTTCGAATGCGCCTGGAGTGGTATACCAAGCCCATATGAGCCGTGATGGCGTCATGGGGTTTCTTTATCTCAGCGATGCTTGCAAGCCGCTGCTGGGCGAAGACGCCGAGGTACTGATTGCCAATCCTGACATTTTTCTTTCTTTGATCGATGAAGAGGATCGCGGAGCTTATGAAAAGAATGTCAGCCAGTCTGCCCATAGTTTGAGTGTGCTGAACTGGACCGGCCGTTTCTGGATGCAGGCGTGGCAGGATACCAAGTGGATCAACCTGCGTGCCAGCCCGCGCAAGATGCCTGACGGTACCGTGGTGTGGGAGGGCATCATGACGAATATCACGCAGAGCCGGCGCGAACAGCAGGCGATTCGGCAATCGCATGAAAAGCTGGCAAGGCTTTCTGCCCAAATGGCCCAGATCAAGGAGAAGGAACGCTTGAGAATCGCCCAGGAGGTGCATGACGACCTAGGAGGAAATTTGACGGCCATCCGGCTTGGGCTCTCTTCCATTATCAAGCGGTTGGGGCCTGGGCAGGAGGCCTTGCTTGCCAAGGCCAAGCAGCTTGAGGCTATCGTCGACGATACATTTGAAGCTACGCACCGGATTGCGAGCGACTTGCGGCCCAATGTCCTTGAGTTGGGCATCGTGGCTGCCTTGGAGTGGCAGGCTATCCAGTTCGTGGACAAAATCGGCATTCCATGCGAGTTTGTTTGCAATCACGCGGAAGTCGATGTCTCTACCGACCATGCGATCACCTTGTTCAGGATTTGCCAGGAGGCCATGTCCAATATCGCCAAATATGCGAAGGCCAACCATGTCGAGGTGACGCTGGAAGCTACGCTTGAGGAAATCGTGATGCAGGTCATTGATGATGGCGTTGGCATTGCGCCAGTGGACAGGCTGAAAGCCAACGCATTCGGTATCAGCGGCATGGCGGAACGGGCTGTGGCTCTAGCTGGACAATGCAGGGTGCAAGCCGGCAAGCAAGGAGGTACAATAGTCAGCGTTACTTTGCCGTTGCAACCCGTGAATATCGAGGCTGCCGGTTGAATAATAAAAATTACTTTTAATCATTAGCATTGCTCATGTCGCCCACTTCCACTATCAAAGTCATTATTGCTGACGATCACGCGATCCTGCGTGAAGGCTTGAAGCAGATTCTTGCTGAAACCGAGGATATAGAAGTGGTCGCCGATGCGAAGAACGCGGCTGAAGCCATCAAGCTTGCAGGTACCAAGGGCGTGGACGTGCTGGTGCTGGATATCTCGCTGCCCGATCGAAGCGGTATCGAGGCATGCAATATCATCAAGAAGGAATATTCCCGAGTGGCCGTCCTGATGCTGTCCATGCACCGGGAAGATGCTTATGCGATCCGGGCTCTGCGCGCAGGCGCTGCCGGGTACTTGAGCAAGCAAAGCGCTTCAGACCAGTTGGTGACGGCAATACGCACCGTTGCCAAGGGCAAGAAATACATCAGCGCGGAAGTGGCATTGGCGCTGGCCGACCAAGTGGACGGGGGCTTGGATAAACCTATCCACGATACGCTCTCCAACCGTGAGTTCCAGACGCTGACCATGATCGCGTCGGGTTTGTCCGTCAGTGAAATTGCCGACAATCTGTCGCTTTCGGTCAAGACCGTCAGCATGTACCGGGCACGGCTGCTGGAGAAGCTGAACCTGCGCCATAACGCAGAGCTCACGCACTACGCGATCAAGAACGACCTGATCGATTAAGAGCAGCTGACAAAACACTCCTGCGTCGTTGCTGCCTTGTGTTTTACTGTACTGCCTGCGGCAGAGCGCCTAGCCAGGATCGCTTCGCTGAGTTTTGCTGGCTGCTCCTAGTTTCAAGCGCAGATCTGGCGCTTTTTACCCCGCCTGTTATCCCAATTGCCTTGTCTTGCCGCCCGGTAAGATGTCGTCATGCCTCAAGCAGCAGTTTTTTTTATTCAGGCAAACGTTCGTGATTAACTGCCTGAAAACTTTAGGGTTAAAAATAAAATTTTTTTATATTTTTATTTAACTATCTGAATTTAATATATTTTTTATTTGATGGACATTGCAGGAAAGAGAGGGCTCTAAAGATTTTTTTAATCAATCCGACATCAGGGGCATGGCATTGCAATCAGATGCTGCTCGAGAGAAAAACAAGTGCAGTAAAGCTCCTAAATTTTCTCCTGAAGCGACCGATAACAGTCTTAACAGTGATGTGATTCAAGGCTGTAAAGCGATACCAAACGCAACAAAGTGTTTGATGGAAATTAACTAAATCGAAGGAGAACCAACATGGCTGCAGTTATCAACACCAACCTGGCTTCGCTGAATGCGCAACGTAACCTGACGACTTCGCAATCCAGTCTGAATTCATCCCTGCAACGCTTGTCTTCCGGCCTGCGCGTCAACAGCGCCAAGGACGACGCTGCCGGCCTTTCCATTGCAACTCGTATGGATGCGCAAGTACGCGGCCAGACAGTGGCAATTCGTAACGCCAACGATGCGATTTCGCTGGCGCAAACTGCTGAAGGCGCACTGGGCAAGATTACCGACGCCTTGCAGCGTATGCGTGAACTGGCTGTGCAGTCCGCCAATGCGACCAATGAAGAAGGCGATCGCGACAACCTGCAAGCTGAATTCAAGCAATTGCAAGATGAAATCACCCGTATCACTGCCGGCACCAAGTTCAATAACAAGGCGTTGTTCACTGGCAGCAGTGGCCTGACATTCCAAGTAGGCGCGGGCACTACAAGCCAAGATACCATCACTGTGGATGCGATCAACCTGACTTCCGCCGCAACTGGATCGACAAGTGGCGTAGCCGCAGCTGCTGCAACCGGAACCGTAGCCATCAGTGGCGCCTCTGCAGATAACGCAACTGCCGCGATTGATGCGATTGACGATGCACTGGATGCCGTCAACACCAGCCGCGCCACCTTGGGTGCCGTGCAAAACCGCTTCGAGTCCGTGATCAGCAGCTTGCAAGTGTCGGTCGAGAACCAATCTGCTGCCAAGTCCCGTATCCTCGATGCTGACTTCGCTGCGGAAACGGCCAACCTGACCCGGGCGCAAATTCTGCAACAGGCGGGTACTGCGATGCTGGCACAAGCCAACTCTGTCCCTAACAATGTGCTGACCCTGTTACGTGGCTAAGCAGGTGGCAGGTTAGTATGAAAGTCCCGCAGTCTTCTTGAATAAGGAAGCTGCGGGTTTTGCTTGAGGAACTCAACATGGCGATCACGAATATAGAAGCATACAGTCAGGCAGGTAGCCTGGCTTCTACAGTACGCAATGCGGGGCCTGCCGTACCTTTGCCGGGTGCTGGATCAAAAGAAGCGGAGCAACAGGCGTCTGTGGCAAGTGATGCCGATGTCCGGTCCGCGGTGGAACAGATCAACGAGTTTATCTCGCCTATCATGCAGTCGATCCAGTTTTCCACGGATGCCGATTCTGGCCGGGTAGTGGTCAAGGTGGTGGATTCCGAGACGCAAAAAGTATTGCGACAAATCCCGAATGAAGAAGTATTGGCGATTTCAAAAACTCTGGACAAGCTCCAAGGGTTGATCATCAGGCAGACGGCCTGACTTTTAATTTCAAGTATTCAGGGAAGCGAGGTATTGTCATGGCAAGCACTAGCGGGATTTCTGCCAGTACCAATTTTGATATCGATTCAATCGTCAGCAGCTTGATGGCGGTCGAGCAAAAGCCTTTGACATTGCTGAGCCAGCAGAAGACGTCCTATCAATCGAAGATATCTGCCTATGCGACCTTGCAAAGCTCGCTTTCCAGTTTCCAGACGGCGTTAGCCAACCTTTCCACCAGCAGCAAGTTCAATGTGCAGTCTGCCACTTCGGGCGACAGCGCGGTGTTTACCGCAACCTCCAGCGGCAGTGCAACCGTCAGTAATTATGCGATCAAGGTCGGCCAACTCGCGCAATCCCATAAAGTTGCCACTTCGAATTTTTCCAACACCAGTGCCGCTGTCGGCACGGGCACGATCACGATCGCCCTGGGCACATATGACGAGGCAACTAACACCTTTACCGCCAATCCGGACAAGGCAGCAAAAAGTGTGACCATCTCCGCTTCCAACAATAGCTTGGCGGGCATCCGGGATGCCATCAATGCAGGCGACATGGGAGTGACGGCGACCATTGTCAACGACGGCCAGAGCGGCGGTGGCCGCCTGGTATTGACTTCAAAGGAGTCCGGTGAGGTCAACAGCATCAAGGTGAGTATTGCCGATGCCGATGGTGACAATACGGACAGCGACGGGCTGTCCCGCCTTGCTTACGATCCCGCGGCCGCTTCCGGTGCCGGCAAGAACCTGGTTGAATTGCAGGAGGCACGCAACGCCAAGCTCAATATCGACGGCATCGATGTCGAAAGCGCCAGCAATGTCGTGACCGGCGTCTTGAGCGGCATTACGCTGAATTTATTCAAGACCAGCCCCGATACGGCCGTTTCCTTGAACGTAACCAAGAACGTGACCGCGATCAAGGATTCGGTCACCGCCTTTGTCAATGCCTTCAATGCAGTGAATACCACGCTGCGCAACCTGACCAAGTTCGACGACAGCACGACGACGGCCGCCGATAGAAAAAACGGCGCATTGCTCGGGGACGCGACAGCGCGCTCAATTTCCTCCCAGATCAAGATGGCGCTCACCAAGTCCGTGGGCGGTACGGATAACTTCAGTTCGCTCAGCCAGATCGGCGTCGCGATACAGCGCGATGGCTCCTTGGCCCTGGATTCCAGCAAGCTGGAAAAAGCCATCGAAACTAACTTGGACGACGTCGCCAAGCTGTTCGCCGCCGTGGGGAGTGCCTCGGATGTCGAGACAAGGTTCGTGACTCAGGGAAGCAAGACCCAGCCTGGCAATTACGCTATCAACATCACGCAGGCCGCCACACGCGGCGCATTGACCGGAAGCGCCGCGCCTGACCTGAATATCATCGCCGGCGTGAACGACACGCTTGCGGTCAAAATCAACGGTTCAAGTTACAACCTGACGCTTGCCGCCGGCAGCTATGCATCGGTGGACGAGCTTGCTCAACAGCTGCGGACACAGCTTGCCAATGCCAAGTCCTCTGCTGAGGTGGCTGTCGAAGGCGGGATGCTGAAAATTATTTCACCGGAATACGGCACCGGCTCAACTGTGGAAATCACCGGCGGCACGGCGGCAAGCAGCCTGTTTGGCAGCGATCCGGTCTCCGTCGAGGGGTTGGATGTCGCCGGCACCATCAATGGGGCTGAAGCAACGGGCAAGGGGCAAGTGTTGACGAGCACTGCCGTCGGCAATCCGGCAGAGGGCCTGGTGGTCTCGGTACGCGGCACGGCAACAGGTGACAGGGGCAGTATTTCCTTGAGCCTGGGCTATGCCGCGCAACTGAACGAGCTGGTAAAAGGATTCGTCAGCGATACCGGCCTGCTGGCCAGCAGGACCGACGGCCTGCAGGACTCCATCAAGCGCGTGACCAAGCAGGAAGAGGCGATACAGGTCAGGCTGACGGCAGTGGAGGCGCGCTATCGCGCTCAGTTTGTCGCGCTGGACGTGCTGATGACCCAGATGCAGACGACCCAGTCCTATCTCACCCAGCAACTAGCAGCGATTAGTGCTAACAGTTAATTAAGGAGCTTTCATGTTCGGGTTCAACGCAGGTGTCAATGCCTATGCAAAAGTCGGGGTGGAAACTGGCGTGGTGGCTGCCAGCCCTACCCGCTTGATCGTCATGTTGTATGAAGGCGCCATTGCCGCGTGCAACCTTGCCATCAAGCATATCCGCGAGCAGGATTATGCGGGCAAGAGCGCCGACCTGACCAAGGCTATTTCGATCATAGAAAACGGCTTGCGTGCCAGCCTGGACAGCAAGGCGGGCGGAGAGATCGCCAACAGTCTGGATTCCTTGTACGCCTATATGAGCAAGCGCCTGTATCTTGCCAATAGCCAAAGCGATATTGCGGCAGTGGAAGAGGTGGTAAGATTGCTCAACGAGCTGAACGAGGCTTGGTCTGCTCTTGCGGGCCAATCGCCGGATGCGGCCCCGCGTCAGGACATTCAACAACAAAACCAGCACCAGTTGGAAAAGGCATATTCATGAGCACTCAGCAAACCTTGTCTTTATATGCGGCCGTGGCGGACATTACCGACCAAATGCTGGCGGCCGCCAAGCAGCATGACTGGGAGAAGCTGGCTGTGCTCGAGGCCGAGTGCGCCGCACGTATCAAGCGTGCCGACGAGGATACATGCGACGAGCCACTGCGCGAGCCTGAGCAGAAAATCAAGTTTTCCCATCTCAAGCGCATCCTGGATTCCGACCGTGAAATCCGCAACATCATCGACCCGTGGATGGTGCGTCTTTCCGATATCCTCACCAACAACACTGCCAACCGGCAGATGTTCGATACCTACAAGCAGTTGATACGGCCCGGCAGATGATTATCAAGCAATCTCCCGACCCTGCCGCCGCTGTCGCCCCGCTTGCCAGGGTCGCTCCGGCGCAGGCGGTCGAGGAGATTGCCAGCAATGTCCAGGACCTTAATTTCCGCATTGCCCAGCTGACCAAGGGTCAGAATTACTTCGGCCAAGTGATGAGCCGCCTGCAACCAGGCGTCTTCCAGGTCAACGTGCAGGGCAACACCTTCAAGATGGAACTTGGCCAGCAGGCTGCCGTGGGCCAGCAGATGCTGCTGCGCTTCGTTGGCGACAGCCCCGTTCCCACTTTCCGCTTGCTGGGTCAGCAGGCAGGCCAGCTCGAAACTGCAAAACTGCCAGGCACCTTGCTCTCCGCAATGCCGCTGGCGACGCCTGCAGCCGATCACGGCGTGTCGGCTGCGCTCAGCAATGGGGCACGTATCCTGAGCCAGCAGTTGGCACAGGCGGCCAGCGGTGAAACTTCCAAGGCCTTGATCAGCCAGCAAGTCCTGACCCATGCGCCGCAAAACCCGCGTATGATGGCGCAGGACATGCAAAGGGCATTGGCCACCTCCGGCCTGTTCTACGAATCACACCTTGAAAAATTCACCGCAGGCAAGCTGCCATTGGCTCAACTGTTGCAGGAGCCACAGAACCAGCCGCATGTGGCCGCCGAAGCCATGATCAACAAGCAGATCGCCGTGCTGGAGAACCAACGCATTCATTGGCAGGGAGAAGTCTGGTCCGGACAAAAAATGGATTGGCAAGTGCAACTGCATGAAGGGACGGTCAACCCTGACGAGCATGGGGCGAACGCTGATCCCGAGAACCGCCCGGTATCAAGCAATATGCAGTTGGAGCTGCCGAGCCTGGGCGCCATTGCTGCGAACATTACCTTGCATGCAGGGCACTTGCGCGTACGTATCGCCGCGGCGGACCAGACAGCCATCAAGCGCCTGAAGGCCGAACTGCCGGCACTGGCCACAGCATTGACCAGTCACGGGCAAGCATTGGATGCCTTGACGGTGGTACGTGATGAGTGATCCCGTATTGCAACAGCAGGCGATCGCGCTTGCTTACGAATCCGGCGATTTCGCGCCGCGCATGGTCGCCAAGGGCAAGGGCATCATTGCCGAGCAGATCATTGCCAAGGCCAAGGAGCATGACGTATTCGTCCATGAATCCAGGGAGCTGCTGGCGTTGCTGATGCAGGTCGACCTGGATGACCATATCCCGCCAGCCTTGTATCAGGCCATTGCAGAGATACTGGCCTGGCTGTATCGCCTGGAGCATGGCGAGGATGCATCGCCGCCGAAGCCCCTGATTCCATCTGAAATCAGCTAACTGGCTGCATTAGCTGGTGAGTTAAGATATTGAACAGGCTATTACACCTGCATGTTCATGATGTCCTGATAGGCGGATACCAGCCGGTTGCGTACCTGGATGGTGGCTTGCAGTGAGATGTTGGCTTTTTGCCCGGCAATCATGACGTCAGACAAGCTGACCCTGTCATCGCCCATCGCAAAGCTTTTGCCTAAACCCTCCGCCTTTACTTGTGCCTGGTTGACCTGGTTGATCGAGGATTTCAGCACCTCCGCAAAATCAACGCGGTTGGTCGCTTGCGGCTTCTGGGCAATGCCGCTACCGGTAACGCCCTGTACCAACGTCTCCGTACTCGGTTTCTGAGCAGCCGCCTTGAGCTGCGCAAGCATGGCTTCTATCCTGCCCGAGTCTATCGCTGAAGTTTTCATGGAATTCTCCTGGTTGCTGCGATCCTTGCGGACTTATTTCAACATGGCAGCAGCTTAACACTCGCCAAAATGCTTCTTTGATGGGAATAGGGCGGTAAAACCTGGCTTATTTTCCTGATTAAACTTGCAAGCTGATCGCGATAATGGCATCGCAGTGATAAGAGCCGTTCACAAACCTCTTCTGGCATTGTTGCTCTGCCTTTCCGTACCAGTTTGTACTGTCTGCGGCAGAGCGCCTAGCCAGAAATCGCTACGCTGAGGTTTATGAACGGCTCTAAAGGACCAGTTTTTGCCATCGCATGGGAGAAGTAATATGGCAGCAGCCAACGAAGCGGCCCTGGCCGCGGACACCACCACCGGAGCACCAGCACCTGGCTCGTTCAACTTCAAGTCGCTCTTGGAGAACAAGCTGCTGCTGGCCTTGGGTGCCGCTGCCGTGATCGCCTTGATGGTGGTGTTCTGGCTCTGGAGCCAGAAGCCGGAATACCGCGTATTGTTCTCCAGCTATTCTGACAAGGACGGAGGCGCGATTGTCGCAGCGCTGGAGCAGATGAACGTACCGTACAAGATCGCCGAAGGCGGCAGCGCCATCCTGGTGCCCGCGAACAATGTGCATGACATCAGGCTCAAGCTGGCGTCCCAAGGATTGCCCAAGGGCGGCAATATCGGCTTTGAATTGCTGGAGAACCAGAAGTTCGGCGTTTCCCAGTTTGTAGAGCAAGTGAATTTCCAGCGCGGCCTGGAGGGCGAGCTTGAGCGCACCATCCAGTCGATCGGCGCGGTGCAGGCGGCACGCATCCACCTGGCCATGCCGAAACCTACCGTGTTCACGCGCGACCAGCAGAAGCCGACGGCTTCCGTCATGCTGAACCTGCATCCTGGCCGGGCCCTGGACCAGCGCCAGGTGAGTGCTATTGTGCACTTGGTGGCCAGCAGTGTCCCTGAGTTGCCGACCTCCAACGTGACCGTGGTCGACCAGAACGGCAACCTGCTCTCGGACAACGGCAAGGATGCCGGCGCAAATAACCAGCTCGACCCCACCCAGTTGAAGTATGTGGATGAGCTCCAGCAAAACATTGTGCGCCGGGTCGAGTCCATTATTGCGCCACTGGTCGGCGCCAAGAACGTCCATGCCGAAGCCAGCGCTGAAGTGGATTTTTCCGTGGTGGAGCAAGCTGCCGAAATCTACAAGCCCAACCAGGCACCAGACAGTGCAGCCATCCGCAGCAGCCAGAACAATGAGTCACAGACATTGCCTGGGCAAGGGACGGGCGGCGTGCCCGGCGCGTTGACCAACCAGCCGCCGGCGCCAGCCACTGCGCCGATTGTCGCCCCCGGCAGCGAACCCACCACCACGACCAATGCCAATGTGGTGACGACCACGACGACGACACCGCCCGGCACCACGGTGACGACCCCGATCATGAATTCGGAGCGCAATACCACGACCAATTATGAAGTGGACAAGACCGTCCGTTACCAGCAGCAGCCAATGGGCGGCATCAAGCGCCTGACCGTGGCGGTGGTGGTGAATCATAAGTCGGTGGTGGATGCGCAAGGCAAGGTGACTACGCGCCCGCTGACCGACGACGAGAAGACCCAGATCAGCGACCTTGCCAAGCAGGCCATGGGTTTCAATGAAGAGCGCGGCGACTCGCTGAGCGTGGTCAACAGCTCCTTCATGCCGGATATTGCCGAGGTTTTCCCTGAAGTGCCGTTGTGGAAGGATCCGGAAAATATCGACATGGCCAAGGAGTGGCTGAAGAACGGCCTGGTCCTGCTGGTGTTGTACATGCTGTACCGCCGCTTCCTGCGCCCTTTGCTGCGCAAGCTTTCGCCAGAGGAGGAAAAGAAGGACGAGCTTGCCAAACTGGATGAAGAGGATCAGGATGCAATCGTCCGCCTGTCCGACGGCGAGGGCGGCATGGCGGCCGGAAGCCTGGAAGAAGAGGAAGCCAGGAGCCCGGCGGAGCGGACCTACAAAAAGAACCTGGAAACTGCGCGGAAGCTTGCAAAGGAAAACCCCAAGGTAGTGGCCAGCATTGTGACGAACTGGGTGAACGGCAATGAGTGAGAATGGCGTAGTCAAAAGCGCGGTACTGATGCTCGCCCTCGGCGAGGACGAGGCTGCCGAGGTGATGAAATACCTTGGCCCGCGTGAAGTGCAGAAGCTGGGCACCGCCATGGCGTCGATGAAGTCGATCGGACACGACCAGGTGGAGTCCGTGTTGGCCTCTTTCATGGACGAGGCGGAAAAGAATACGGAGATCGGCCTGGATTCCGACGAATACATCCGCTCGGTGCTCACCAAGGCGCTGGGCAACGACAAGGCTTCAGGCCTGTTGAACCGCATCCTGCAGACGCGTGACTCCAGCGGCATCGAAAGCCTGAAATGGATGGATGCGCAGACAGTGGCCGAGTTCATCAAGAACGAGCATCCGCAGATCATTGCCACGATTCTGGTGCATTTGGAGCCGGACCAGGCTGCGGAAATCCTCGGCTATTTCACCGAGCGCCTGCGCCAGGATGCCATGTTGCGCATTGCTACCCTGGACGGCATCAAGCCGACGGCGCTGCGCGAGCTCAACGATGTGCTGACCAAGCTGCTGAGTGGGAATGAAAGCATCAAGAAGCAGCAGATCGGCGGCGTAAAGGCAGCAGCCGAAATCATGAACTACATGAATAGTGAAAATGAAACCCACCTGATGGACGGGTTCAAGAGTTACGATAGTGAAATGGCGCAACGGATCATGGACGAAATGTTCGTGTTCGATAACATCATGGATATTGACGACAAGGGCATCCAGATCATGCTGCGCGAGGTGCAGTCCGAAACACTGATCGTGGCATTGAAAGGCACGACCGACGAATTGCGGGACAAGATATTCCGCAATATGTCCAGCCGTGCCGCTGAAATGATGAAGGAAGACCTTGAAAGCAAGGGCCCGGTCAGGCTGTCCGAGGTGGAAACCCAGCAGAAACAGATACTGCAGATAGTCCGCAGGCTGGCCGACGAAGGCCAGATCGTACTGGGCGGCAAGGGTGAGGATGCTTATGTCTAATGTGGTGATTCCCAAAGAGAAGCAAACAGCGTATCAGCGCTGGGAGATGGCTTCTTTTGCCGAGGAAGCATCGGAGAAAACAATCGCTGCAGCGCCTGTGGCACCGCAAATTGTCCAGGAAAGCGAGGAAGAGAAGAACGCGCGCCTGGAGGCTGAGCTGGAACAGGCAAGGCGCGAAGGCTACAAAATCGGCTTGCAGCAGGGCTTTGATACCGGCATTGCCGATGCCGCATCGCAGGTGCAGCAGGACCGCGAGCGTCTGCTTGCCGTCCTCGGCAGCATGGAAGAAGCGCTCAAGACGGCCGATGAGGCGATTTCGGAACAACTGCTTGCCCTGGCGCTGGATATTGCCAAGGCGATGGTCAAGGACAGGTTGAGGGTGGATCCTACCGTGATTCTGCCTATCGTGCAGGAGTCTATTCATTACTTGCCTACAGTGCAGAAACCGGCAAGGCTGATCGTGCATCCGGACGATGCGCTGGTCGTGAAAAAATACCTGCAAGAGGATATGGCCGACAGCAACTGGCATATCCATGAAGACAGCAGCCTGGAGCGCGGCGGTTGCATGGTGGAAACGGGCGACAACCAGATCGACGCCAGCAACGGCACGCGTTGGAAGCGCATCTGCGATGCTCTTGCGCAACATAACAACTGGGTAGAGCCGAATGAATAGCGCGCTGGCCCATCAGCAAGGCTGGAAGGAGTATCTCAATGATTGCAGCGAGATACTGGAGATCGTCGAGTCGTTGGAAGTCTCCGGCCGCATCACCAAGTTGACGGGCCTGGTGATGGAGGCGGTCGGCATCAAGCTGCCGATCGGCAGCGCATGTTATGTACCCCTTGCGGAAGGCCGCCGTGTCGAGGCCGAGGTTGTCGGCTTCGATGGCGGACGTATGTTGCTGATGCCGCAGAGCGGCGTCGAGGGCGTGACCCCGGGCGCCAAGGTCTTTGCACTAGAAGTGGCAGAGGCATTGCCCAAGCCCAACCAGGCCAAGCATCCGCGCCGCCGAGCGATTGACCGTGCGCGGCATCTGCCGGTAGGCGAGGCCTTGCTTGGCCGCGTTGTCGACGCTGCAGGACGCCCCTTGGACGAATTGGGGCCGCTCAATAGTGAAAACAGCGTGCCGCTCAACACGCGCCCCCTCAATCCCTTGTCGCGTGCGCCGATCGAGGACGTGCTGGATGTCGGGGTGCGCGCCATCAACAGCATGCTGACCGTCGGCCGCGGTCAGCGCATGGGTTTGTTCGCGGGTTCGGGCGTGGGCAAGAGCGTGCTGCTCGGCATGATGGCGCGGTATACGACGGCGGAAGTCATTGTCGTGGGCTTGATCGGCGAACGTGGCCGCGAGGTGAAGGAATTCATCGAGCAGATTCTCGGCGCTGAAGGGCTGGCACGTTCCGTGGTGGTAGCCGCGCCTGCGGATGTACCGGCGCTCATGAGATTGCAGGGCGCGAGTTACGCCACGGCGATTGCCGAATATTTCCGCAACCAGGGCAAAGACGTATTGCTGATCATGGACTCCCTGACGCGCTATGCGATGGCGCAGCGCGAGATCGCCCTGGCGATCGGCGAGCCGCCTGCAACCAAGGGTTATCCGCCTTCGGTATTTGCCAAACTGCCTGCGCTGGTGGAGCGTGCGGGCAACGGCAGGCCAGGCGAGGGCTCGATCACGGCGTTTTATACCGTGCTGACCGAGGGCGACGACCAGCAGGACCCGATTGCCGATTCCGCGCGTGCGATCCTCGATGGACACATTGTCTTGAGCCGCAGCCTGGCCGAGAGCGGGCATTACCCTGCCATCGATATAGAGCAGTCGATCAGCCGCGCGATGCATAACATCACATCGCTGGAACACCAGAAAAACGCACGCAAGCTCAAGCAGCTAAATTCCCGCTACACCCGCAACCAGGATTTGATCAATGTCGGCGCTTATGAAAGCGGGAGCGACCCGGTGCTGGACGAGGCCATCATGCGGCATGAGGCGATCGAGGCGTTTCTGCAGCAGGACATTAAAGAATCTGCCAGCTGGCAGGACAGCGTCGATGCGCTGGCCGGCCTGGTGGGAACAGCGGGAGTGCATTAATGAACAAGCCAGAGGGGAAACGGCATGTCTAGCCAGAAAAAGGTGGTATTGAATACGTTGCAGGGATTGGCGGAGAAGGATGTGGACGTTGCAACCGACCGCCTGGGCGAGGCCAGCCGGCAGTTGGCCGAGGCGGAAAAAAGCCTGAACCTGCTGATGCAATACCGTGCCGATTATGTCAGCCAGCGCGACCATGCCATGACGAACGGCATGACGGCGGAAATCTACCAGAACTACCAGAGCTTTCTCGGCAAGTTGTCGCAAGCCATCTTCAGCCAGACCGAGAATGTGGAGCGCTTGCGCCAGGTGCATCATCTGCGCAAGCAGGAATGGCAGGAATGCCAGAAGAAGAAAATGTCCTACGACGTGCTGATCGACCGTGCCGACAAGCGTGCGAACGCGATCGAGCTCAAGCGGGACCAGAAAATGATGGATGAACACGCAACGCGTGTGAGCCGCAACCAGACAAGGCAATAAGCAGGAGCTTCAATATGCAGAATATTCCCGTGCCCAATCAGGCGGCGATTCTCAACAATACCGCGGCCAGCGCTGCGGCTGCCAAGGCGGCAAAGCAGGCGAATGGTGCCAATGACGGACCGGCCTTCAAGGATGTGCTTGCCAAGCAGGTGCAAAACGAAGCCAGGCTGGCCGGCAGCGCGGAGCAGGCATTGCTGCGCCAGCGCCTGCAATTGCAGCTCAGTCTGGGGAGCGAAGGGCAGCAAGCAGTGAACCTTGAGAATCCTGAACTGGTTGCGCCCGAACTCATCGCTGGACAAGGCCTTGCGCCCGAGGATGTGGTGCCGGAGGTTACCGGAGAAGACGTGTTGCAGGCTAAGGATGCGACATTGACCGCCGCTGAAGAGGCGCCTTTGCCCATTGATGGGCAGCCGACGCTGGCTGCGGTCACCCCCGACGTGCAACGCCGGCCTATCGTGGAGGTTGCCGAACTGCCTGACAGGCTGGATGTGAAGCGTGAGCCTGTGGAGTGGCTTGGCAAGGACAAGATGGATGACGTCGAGCCCGAATGGGACAAGGCAGCCGTGCAGGCAACGGCTGCATCGACAGCCAAGGCTGTGGCCGGTAACGAACAATCCGCACCGTTTGCTGATGCACTGGAACAGGTGCAGCAGGCACAGCCCGGCGTGACGGCGTCCTTGCCGCAGGCGCAGCAAGCACAGCAGGCAGCTGCGACGATGGATGTGCGCAGCAACCAGGTGCCTACGCCTTTTGGACAGCCCGGCTGGAACCAGGCCATCGGGCAAAAAGTGGTGTGGATGGCGGCCGGTGGCGAGCAGACAGCTTCCCTGACGTTGAATCCGCCGGATCTCGGGCCGTTGCAGGTGGTGATCCATGTGCACAACAACCAGGCAGATACCACCTTCCTCTCCGACCAGGCGGACGTGCGCCGGGCGCTGGAGGACGGCATGGACAACCTGCGCCAGATGATGAGCGAATCCGGGTTGCAGCTGGGGCAGGCCAATGTGCGGTCCGGACAGCAGGAGGCCCAGCAACAGGCGGCCGGCATGGTCCGTAGCAATCCCGCTAGCCAGGGCGAAGAAACCAGCCAAGTATTGACCAAAGCCGCGAAGGTGATGGGCTTGGTCGATACTTTTGCCTGAGAGTACAGCTAACAAAACTCTCCTGGCGTCGTTGCGCTGCCTTGCCACTGCTTGTATTGTCTATAGTAGAGCGCCTAGCCAGGAACGCTTCGCTGAGTTTTAAGCATCTCTGACAACGTGCTTCTGGCCTCTCTGTGCTGCCTATGACAAAGCCGGAAAGCGGTTTAGTTCTCTACCTCACTGCTCGAGAAGACAATCCCTTGGCTGTCAGCCTAGCGTCTATCCATGGATTTGGCGCGATTTCCTCCTTCTATTTCCCGCATGCTATTCTGGCAATTCTTTCATAATATTTCCTAACGGATAGTAAACGGCGAAGGATTGCAGATGGCGCAACAGGCGGCAAAACAAGAGGCGGCGAAAGAGGCTCCGCCAAAAAAATCAAAAAAAGGCCTGATCCTGGCATTGGTCGGGGGCTTGCTGATCCTGGCGCTCGGCGCAGGCGGCGCCTACTGGTATTTCAGCCAGCAACAGTCCGGCAACCACCAGGATAAGCCCAAGGAGGAAAAGGTGGTGACGAAGGAGCCCGTGTTCGTTACCCTGGATACATTCACCGTTAACCTGCAGCCTGATCCCGACGACCAATATCTGCAAGTGGACCTGACGGTGCAGGTGGGGGACCAGGCCCAGGCCGATATCATCAAGATGCACATGCCCAGCGTGCGCAACCGTATCCTGATCCTGTTGAGCGGCAAGAAGTCTTCGGAGCTGCTGAGCATGGAGGGCAAGAAGACCCTAGCCCAAGAAATCATCGCCCAGCTTTCGGAGCCGTTTTCACCGGGAGCCAAGCCGCAGGCGGTGAATGATGTGTTCTTTACTTCATTCGTGATCCAGTAATCATCCATTAAGCACACAGACCATGGCGGATAATTTTCTCTCCCAGGAAGAAGTCGACGCCCTGCTCAGGGGGGTAACCAACGAGCAGGAAGATGACACGCCTGCCGTCGATCCGGCCGGGGTGCGCAATTACAATCTGGCCACTCAGGAGCGCATTGTCCGCGGGCGCATGCCGACATTGGAAATCATCAATGAACGGTTTGCCCGTTTGCTGCGTATCGGCCTGTTCAATTTCCTGCGTCGTACCACAGAGGTGTCGGTAGGCCCGGTCAAGATTTCCAAGTACAGCGAGTTCATCCGCAACCTGGTGGTCCCGACCAACCTCAACCTGGTGCAGATGAAGCCGTTGCGCGGCACGGCGCTGATGGTGTTCGACCCGACGCTGGTGTTCCTGATCGTGGATAACCTGTTCGGCGGCGACGGGCGCTTCCATACGCGCGTCGAGGGCCGGGACTTCACGCAGACCGAACAGCGCATCATCCAGCGCGTGCTGGCGATCGTGTTCGAGACTTATGCCAAGTCCTGGGAGCCGGTATACAAGCTCGATTTCGAGTATATCCGTTCCGAGATGAACACCCAGTTCGCCAATATCGCCACGCCCAACGAAGTCGTGGTGTCCACCACCTTCAATATCGAGCTGGGTTCCGTCAGCGGCGAGATCCATTTCTGCTTCCCCTATTCGATGATCGAGCCGATCCGCGACGTGCTCACTTCACCCCTGCAAGGCGAGGCGCTGGGCGTGGACAAGCGCTGGGTGCGCCTCATGACGCAGCAGATACAGAGCGCGGAAGTGATGCTCATCGCCGACCTGGCGAAGGCGGAAATGACGTTGGGGGACATCCTCAACATGAAGGTGGGCGACGTGATCCCGCTGTCGATTTCCGAGGCGGTCGAGGCCAAGGTCGACAACGTGCCGGTCATGCAATGCAAGTATGGTGTCTTTAATGGTCAATATGCATTACGTGTAGAGAAATTGCTGCGATCAAATTCCAGTGAATATGTAAAAGGAGAGGTATCCGATGGCGATTGATCCCAATGACGAGCAGTTGATGGACGACTGGGGCGCCGCCATGGCGGAGCAAAGCCAGGCAGAAGAGGCCGAGGCCTCGGCGCTGCAGGGCGGCAAGGCGGAGCAGGCGCCGGTGTTCACCGAGTTTTCTGCCAAGAACAAACTGCACGAAACCCAGAATGATATCGACTTCATCCTGGATATCCCGGTACAGCTCACCGTAGAGCTAGGCCGCACCAAGATCGCGATCAAGAACCTGCTGCAGCTCGCCCAAGGCTCGGTTGTCGAATTGGACGGATTGGCAGGCGAACCGATGGACGTGCTGGTGAACGGCTGCCTGATCGCCCAAGGCGAGGTCGTCGTGGTAAACGACAAGTTCGGTATCCGGCTGACCGACATCATCACGCCCGCTGAGCGCATTCGTAAAATTAACAAGTAACAGAGCCGGTTTCCATGAAGAATACAGAACGCCTGGCTGCATACAGGCTGGCCTTGTCGGGCTTGCTGCTCAGCCCGGCAGTGACATGGGCGGCCGCCGAAGAGGTTTCCGCGACCGGCAGCTTGTTGCGCATGGTATTGGGCCTGGCATTGGTGCTGGGTGTGATGATAGGCATTGCCTGGCTGATGAAGCGCATGACGCCAGGGCTCAAGCAGCAATCCGTGGTGCGCATCGTCGGCGGCGTGAGCGTCGGCAGCCGCGAGCGCGTGGTGGTGGTCGAGGTTGCTGGGCGCTGGCTGGTGCTGGGAGTCGCGCCCGGGCAAGTCACCAGCCTCGCTGATCTCGAGCCGGGAGAGGAAATTCCGCCGGCGGGCCCTGCAACCAGCCAGGCGGCGACGCCGTTTTCAGCCTGGCTGAACAAATCCCTGCAAAGAAAGCCCTGAGAACCGCCATGCCATCACGCTATCTCCACGTTTTACTGTCGTTGGCGCTGCTTGGCCTGCCGTTGCTGGGTCACGCCGCGGAGCCCGGCGGCCTGGGCCTGATCAATAGCCAGCCGGCGGCAGGCGGGGGACAGAATTACTCGTTGAGCATCCAAACCCTGATCCTGCTCACCTCGCTGTCGTTCCTGCCCGCCGCCTTGCTTATGATGACTGGGTTCACCCGCATCATCATCGTGCTGTCATTGTTGCGCCAGGCATTGGGCACGCAGTCATCTCCGCCCAACCAGGTGCTGGTGGGGCTGGCGTTGTTCCTGACCTTTTTCGTCATGGGGCCGGTATTTGAGCGCATCTATACCGAGGCCTACCAGCCGTTCGACGAGGAGCGCATCACCATGCAGGAAGCCATGGTACGCGGTTCCATTCCGCTCAAGGAGTTCATGCTCAAGCAAACGCGCGAATCCGACCTGGCCTTGTTTTTTAAGATGTCGCGCACCGATGCCGTTGCCACCCCTGAAGAGGTGCCGTTGCGCGTCTTGGTGCCGGCGTTCGTGACCAGTGAATTGAAAACCGCCTTCCAGATCGGCTTTGCGATCTTCATCCCGTTCCTCATCATCGATATGGTGGTGGCCAGCATCCTGATGTCGATGGGGATGATGATGGTATCGCCGGCCATTGTGGCTTTGCCGTTCAAGCTAATGCTGTTCGTGCTGGTGGACGGCTGGCAATTGCTGCTGGGTTCCCTGGCGCAGAGTTTCTATTGAGAGGGCAGATAGATGAGCATGAGTCCCGAACAAGTCATGACCATGGGGCGCCAGGCGGCGGAGGTATTGTTGATGATGGCCGGCCCGATATTGCTGGTAGTATTGGCCATCGGCTTGCTGGTGAGCATTTTCCAGGCCGCGACCCAGATCAACGAAACCACGCTGACCTTTATCCCGAAGCTTCTGGGCGTTTTTGCCACCCTGCTGATTGCCGGGCCCTGGATGCTGTCGGTATTTACGGATTACCTCAGGACGGTATTCACGAGCATTCCCACCCTGGCGGGGTGAATGAATCCGCATGGTGACGATCCCCAGCGAGTTCCTGCAGGTGTGGGTGGCGACCCTGATGTGGCCGCTCACGCGTATACTCGCCTTCATCGCAATCGCGCCGTTGTTCAACCACCGCGCGCTGCCGAACAATATCAAGCTGGGGTTCGGCCTGGTATTGACGGTGGCAGTGATCCCGGCCATCCCCGATATCCCGCCGGTATCGGTGTTTTCCATGAACGGTTTGCTGATCCTGTGCCAGCAAGTCCTCATTGGCGCGGCGATGGGCTTCAGCCTGCGCATCATCTTCTCGGCGGTAGAGCTGGCGGGACATGCCGCGGGGATGACCATGGGACTGGGGTTCGCCATGTTCTACGATCCGCAGACTCAGGGGCAGAGCACCGCAATCGGGCAGTTCCTGGTGGTGCTGTCCATGCTGATCTTCCTGAGCATCAACGGCCACCTGGTCGTGATTTCCACGCTGGCCGAGAGTTTTTCCAGCTTTCCTATCACCGCAGAGCCGAATTTCGGCCTGAATCCCTATAAAATCGCCCTGTGGGGAGGCAAGATATTCAGTGCCGGCTTGTTGATCTCGTTGCCCATCATCACGGCATTGCTGCTGGCAAACCTGGCGCTCGGCGTATTGACCAGGGCTGCGCCGCAACTCAACCTGTTCGGCATCGGTTTCCCGATTACAATATCGTTGGGATTCCTGTTGCTGATGCTGGCATTGCCCTACATGATGCAGCCTGTGCAGAAGCTGATGCACGAGAGCATGAGCTTCATGCAGGAGATAGCGCATCCTGTCGTCAAGGCGCCAAGGGAATAATAAAAGCGAAAAGCGGTTCGCAGAACATTTCATTGCTTCGCCCCATCAAGTTTTGCTTTTATTGGCCGCTTAAATAGAACGTCATCTGGAAATTTTGATTGTATGGAACAAGATCAGGCATATATCGGCCGTCAACCCATCATGAACCCATCGCAGGAGATCGTGGCCTACGAGCTGTTCTTCCGCCATAGCGCCGAGGCGACGACCGCGGTATACGAAAACAGTCTGCAGGCCTGCAACCGCGTGCTGATGAACACTATCAACGACATGGGCACCCAATGGCTGCTGGGCGACAAGCTGGCCTTCCTCAACATCAGCGAGGAAATGCTGCACAGCGAGCTCCTGGAACTATTGCCTCCGGCAAAGACCGTGCTCGAGCTGGAGGCATTGGTGGCGCCGAGCAATGAAGTGTTGGAGCGCTGCCAGTTCCTGCGCCAGCGCGGCTACCGGATCGCGCTCAAGGACAAAGGCGAGTCGTTGGTGGGCTCCGCATTGATCGATTATGCCGATTACGTCAAGATCGATATCCTCGCCTATACCATGGACGAAGTAGCGCGGCGCTTCCTGGAATACCAGATTCTCGGTGTCACGGTGGTGGCGGAGAAAGTCGAGCATCATCACCAGTATGAGGCGTGCCATCATATTGGCTTCCACCTGATCCAGGGCTTCTATTTCGCCCATACCGAGACCTTCACCGCCAAGGTGATCAATCCTGCGTTTGCCGCCGTGCTGGACCTGCTGAACATGATCAGCCGCGATGCCGACATGCCCGATATCGAGAACGGCTTCAAGCGTGATGCCGCACTCTCGTTCAAGCTGCTGCGCTATATCAACTCCGTCGGGTTTGGCTTGTCCTGCGAAATACAATCCCTGCGCCATGCGCTCACGATCATCGGCACCAAGCAGTTGTATCGCTGGCTGACCTTGCTGATGGTGACGGCAGGAGAAAACTCCGCCGCGCCGGCGCTGATGAAAACCTCGATCACGCGCGGCCGGTTGACTGAACTCCTTGGGGAGGGCTATTTCGACAAGACCGGGCGCGACAACCTGTTTGTGACCGGCGTGTTCTCCATGCTCGACCTGATGCTGGAAATGCCGATGGAAAAGGTGCTGGAAAAGATAGACCTGCCCGATGCCATCCAGGATGCCTTGCTGCGCCGGCAGGGCGTCTACGGGCCGTTCCTGCAACTGGCGGAGGCTTGCGAAAACCAGGACAACAGCCGCATCATCGCCTTGGCGGAAAGCCTGCAGCTTGACCCGAACAAGGTCAACGACTCGCATATCGCTGCCCTGTCATGGGTGGAGGCGCTCGGGGTATAGCACGCCTAGTCTGAGGAGCAAACAAAAAGCCGGAGTGTTCCTCCGGCTTTTTGTTTGAAAGCGGCTGGTATCGTTGCTTAGTCCCAGCTCCACTTGGCGCTATTGACAGGAGCGGCTGACAAAACCCAGCGAAGCGATCCTGGCTAGGCGCTCTGCCACAGGCCGTACAAGCGGTACGACAAGGCAGGGCAACAACGCCAGGAGAGTGTTGTTGGCCGCGCTTGGGATTTAGATCAAGTTGAACAGGGAAAGGCTGGTGGTGGCAACGAAAGCCTTCTGCGCGGCCTCGAGCACAGTCTGCTGCTTGGCCAGGTCGGACAATGCCTTGGCGTAATCGAGATCCTGCAGTTCCGATAGAGACTTGGCATATTGCAACTCGCGGCTGTCGCCGTCGCTATTGAGTGCCGTGATCTCCTTGAGGGCGGAACCATTGCGGGCCCGCACGGTGAGCACATTGTCTAGGGTGCCTTGCAAGGCATTGCTGGCCGCCGTCAGTCCATCCTGCAACGCCTGGGCGTCGGCCGGGCTGCTTACCGGAGTCTGCAGCAAGTCGGTAATCGTCGCCAATGCGGCAAATATATCGTTGCCGTTCGCCTGGAAGACATTGGGGCCGTTGTCGGCAACCGGCAGTTGGCGGGTATTGGATACCTGCAATTGGCGGACCTGGTTGTCGCCGTTGTAGGTGGCGCCTGCCGCATTGAGCGTGTAGGGCACGGTGTCCGTGCTGTAGCCGGCATACAGGTAGTTGCCGCTGCCATCCTGGGCGTTGGCCAGGCCGACCAGCGCTTCGAGATCGTTTTTCAGGTCAATGGCGATATAGCTGCGCTGGGTGTCGTCATAGGAGGCGTTGCCTGCCTCGGTGAGCCTGGCCTTGGCTGCAATCAGCAAGTCTGTGACACTTTGCAGGTTGCCTTCTATCGCGTTCATGCCGTTTTCGGCGAACATGCGGTTGCGCTCGAATTGCGTGTTGACGCGTTGCGCGTTTTGCAATTCCAGCGCGCGTGCTGCGCCTACAGGGTCGTCTGCAGGTGTCAGAATGCGCTTCTTGCTCGAAATCTGCTGCATGAGGCGGTCTTGCTCAACCTGCAGCTGCGAGAGTCTGTTCAGGCCGTTCTGGTATAGGGTGTTGGTGCTGATACGCATGGCACGTTCCTCGTTTATCTGATCGATAGCACTGTTTCAAACAGCGTGCTGGCAATCTGCATCACCTTGCCTGCCGCCTGGTAGGCTTGCTGGTAACGGATCAGGTTGACTGCCTCTTCATCCAGGTTGACGCCGGATTCGCTTTGCTGCGCGGTAATCGATTGCGCCAGCAGCGCATCCTCGGCAGCCCCCGTGACTTGCAGTTCGCGGGTGCGATTGCCGATGTAGCTCACCAGCTGGTTGAAGGTGTCCTGGTAGGATGCGGTGCCGCTGAGCATGGTCTTCGCGGTTTGCAAGGCAGCCAGTTGCAGCGCGTTGCGGTTATCGCCCGCGGCATTGCTGGTATTGGCCGCAATTGTGAACTGGTCGCCATCCGCCGGGGCGCCGCTCAGGCTGAAGCTGATGCCTGCCACGCTGATAGTGGCGCCGGCGCTGTACGGGACTGTGCTGCCCGCCGGATAAGTCGTGGTGACGCCCGCGCTGGTGGTGACCGTGATGGCCTCGCCGGCGGGGAAGCCGCTCAGGTCGCCGCTGTTGTAGCTCAGGGTGAACGGGCTCGCGAGCGGGGCGCTGGCGTAGCCGTTGCTCACGGTGGCGCCGCTGATCGCGCCGCTGCCGGTGTTGCCGCTCGCAGCCGAAGTCGCGATGACGGGCGCGCCGGCGGCGATGTCAGCGATCTGCTTGACTGCCACGGAGAGATCGGTCGCCGCATTGGCTGTCGGCCTGATGAGGAATTCATCGCCCGTGTTCATGGCGCCGCCTGCCAGGGTGAAGCTGACGCCGTCTATCGTCTGCGGCAGGCTGCCGAAGGTTTGCACGGTATTGTCGCTGAGGCGGGTGACGATGTAGTTCGACCCGTCATAACGCAGGCGGTAGTCGCTTGCCGTCAACAGGTTGGCATCGGTAATGCTGCTGGAAATATCGGCATTGCCGGTATTGCGGCTGCTGGCATTCACCTGCGGTGAGGGGATGTTGAAGAAATTGCCGCCTTGCACGTTGTTGTTGGTCAGGCCTTGCTGGTGCTGGGTGTTGAACGACTGCGCCAGTGCGACGGCGATCTGCCCCAATGTATTCTGGGCCTTGTCCAGGGATTCGCGGCGGTATTCGATCAAGCCGCCGATGACGCCGCCCTGCAGGCTTTGTTCGGAGAGAATGGAGACGGTCGAGCCGACTTGGTAGGCGACTTCCAGCTTGCCCGGGTTGGTGGGCGAGTTGACCGTGGTGAGCGAATACGCGGTCAGTCCGTTGACCAGCGGGATGCCGTTGCCGATGGAGATATTGTATTTGTTGCCGTCCTGCACCACGACGGTACCCTTGATTTCCTTGTTCAGCGCGAGCACCAATTGGTCGCGTTGGTCCAGCAGATCGTTCGGCGGCTGGCCCGTGCTGGTTGTCGCCAGGTCGATGGCTTCGTTGAGCCGCGCGATTTCCTTGGCGTAGTGGTTGACCGTATTGACGCTGGCGGTCAGCTGCGAATTCACCGAACTCTGCATTTCCTGCAGGCGGGTTCCCAGGCTGTTGAAGCGGCTGACCAAGGCTTCCGCGTTGGACAGCATGGCCTGGCGCGACGCCGCGTCGTTGGGTGCGGACGACAGGTCGTTGATCGAGTCGAAGAAATCCTGGATAGCAGGAGAAAGGCCCGCTTCCGAATCGGCCAGCATGTCGTTGATCTGGTTGATATTGGAAAGCTGGGTGTTGATCGAACTGGCGATGGACTGGCTGTTGCTGATCTGGCGCGACAGCAAGTCGTTGTAGATACGCTTGACCGTGTCGACCTGCGTCCCGTTGCCCAGGTAGCCGAAGCCCCAGTTCTGCGCCTGGTTGGTGGACTGCACGATCACCTGGCGCGAATAGCCCTCGGTATTGGCATTGGCGATGTTGTGCCCTGTGACGCTGATGCCTACCTGGGCGGCATTGAGTGCAGTTTTGCCGATGTTGAATATATTGGACATGGGGCGTATCGATCAAGGTTACGTAAGTGGGTGAACGGCATAAAATTTGTAAACTTTAAGCAGCCGTGACGTTTTCGATCACTCGCCGCAGCTTGCTGGCGTACTGGGGATCGGTGGCATAGCCCGCGTCCTGCATCGCCTGGGCGTAGCCAGCGGTGCTGCCGGTATTGCCCATTACATTCTCGTAGCGCGGGTTGTTGCGCATCATGTTGGCAAAGTCGCGGAACGAATCGGCATAGGAGTCATAGGCGCGGAATTTCTCGATGCGCTTTTGCGGCATGCCGTTGATATATTCGGTGGTGAGCGCGTCTACCGTCTTGCCTTTCCAGTTCGGCCCGGCCTTGATGCCGAACAGGTTGTTGCTGGGAGTGCCGTCGGCGCCAGTAATCTGGCGCTTGCCCCAGCCTGTTTCCAGCGCCGCCTGGCCCAGCATCAGGTGGGCGGGGATGCCGCTGTCCTGGCTGGCCGCCTCCGCATGCTGGCTCATCTGCTGCACGAATTCACGCGCATTCTGCGGCAGGGCTTGATTGGCGCTGGCTGCCGACTGGCTCGCATTGAGCGGCATGCTTCTCGGGGTAGGAGCCAGGGAGTCCAGCGCTTCCGGCGGCACGCTGGTGAGGCTGCCTTGCAGCTGGCGGGCCAGCATGTCGGCAAGGCCGGTGCCGCGGTTGGCTATCTGCTGGCTGAGCTGCTGGTCTAACATTGAAGTAAAGGTGCGGCTTTGCTCGCTGTCGAACATGCTTTCCTTGGGCGTGGCGTCGCGCATGCTTTTCAGCATCATGTTGATCATCAAGGCTTCGAACTGCACTGCCGCGGCCTTGATCGATTCCGGGCTGTTGTCGCGCGCAGCGTATTTCAGGTTGTTCAGGCTGTTGGCATCGGCCGCCATCCTGCCGTTGATATCCATATTGAGATTGTAGGCAGCCATGTCGCCGTGCTCCTAGATGATTTCCAGGTCGGCGCGCAGCGAGCCAGCCGCCTTCATGGCCTGCAGGATGGCCAGCAAATCCTGCGGCGTGGCGCCGATGGCATTCAGCGCCTTCACCACGTCGGCAAGCGAGGTGCCCTTATCCAGCTTGATGACCTTGCCCGGCTCCTTGTTGATTTCCACCTGGGAAACCTGGGTGGCCACCGTCTGTCCGCCGGAGAACGGGCCTGGCTGGCTGATGGCGGGAGCGGTGTTGATGACCACGGAGAGGTTGCCATGGGAAATGGCGCAGTCATCCAGCGTCACGGCCTGGTTCATGACCACGGAACCGGTGCGTGCGTTGAGGATCACCTTGGCCGGGCCCTGGGACGGCTTGACGTCGAGGTTCTCCAGGTTGCCGATGAAGGCGATCCTGTTGGTGTCCATGGGGGGCTGCACCTGGATCACGCGCCCATCGAGCGGCGTGGCGGTGCCATTGCCGAAGCGCTTGTTGATGGCGTCGACCACCATGCTGGCGGTGGAGAAATCGGCTTCCTTGAGCTCCAGCCTGATGGTGCTGGTTTCGGTCAGCTGGCTAGGCACGGCGCGTTCCACGATGGCGCCGGCAGAAATGCGCCCTGCGCCAAGGTGGTTGATCTGCGTGCTGGTGCCGTTGGCGCCCGCTCCCGCGCCGCCGATGACCAGGTTGCCCTGGGCCATGGCATACACCTGGTTGTCCGCGCCCTTGAGCGGGGTCATGAGCAGGGTGCCGCCGCGCAGGCTGCGCGCGTTGCCCATGGACGATACCGTGACGTCCATGTTCTGGCCGGGCTGGGCGAAGGGCGGCAAGTTGCCGGTGACCATGACAGCGGCCACGTTGCGCAATTGCAGGTTGGTGCCGCTGGGCAGGTTGATGCCCATCTGCTGCATCATGCTGACGATGCTTTGCACCGTGAACGGGGTTTGCGTGGTCTGGTCGCCCGTGCCGTCCAGGCCGACGACCAAGCCATAGCCGATGAGCTGGTTGGAGCGCACGCCCTGGACGGTGGTGAGGTCCTTGATGCGCTCCGCATCGGCCGGCAGAGCCAACAATAAGGCAGCGAGCGCGGAGATCAGGGCGAGAGGGCGTGTGAGTGTCATGGTGTCAACCTTACAAAGGCACGAAGCTCAGGAAGAAGCGGGTGAGGATGGACATCACCTGGGCAGCGTCCATATTGCTGTTGGTGCGGTATTCAATGCGTGCATCGGCAACGCGGCTCGAGGCGACGGTATTGCCGGCGGCGACATACATCGGGTCCACCACGCCTGAAAAGCGCACGAACTCGGTGCCGCGGTCGAACGCTACCTGTTTTTCGCCGCTGACGACCAGGTGGCCGTTGGGCAGGACTTCCGTCACGGTGGCGCTGATGGTGCCGGTGAACACGTTGCGAGAGTTGGATGCGGCGGCATCGTCGTAGGAGTTGTCCGAGGCGGCATTGAAGCTTGCCTTGGGCACGTTGTGGCCGAACAGGCCGGTAATGCCGGCATTGACCGCGCCCGACTTGCTGGCGGAATTGGTGCCCGACTTGGTGGCGGAAGTGTTCTCGGTGATGTTGATGACGATGGTGTCGCCGACCAGGCGCGCACGCTTGTCTTCAAGCAAGGGGCGGTAGGTCGCCGGGCTGTAGATGCCGCCGCTATTATAGGCCGTCTGCACGGGGGCGACGGGGCGCGCAGTATTGGGCGCCTGGGTAATGGTCTTGGGGGTGACGGCGCACCCGCTGCCGAGCAGCAATAGGCCCAATGCCAGCCAGGTCCTTGAGTAGATAAGCGATCGCATATATTGTCCTTTGCCACCCATGTTCATGCCGGGGTTACAGTTGCGACAGGCGTTGCAGCATCTGGTCCGAAGTGGAAATCGCCTTGCTGTTGATCTCATAGGCGCGCTGGGTCTGGATCATGCTGACCAGCTCTTCCGCCACGTTGACGTTGGAGGTTTCCAGGTATTGGTGTATCAGCAAGCCGGTGCCATTCATGCCGGGCTGGTTGATGTTGGCGGCCCCGGAAGCGGCGGTCTCGATATACAGGTTCTCGCCGCGCGACTGCAGGCCGGCCGGGTTGATGAAGGTCGCCAGCTGGAAGGTGCCGATCTGCACGGCGTTGTTCGGGTTGTCCGGCAACACCACGGACACCGTGCCGTCGCGCGCTACCGTGAGGCTTAGCGCATTCGGCGGGACGATGATGGCCGGCTGCACGGTGAAGCCGCTGGCTGTCACCAGCTGGCCCTGGTTATCAAGCTGGAAAGCGCCATCGCGGGTATAAGCCGTGGAGCCGTCAGGGAGCAGCACCTGGAAGAAACCTTCGCCGCTGATGGCGACGTCCTTGTTGTTGCCGGTCTGCTGCAGGTTGCCCTGGATATGGATGCGTTCGGTCGCCACAGGACGGACGCCGGTACCCAGTTGCAGGCCCGAAGGCAGCTGGGTCTGCTGGGAGGATTGCGCGCCGGGTTGGCGGATGTTCTGGTAGAGCAGGTCCTCGAATACGGCGCGGGTTTTCTTGAAGCCGTTGGTGCTGACGTTGGCCAGGTTGTTGGCAATCACGTCCATCTGCGTTTGCTGGGCATCAAGGCCGGTCTTGGCGATCCATAGCGAACGTATCATGGTCTGCTCCTTTGCAATGGCAGCATCGGGCTGCCGGGATTCTGGAATCTAAGAACCTGTTCAAAGCCCTTTTATAGGATACGCAAGGCCCCAAAACGCGTCTGGTCAAGGCGCAGTCCGCAGGTAATGCTTATTGCCTTGCCAAGGACTGTAACGCGGAGCGGGCGCGTTTTGGAGCCTTGCCCTCCGGGTTGTCCGGCCAGCGCAGCCGCTGCGGTGTTGCAAATCCTTGCCGGGCAATAAGCCCGTCTGCGGTTTGCGCCTTGCATCGACTACCCCGGCCGCACAACGTACTCTATGAAAGGACTTTAAACAGGTTCTAGGGCCTATGCTACTCCAGCACCGCTCAACTTAAACTGAAGATCTGACCCGCTTTTGTGGCGTTATTCTCCGCGTTCTGGATCAACTTGGTTTGCAGGTCGAACTGGCGCGCCTGGGAGATCATGTTGACCATTTCTTCCACGACGTTCACATTGCTGCCTTCCAGCGCGCCGCTTGCCACCGTCACCGTGGCGTCGGCGTTCAGGGGCTGGCGGTTCTTAGTCTCGAACAGGCCGTCCGTTCCGCGCACCAGGTCCGCGTCGTTCGGGTTGACCAGCTTCAGCCGGCCTATGAGGTTGGTGAACAGCGGCACGACATTGGTGGCGACAGCGGAGACCGTGCCGTCATTGGCAATCGCAATCTTGGCCTCGGGCGGGATCGTAATCGGGCCGCCGTCGCCCACGACCGTGAGGCCGTCCTGGGTTTGCAGGACGCCGTTCTCGTTCAGCTTGAAATTGCCGTTGCGGGTATAAGCCTCGGTGCCATCCGGCCTTTGCACCGCGAACCAGCCGCGGTCGCGGATGGCGACGTCGAGCTCGCGGCCGGTGGTGTTGATGACGCCGCTGTTGAAATTAGTGCCTACCGTGGCATCGACAACGAATGCGCGGGTAGGCAGGCCGTCGCTCAATACGGGAACCGCACGGAAACTGTCTATCTGGGCACGGAAGCCGGTTGTCGTGGAGTTCGCCAGGTTGTTGGCCGTGGTCGATTGCTGCTCCATGATGTGTTTCAGGCCGGTCATGGCGGTATAGATCAGGCGGTCCATGGTGGTTCCTTTCTCTTGTTAGCGGTTAACAAAACTCTCCTGGCGTTGTTGCTCTGCCTTGCCGTACTACTTGTACTGTCTGCGGCAGAGCGCCTAGCCAGGAGCGCTTCGCTGAGTTTTGTTAACCGCTTTTATTACTGTAGTGGTTGGATGGCTTTGCATTCGCGCGTAGAACAAGGCGGGCTGCCGCAGACCGTGCTTTTCGCATGGCAAGGCAGCCCAAGGCGGTTATACGCTTGAAGGCGAATCCATGTTCAATCAATCAACGCAGGTTGACCAAGGTCTGCATGATCTGGTCCTCGGTCTTGATGGTTTGCGCATTGGCCTGGTAGACGCGCTGCGCGGTGATCATATTGACCAGTTCAGCCGTCAGGTCGACGTTGGAATCCTCCAAACGGTAGGATTGCAGCACGCCCAGGCCGCCGGAGTTGGCGACGCCGACGATGGGAGGGCCGGACTCGGAAGTTTCAGCCCATTGGTTGTCTCCCAACGGCTGGAGGCCGTTGAGGTTGCGGAAGTTGGCAAGAGCGACTTGGCCCAGTATCGCGCTTTGACCGTTGGAGTAGCGGCCGAGAATGGAACCGTCGGAGCCTACGCTGAAGCTCGACAAACGGCCCGCGCTGTAACCATCCTGCCCAAGGTCGCTTTCGCTGAAGGAGTTGGCGAACTGAGTACTGCCAGCCAGATTCAAGGTAACCGACATGGGGGTGAGGCCGCCGGTTCCGACCGGAATGCTGATGTTCGGGGTCGCCGGCGTGATTGTCGGATTGATGCCTGAGCCGGTGAATACCATGGTGCCGACAGGAACGGGAGGCGTGCCCACGGGCGTCTGGACGCCATCTGCGCTTGCCATGATCGTCCATGTGGTGGTGGCGGGCGTTACGGCGGTATCAACGCCTGTCTTGAGGTAATACAGCTGCACCGCGTGCGAGTTGCCCAGCGAGTCGAACACCTCGATCGGGGTCGAGTGGCTGTAAGTGCTGGGGTCGTTGATGTCGAACAGATCCGGATCCAGGATGTCCGCGCGTGAGTCCAGGTTCAACGGCCCGGTAATGGAGGTGGTGGCGCGCGGAGCAAGGTCTGCGGCATCAATGCGCAGCTCGGTCAGGGCGCCGGTCTGGATTTGGCCGTTGACTAGGGCATATCCTGTCAAGCGCTGCCCGGAAGCGTTCTCGATATAACCATCCTTGCTCAACTGGAACTGTCCGTTGCGGCTGTAGGTGATGGCACCGTTGTCGCTCATGCGGAAGAAGCCGTTGCCATTGATAGCCACGTCCAGCGGGTTTTGCGAGTTGGAAATGTTGCCTTGCGTGAACTGCTGGGTGATCGCGGCGATCTTGGTGCCGATGCCGATCTTGGACGCGTTGCCGCCGCCCAGGGAGTTGGCATAGACGTCGGCGAACTCCGTGCGCGATTGTTTGAAGCCGACGGTGCTCGCATTGGCAACGTTGTTGCCGATGACTTCAATGTTCTTGGAAGCGGCGTTGAGCCCGCTCAAACCCTGTTGGAAAGCCATGTTGTTCTCCTGGTGGTAGATACCTGGGTTGTGGTTAGAAAATCTGCTTGATCTGGTCTGTGGTAATTGCTGCCAAATTGCTCAGGTTGAGCTTGACGCCGTCGCTGCCGGTGGACACGCTCATGACCTGTTCATAGCTGAGCGTGGTCGACGCAACGGTGCTGTTGCCCGTGGTTGCGGTCGCTTCGATGGTATAGCGGCCGTCTGTCAGTTTCGCGCCGTCGTCGCCATAGCCATTCCAGCCCAGGGGCGTGATGCCGGCTTGCTGGTTGGTTACGGTGATGGTTTTCACCACCGCGCCCGAGCTGTCCTTGATATTGACGGTGAGCTTGTCCGCACCGACAGGCAGCTCGACGCCGAAATAGGCAGCGGACTCGCCCTCGGTTTCGGTAGGGGCGAGATAGGTGCTGTTGCCTTCCACCAGGACAGTATTGCCGATCAGGCTGGAGGCTTGCAGGGCCTGTGTCGCCTGCATGCTGCTGATGAACGTGGACAGCGTGGCGTTCATCTTCTCGATCCCGGTCACGGTGGACAGTTGCGCCATCTGGCTCGTCACCTCGGCGTTGTCCATCGGGTTGAGCGGGTCCTGGTTCTTCATCTGGGCGATCAACAGCTTCATGAACCGGTCCTGGGTTTCGGAAATGCTGCTGGCACTGCTGGTCGAGCTAGTGCCGTTCATGCTGGTGAGCAGTGAGTCGGAAATGCCTGAGGTGCTTGCCATGATCGTTACTCGCTTTCAGGGTCTGAGGTTTATTGGCCGATGGTCAGGGTCTTGAGCAGCATGGATTTGGCTGCATTCATGGTTTCAACATTGTTCTGGTACGACCTGGATGCCGAGATCATGTTGACCATCTCTTCGGTGACGTTGACGTTGGGCATGGCGACATAGCCGTTGGCGTCAGCCAGGGGGTGCTTGGGATCGTACTTGAGCTGCGGCGGCGCCTGGTCTTCCACGACCTGCTGCACCTTGACGCCTTGCGCATCGCCGTTGGGGTTCACCGGCACGGCGGAAAACACAATATGCTTGGCGCGGTAGGGCTGGCCGTTGGAGCTGGTCACGCTATCGGCATTGGCCAGGTTGCTTGCCACGACGTTCAGGCGCTGGCCCTGCGCACTCATGGCCGACCCGGAAATATTGAATACATTAAAAAGTGACATTCACGTCTCCTTCAAGATTTAGGCGGCCGCCATTACTGGCCTTGTATCGCGGACAGCAGCTTCTTGATCTGCCCGCTGATCATGGTGGCGCTGGCTTCGTAGCGTAATGCGTTGTCGGCGAACTGGTTGCGTTCCACGTCCATGTCGACCGTATTGCCGTCGACGCTGCCCTGGATAATGGAGCGGTACAGCACGCCGTTCTGATGGCTGGCGGTGGCGGGGATATGGCCGGGGTTGGTGGTGTCCGCTTTCAGTCCGCCGGAGGCGCCGGCGAGGGCCTGTTTGAAAGTGTCGGCAAAATTGATGTCGCGCGCCTTGTAGCCCGGGGTATCGGCATTGGCGATATTGGCCGCCAGCAGTTCCTGGCGTTGCCCGCGCACGCGCAGCGCGGTTTCATGGAAATTGAGTGCGGCATCCAGTTTGTTCATCGTACAACCTCCCTTGCTAACGGCGGCGGTCAAGAAATGCGTGCGACTGCCGTTATTTCAGATGATTGCGAGTCTAGAACCTGTCGTGCAAATTCCATTGCATGAACAAGGGGGAAATTCCCCTCTTGTTTCCTGCTTATGTACTTGCATGCCTCAGTAAAATGCACCTTGATCTGAATTCCAACCACTATCCTGAATGAATAGTGCCAACCCGGAGCCGAGGAGGGGTGCAATGAAGCGAGTATATATCACTGGGCGTATCGTTGCCTTGCTGATTGCCTGCCTGTGCGGGATGCCGGTGCATGCAGCGGCCAACCACCAGGATTTGACGCAGCTGCGGGTCCAGGTAGAGCAGTTCTTGTTGAGCCAGAGTGCAGGAATGCCCGGCAAGGTGTCGGTATCGGCAGTCGCCGTGGACTCGCGCCTCAAGCTGGCAAGTTGCGACAATCTACAGATGTCATTGCCTCCCGGCAGCAAAATCTGGGGACGGACCAGCGTGGGCGTGCGCTGCAATGCGCCGCAAGTCTGGACCATCTATGTACAGGCCAACGTGCAGGTCATGGCGGAATACCTGATTGCCGCAGGCCCGCTCGCGCAAGGGCATATCATTACCGAGCAGGATCTGGCCAAGAGTCAGGGGGATCTTGCCAAGCTGCCGCCGGGCGTGTTCACGGATGCGAGCCAGGCAGTCGGACGAGCGGTATACGTGCCGTTGAGCGCAGGCACGGTGCTGCGGCAGGAAATGCTGCGCGTATTGCCGGTCGTGCAGCAGGGGCAGAAAGTAGTGCTCAACACCATAGGCGAAGGCTTCAGGGTGTCGGCGGAAGGTACGGCACTGAGCAACGCGGGCGAAGGCCAGCGTGTGAAGGTGAAGGTGGGCAACGGCCAGGTGGTCAGCGGGCTGGCGCGCCAGGGCGGCTTGATTGAGGTCATTTTCTAGCGCAGTCATACTCAAGGCATTTTCGATACGGGCTTTGTGACTTTGGCAAAAGGCTTTAAACTTTTTTACTAAAGTTAACAAAAATGCCGCCGATAAGAGCAATATATCGGTATGCGGTTTTGCCGTAGATGAAACTAGCTTAAGGAATTGCCATGAAAATTGATGACGCACTTCAGAAAGCGGTTGCGCTTAGCAATGACAAGACTGAGAACAGGCCTGCTCCTCGCACCAGCGAGACCAAAACGCCTGTTGCTGGCGAAAGTGTCACCTTGTCCCCCTTGGCTTCGCAATTGCAATCCATTGAAGCCGCCGGAGCCAATGAGCAAGTATATGACGCGGACAAAGTCAGCGCGATCAAATCTGCTATTTCCAGCGGCCAGTTCAGGGTTGACTCTGAAAAGGTCGCAGATGGCCTTATCAACACAGTAAAAGATCTGTTGACAGCCCAACGTTAAGGCTGCGCAGGAAGAAAGGGTATCCTGACATGACCACAGCCAGCTTCGAGCGTGAAATTGCGTTGACCGACAACCTGCTGGAGCTTTTGAAGCGCGAGCAGGCCTGCCTGGTCAAGGTGGATGTGGATGCCATGGAAGGCTTGCTCAATGAAAAGTCCCGCGTCTTGCAGGACATCAACGCCACTACCCAGGCCCGTTACCAAGCGGTGGCAGCCTTGGGCTTCGGTACGGACGAGCGCGGCCTTGCCGCCTGGATCGCAGCCCAGGATGTCGTCATCCAGGAGTCCTGGAGCAGGTTCCAGGGCCTGATAGACCAGGCCAAAGAGCTCAATCGCGTGAATGGCGTCCTTATCAACAAACAGTTCCATCGCAACCAGCAGGTGCTCGACACCTTGGGCAGGCCACCGTCCGCAGGACAGTTCTACGGCCCGAACGGCCAGGCCAGTTCGGGTTCAGGCCTCTACAATGCGCATGCCTGAAAAATAGTACAAGGATAACGAAAAGCCGGGATGTTTCCGGCTTTTTTATTGCTGGATGTCTGCTGCTTGGAGTTTCTCGGGTTTGCGGTAGAGCACCATGATAGAGACGCGGCGGTTCTGCGCGCGCCCTTCGGCGGTCTCGTTGTCAGCGACGGGTTGCGTGTCGCTATAACCGACAGCGCTGAGCCGTTCTGCATCGATGCCGTTTTCTATCATCTTGCGCACTACGCTGGTGGCACGCATCGAAGACAGCTCCCAGTTGGAGGGAAACTGGGCATTGCTGATCGGGGCGTTGTCGGTATGGCCTTCCACCTGGATGGCAGATTGCTGGTCAGCCAGCACCTGGGTGATTTCATTGATGGGAGCGTTCGCTTCCGCCTTGATGGCGGCCGAGCCTGCCTGGAACAGCACGCCGTCGGCAATGTCGATGCGCACGCCCCGGCTGGTCTTGCTGATATTGATCTTGCCGTTCGTGGCCAGGCTGCCGAGCGTGCGATTCAGGTTGGCGATCATGGCGCTGATGTTTTCCTGTTCCTGGCGCTGTTTTTCCTTCTGCAGGCGTGCCAGCGGCAGGGCGTTGATCAACGAGCTGGTGGGAGGGGTCTTGAGGACACTCTTACCTGCGGGGGACTTGGCGTCGGGCGGAGGATTCGCCTCTTTGTCGGGCGGGGTGCCGCTGAATGCGCTGCCCAACGCGGAGGTGAGTTCCTTGTATTTCTGGTCGTTGACCGACGAAATGCCATACATGACCACGAAGAAGGCGAACAGCAGGGTAATGAAGTCGGCGTAGGAGACTAGCCAACGGTCATGGTTGTCCGGGTCATCCTCAAATTTTCTTCTTCTTCCCATATCGCCCTGAGATTAGCGTAAGTATGCATTCAAGCGCTCTTCCACGATCTTGTGGTTTTCGCCATTCGCGATTCCCACCATGCCCTCGACCACCATTTCGCGGCGTGTGGTCTCCAGTTGCACAAGCGCCTTGAGCTTGTTGGCGACCGGCAGGAAGAGCAGGTTGGCAAAGCCGACGCCGTAGATGGTCGCAACGAAGGCAATCGCGATGCCGCTGCCCAGCTTGCTCGGGTCGGAGAGGTTCTCCATGACATGGATCAGGCCGAGCACTGCACCCAGGATGCCGATGGTCGGGGCGTAGCCGCCGGCCGCTTCCCATATTTTGACCGCGTTGCGCTGCGCTGCCTCATAGCGGTTGATATCCACGTTGCAGATATCGCGGATTTTCTCGGGGGGCGTGCCGTCTATCACCAGGCGCAATGCCGTTTTCACGAAGGGGTCCGGTTCCGAGTACATATGGTTTTCCAGCAGCAGGATGCCGTCCTTGCGCGCAATCTGGCTCCAGGTGCTGATGCGGCGCGCCAGTTTTTCCCTGTCGTCCGCCGGGGGCAACACCACCCATTTCAATAGGCGTATCCCCTGGATGAAGAACACGGGGCGGGTTTGCAACAGCACCGCGCCTATGGTGCCGAACAGCACGATCATGAATGCGGCGGGCTGGACGAGCGAGCTGAACTTGCCGCCTTCAAGCGCTTGCCCAAGCAGGATGCCGGCAAGGGCGAGGAGTATGCCGCCTAGGCTGCTCCAGTCCACAACTTTTCTTTCAGGTTGGTGCGCAGGCGTGCAACAGCCTGGGTGTGCAATTGGCAAACCCGGGATTCGGATACGCTCATGATGGCGCCGATTTCCTTGAGGTTCATTTCTTGTTCGTAGTAAAGGCCCATGAGGATTTTCTCGCGTTCAGGCAGCGAGTCGATGGCGTCGATCAATGCTTCGCGGAAGTCGGTGGAAAGCAAGGCTCTCAGCGGGTCTCCGGAGTCATCGGACTGATAGCGGTCCAGGAAGTGGTCGCCGCTGTCCTGCTCGCTGAAATCTTCGTAATAGATGAGTTGGTGGCCGCTGCAGTCATCCAGCATTTCTTGGAAATCATCCATGGAAAGGTTGAGTTCGCGCGCAATTTCGCCCTCGGTGGGCGGCCGGCCGAGTTTCTGCTCCAGCAGGTGCACGGCCGTCTCGACATCGCGCATATTCTTGCGCACGCTGCGCGGCAGCCAGTCGGCGCGGCGCAGTTCGTCGATCATGGAGCCGCGGATGCGTTGTGCGGCATACGTCTCGAATTGCGCGCCATGGTTGTCTTCATAGCGGTTGGTGGCATCGAGCAGCCCCATCATGCCGGCTTGTATCAGGTCGTCGATATCGACGCTGGCGGGCAGCTTGGCCTTGAGCTGGTAAGCAATTTTCTTGACCAGGCTTGCATGCTGCTTCAGCAGTTCTTCCTTCGGGCTGGTTTTTCCATGCAAGGTGTACATCACTTGGGTCCTCTTAGCTGAGCGACGTTTCCAATAAACCATGATTATGGTCTATTTTGCCCGCTAATGCCTTAAATGCTGCCGCAGCCTTGGTCATGGGGAAGGCTTCGATGACGCTGCGGCCGAGTTTCGCGGCGATGCCCAGATGTTCGTCGGACGGGATCATCCCGGCAAAATCGAGCTCGATATAAAGGTGCCGGCGCGCCACTTCTGCAATGTTGTTGAAGACGACGCGCGCCTGCGCCTCGCTGGCATGCGACACCACGATGTCGAAGGAGCGCCTGCCTATCTGGCCGCATAGTTGCTTGATCAGGGTGTAAGCCTGGGTAATGGAACCGACATCCCGTGTCATGTGTATCAGTATCTCCCCATGATGTAGTACGTCCAGCGGCATGGCGTCTTGAGCGTTGAGCGCCGCATCCACCAGAACGATGTCGTGCTGGCTTGCCATGGCAAGGAATATCCGCTCGAGCTGCTGTTTGATGTTGTCGTTTTGCAGAAAACGGCCGGCGGAATTTCCTGACAGCAATTTTGCAACAGAATAGCCTTGGCTGTCATTGTTTATTAACGGCTGGTGCAGTTCCGGCCGCATGATGGCTTCCAGCAATGTTCCCTGCTCGGCATTGATGCCGTAATGGCCGACCTCGCGCATCAAGGCGCTGGTCGCCTCCACGATCAGCACCTTGTTTCCTTGCCGGTAAAGCGGGGCGGCAAGGTTGGTCATGAATCTGGCGTGCTCAGGTTTGCTGGCCGCGGAAAGCAGGGAGATGATCCTGGGCTTGGGGCCTGCCATGAGGCGGCGCAGGCCGGCCGCCTGGTCTTTATGCTGTTGGTTCATGCGAGGCCTCCTGCGATTTTTCCGCTGCTGGCGATGTTGGCCATCAGGAACGGCATTTCCGCATCGCGGAACTGGAATTGCTCCGCCTTCTTGCGCGTCATCTTGAATGCATGGTGCGCGAGGAAGTTGTTGTTGGCGATATGGATGTCCTCGGGCACGCGCTGGCCGTTGGCGACGTAATACAGCTTGAGGCGCTCTCGGATGGTGATGTCGAGCACGCTGCCGATCGAGGCGGCCTCGTCCAGCTTTGTGATGATGCCGCCGTCCAGGCCGTAGCGTTTGTAGACGTCCATGACGTCGGCCAGGGTTTCGCCGGAGCTGGTGGCGTTCATGCACAGGATCTTCTTGATCGGCAGGCCGGTCTTGGACAGCATGGCAATTTGCTCCGCCACCATGCGGTCGCGCTGGCTGACGCCTACCGTGTCGATCAGGATGGTGTGCTTGCCCTTGAGCTCGTTCAGGGCAATGCGCAGGTCGGCCTCGTCCTTGACCGCATGCACCATGACGCCGAGGATCTTGCCGTAGATGCGCAATTGCTCGTGCCCGCCTATACGGTAAGAGTCGGTCGTGATCAGGGCCAGTTTTCCCGGGCCGTGCTTCATCACGAAGCGGGCGGCAAGTTTGGCGGTGGTGGTGGTCTTGCCGACGCCGGTCGGGCCGACCAGCGCATAAATGCCGCCCTGGTCGAGAATCTGTTGTTCGTCGGTGATGGTGTTGATGTTGTTGCTGAGCACGTTGTGCAGCCATTTCATGGCTTCGGCCTCGCTGTGGCCAGCAGGGACTTTTTCGGCAATCTGGCGCGAGAGGCCGGCGCTGAAGCCGGCCGAGATCATCTTGCCGAGCACGCTGGACTTCACCGGGTCACGTTGCTGGATATTGGTCCAGGTGATTTCGGTCAGCTGCGACTCGATGGCGCCGCGCATGGAGCGCAGCTCCTGCATCATATTGGCCATTTCTCGCTGGGCCATGCGGTCTTGAGCGGCCTGTTCGCTCACCGGCTGGGCGTTGTTCTTCACCAGGGGCTTGGCGACTTGGGGCAAGGCTGCCTGTATCTCCGGGCGTACGGGCTGCTTGCTTGCGGCTTGCGCGCGCTGTTGCTGCAGCGCCTGGTGGTTCAGCGGCTCCGCCGTTTTCAGGATGCGCTGGTTGCGGCTCAGCATGGACACCAGGGTTTCTTCCACGTCTGGCATCGGAGCCTGCGCCTTGGTGGCGGCCGGCTTCGGCTTGTCGCGCGCCACCAGCGTCGCCATGTCCTCCTCGCGGAACGCCAGGATTTCGTTACCGCCTTCGACGGCACGGTTGGAGAGGATGACGGCATTGGCCCCCAGTTCTTGCTTGACCATGTTCAAGGCCTCGCGGGAGTTTTTTCCGAAGTAACGTTTGATGTTCATGCTTGGCCTCCAATTAGGCTGGTAACGCGTATGGTTTTGGTGTCAGGAAGTTCTTCATGCGAGAGCACACGCAGGCGCGGGGCTGCGCGGCGCAGGAATCTGGATAGTGCGGTGCGTAGCGAGCTGGGAACCAGCAGCACCGGGGCCAGGCCCATTTGCTCCTGCTGTTTGGCCGCATTGGCGGTCTGGGTCGAGAGGGTCTCCGCCAGCCCCGGCTCGATGGCCGCGCCGCCATTGGCGCTGGCTTGCAATGCCTGCATCAGCAAGCGTTCCAGGTTGTGGTCCAGGGTCATGACCGGCACCTCGTTGCCGGTGGGGAACAGCTGCTGCACGATGGCGCGCCCGAGCTGGATGCGTACCAGCGAGGTGAGCTCGTCGGTATCCTGGGTGCGCGGGCCATGCTCGGACAGGGTTTCGATGATGGTGCGCATGTCGCGGATATGCACGCCTTCCATCAGCAGGTTCTGCAGCACTTTCTGCACGCTGGACAGGCTGAGCGACTTGGGCACCAGGTCTTCCACCAGCTTGGGGGATTCCTTGCCCACATGGTCGAGCAATTGCTGTACTTCCTGGCGGCCCAGCAATTCCGCCGCGTGTGAAGTGATCATGTGGTTGAGGTGGGTGGCGATCACCGTGCTGGTATCGACCACGGTATATCCCATGGCTTGCGCCTGGTCGCGGATATTGGCCTCGATCCATACTGCCGGCAGCCCGAATGCGGGATCGGTCGTGGCCGTGCCGCTGAGCGGGCCGGTGACGTTGCCCGGGTCGATCGCCAGGTATTGGCCGGGAAAGGATTCTCCGTTGCCGATCTCGACGCCTTTCAATGTGATGCGGTAGCCTGCAGGGCGCAGCTCCAGGTTGTCGCGGATATGGATGGGCGGGGGCAGGAAGCCGACTTCCTGGGCGAATTTCTTGCGCAATCCCTTTATGCGCTTCAACAAGTCGCCGCCCTGGGCGACATCGACGAGGGGGATCAGCCGGTAGCCGACCTCCAGGCCGATGACATCCACCGGCATCACGTCGTCCCAGCTGGCTTCCGGGGAATCGGTGGCTGGCGCAGGCGTTTTTTCAGGTTCGGCTTCCTTGACTTGCTGTTTCTTTTCGGCTGCATAGGCAATGCCGGCCAGCAAGCCTGCAAGCAGCAGGAAGGCGAAATGGGGCATGCCGGGGATCAGGCCCAGGCCGGCAATGATGGCAGCGGTGATATAGATGGCGCGGGGATTGGCAAACAGCTGTTCCGTCAACTGGTTACCGATGTCGCGATCGTCGGCAACCCGGGATACGACGACGCCGGCAGCCACCGAAATGATCAGGGCTGGAATCTGCGCCACCAGGCCGTCGCCGATCGCCAGCAGGGTATAGTTCTTGACCGCGTCGGCAAAGCTGAGATCGTGCTGAACCATGCCGACGATCAAGCCCCCGAGGATGTTGATCACGATCACCAGGATGCCTGCCACCGCATCGCCGCGCACATACTTGCTGGCACCGTCCATGGCGCCGTAGAACTCGGCTTCCTGGCCAATTTCCTTGCGGCGGCTGCGTGCCTCCTCTTCGCCGATCAGGCCGGCGTTCAGGTCCGCATCGATCGCCATTTGCTTGCCGGGCATCGCATCCAGCGTGAACCGCGCGCCGACTTCCGCGATACGGCCCGCACCCTTGGTGACCACGACGAAATTGATGATGGTCAGAATGACAAATACCACAATCCCCACAGTGTAGTTGCCGCCGATCAGGAAGTGCCCGAACGCCTCGATCACCTTGCCGGCCGCATCCGGGCCGGTGTGTCCTTCTGTCAATACGACACGGGTGGAGGCGACGTTGAGCGAAAGCCGCAGCATGGTGGTGACCAGCAATACGGTCGGGAAGGCGATGAAATCCAGCGGCTTGGAGGTTTGCAGGCCAACCAGCAGCACCAGAATGGAGAGCGCGATATTGAAACTGAACAAGGCATCCAGCGCGATGGCCGGCAATGGCAGGATCATCATGGCGAGCAGCATGATGATAATGATGGGCGCCGCCATCGAGGCTCCGCCGTTCAGCCACGAAGGGAGTTTGAAAGCATTCATGACTTAGTTGGCTCCTTTCATATGGGGGTCCATCGCGTCCGGCACGTCCAATGCGGTCGGCATGTCGGGGTAGTAGCCGCCATGCGTCTTGTAGCTGCGCAGCTGGAAGATATAAGCCAGGATTTCGGCGACGGCGGCATAGAGCGCCTGCGGGATTTCATCGCCCAGTTCGGTATGGGCGAAAAGCGCCCGCGCCAGCTTGGGGGATTCAAGGATCGCGACTTTATGTTCGCCGGCGATTTCCCTGATCTTGAGCGCGATATCGTCGGCGCCCTTGGCGATCACGCGCGGCGCCGCCATGGATTGGTCGTCATACTTGATGGCAACGGCATAGTGGGTCGGGTTGGTGATCACCACATCTGCCTTGGGAATCTCCGCCATCATGCGGCGGCGCGCCATTTCACGTTGCTGCTGACGGATACGCCCCTTGATCTGCGGGTTGCCTTCGCTTTCCTTGGCTTCCTGCTTGACCTCTTCCTTGGTCATCTTGAGCTTGTTGTTGTAGCTCCACCGCTGGTAGGGCACGTCGATCAGCGCAATCAGCACCAACGCCGACACGATGGAGAGGAATCCCTTAATCAGGATGCCGTCTACCTGGGCGATACCGGTTTCCAGGGGTTGCGTCGGCAGCGAGAGCAGGGTGTCGAAGTCGTGCGCCATCACCATGTAGGAAACAGTGCCTACCAGGGTTGCCTTCAATATGGCCTTGACCAGCTCCACCAGCGAATTCTTCGAAAACAGGTTCTTGATGCCATTGAGCGGGTTGAGCTTGCCGAACTTGGGGATGAAGGCCTTGTTGCTGAAGTTCCATCCGCCTACCAGCACCGGAGCGCCTACAATCACGACCAACAGCAGCAGGACCAGAGGCGCAAACGCAATCAGCAATTCCAGGATCCCGCTCGCAATCTTGCTGAGCAACAGGCTGAAGTCGAAGGCGGCCTCGCGGCTGATGCGCAGGTTGCTGTTCATATTGCTCAGCATGGCCTGGTTGAGCCGGCCGCCCAGCATCATGAGGCCAAGGCCGCCAGCCATCAGCACGACGCAAGTGGAAAACTCGCGCGAACGCGGCACGTCGCCGTCCTCGCGGGCTTTTTCTATGCGCCGCGGCGTGGGCTGTTCCGTTTTTTCCAAATCACTATCTTGAGCCATGCTCGTCCGTTCCCTGATGCAGGCAATATGTATTTTCTGTACACGTTGCCTTTCACGATGGCTGCATTATTCGTCACGGACAAAGCAATGAAATCGAAGAATAGAAGGGGGAAAACCAGTTATTCCTGATAAAAAAGTTAAAAATTATTTAAAGAAATTCCTAAAGTTTGGGTAAACCATGCCGATAGATGTACTGTATGGAAAATTTTTTCAAATAAATTTCCATATTAATTAATAACTTATAAAATTTTCGCAATTTTTTTTAAATTTGCCCTAAAGATTGACCAAGCGCTGCCGTTAAGCAGATATGGTTGCAAAAAAATATTTTGAGGATGCAAATCGTTAAATTGAGTTAGTACCTGAAAATTAGCAGTACTCCTCCTCTGGAAGCTTTATCTCCCAAGGCCGATACAGTGTTTGTAAGACAAACACTGTATCGGCTGTGTTCGTTCGTCTTACGTAAAAAACCGACAGACGCTAGTTTTTTCCTGATCCCAAAAAGTTCAAAGTACGTCTCACCTGCACTGCACATAGCAGCGCTGACTTCTAAGCAAGGGAGCTGGAAATGAACGAACAAGAAATCATGGCAGAGATTAAAGATGCTAACCTCAGTTATCTGATGCTGGCGCAACAAATGATTCGTGCAGACAAGGCTAGTGCAATTTTCCGCCTTGGGCTGAGCCAAGAGATTGCAGATTTGCTGGAAGGTCTGAGCAATGCGCAACTGCTGAAGCTGAGCAGCTTCAATATGATGCTGACACGTTTCCGCTTCGATGACACCGCGATTCTGGGCATGCTGACCAGCTACACCAAGGATCGCATGCAGGCACAAGCCCATGCCGCCATCTTGATGGCGGGCCAGGGCGTTGAAGAAATCGCCTGAAGATAAAAAACATTCAGTCGCAAGCATCGGCAGTTCATTGGGTATCGGGGGGTATCATGAGTAAGAGCGTCATCAACGAAGCAGAACAGATCCAGTTGGCCATCCAGATGATCCATCTTGGCGCGAGGCTGCAACTGCTCGAATCCCAAACGACTTTGTCTCGTGAACGCTTGATCAAGCTATATAAGGAAATCAAGGGCATGTCGCCGCCTAAGGGCATGCTTCCCTTCTCGACCGACTGGTTCCTGACCTGGCAGCCGAATATCCATTCCTCGATTTTTGTGAATATTTATCACTTCCTGATCCAGCATGCAGGCGTGACGGGAATCACAGCCGTCATGAAAGCTTACAGGCTGTATCTGCAGCAGGTGGGAAGCGAACCTGACGATGACGAGGTGGTGTTGTCGCTGACACGCGCCTGGACCCTGATCCGTTTTCTCGATAGCAATATGCTGAAGATGCAACGCTGCAGCTGCTGTGGCGGCGAATTTGTCGTAAACGCCTACGACCTCCATGAGCGCTATCAGTGCAACCTTTGCCATGTGCCTTCACGCGCCGGCAAGACCAAGAAAGCCAAGGAGCAGGCGGCAGCATTGATCGCGTAATCGTGAATATGTCGCTTCAACAGTTTTAATGGATCTTGCCCATGCGAATTGAGCAGGAGCCAAACCCGGAGTTGAGTGGTGCCAGGAAGCGGCTTCCCCCCGCTATCCTGGCTTTTTTTATTCAGTTTGCGGCGCTTGCGGCAGTCTGGTGTACCAGCCAATTGCTGTGGAGTCTCGGCTGGCAGGATTTGCCGGCCTGGGCTTTGTTCCTGCTGCAAGGAGTAGTTGCCTGCCTGTTGTCCATCATGCTGGCGATGGCCGCTTGGTGGCGGTGGATACACCTGTTGTTCCCGTTGGCGATCCTGGCTATGCTGCAATGGCAATTGCCCGCATGGATATATCTGCTGGCGTTTTGTTTTACCCTTGCTCTGTTCTGGAGCACGTATCGCACCCAGGTGCCCTTCTATCCGACCAGGCCCGCGACTTGGCGTCAGGTCAAAGAGCTGGTTCCCGCGGACAGGCCGGTCGGCGTGCTCGATATCGGCAGCGGCATGGGTGGGCTTGTCATCTATCTGGCCCGCGAATGCCCGAATGCCAGGTGCGCCGGAATTGAGCTAGCGCCTTTACCATGGCTGATTAGCGTCTTGTCGGCCTTCTTAAAAAAATCTCCCGCATCATTCAAGTATGGCGACTACCAGGCCGTTAATCTTTCTGAGTACGACGTAGTGTTCGCGTACCTCTCCCCGGCGGCGATGCCTGATGTTTGGCTCAAGGCTAAGAAGGAAATGCAGGCAGGTAGTTTGCTTATCAGTTATGAGTTTGAGATTCCGGGAGTGGCTCCCAAGTTGCAGATTCAGGATAAGTTCGATGCCCCGAGTATTTTCGTATGGGAATTGTAAGCGCGGGACATTGCGCTCTAGGAGGCGTTCAAGCCACGATGATTCAGATATAAAGGGTTATTGCACTTCAATTACCGCGATCAGAACATCAGCTTGATTGCTATGCTGAAAAAGAACTTAAGAAATCGGGTCTGTGAAGCCTGAGCGGAGCTTGCTGATATGCTGGTGATAGCGGGGTATCTGGTAGTACTGGGAAGTGTGTTTGGCGGTTTCGCCATGGCGGGCGGGCATCTGGCCGCCTTGTTCCAGCCAATAGAGTTGCTCATGATCGGCGGGGCGGCCATTGGCGCCTTCCTTGTCGGTAATGATGCCAAAGCGATCAAAGCGACGCTGAAGGCCCTGCCCAGCGTATTCAAAGGTTCGAAATACACCAAGTCGCGCTATATGGATCTATTGGCGCTGCTGTTTGAAATCCTCACCAAGATCCGCCGCGAAGGGATGATGGCGATCGAGAGCGACATCGACAATCCCGAATCCAGCCAGATTTTCTCCAAGTATCCGGACATCCTTTCCGACCACCACCTGATGGACTTCATCTGCGATTACCTGCGCCTGATGACGTCGGGCAACATGGATGCGTTCCAGATCGAAAACCTCATGGATAACGAAATCGACACTCATCACCATGAAAGCATGGTGCCTTCCCATTGTATTGCCCGCCTGGGCGACGGCATGCCGGCATTCGGCATCGTGGCGGCGGTGATGGGGGTGGTGCACACCATGGAGTCCGTGGGTCTGCCGCCGAACGAGCTCGGCATGCTGATTGCCCACGCACTGGTGGGAACCTTCCTCGGCATTTTACTCGCCTATGGTTTTGTCGGCCCGCTGGCGAGCCTGCTGGAGCGCAAGGCCGACGAGTCATCCAAGATGTTCCAGTGTGCCAAGGTGACTTTCCTCGCCAGCCTGAACAGCTACGCCCCGGCGATTGCGGTGGAGTTCGGCCGCAAGGTGCTGTACTCGACCGAGCGCCCCGAGTTCGCCGAACTGGAAGCTCACGTCAAGCAGGCCAAGGCCCGCTAGGGAACGGAAACGGCGGAGAACGAGATGGCCCAGGAAAACGTCCGGATTGTCGTCAAGCGCGTCAACAAGCATGGTGGCGGACACCATGGCGGCGCTTGGAAAATTGCCTATGCCGATTTCGTGACGGCGATGATGGCGTTCTTCCTTCTCATGTGGTTGCTGGGTTCTACCACCAAGGCCGATCTGCAGGGGATTTCGGAATATTTCAAGACGCCGCTCAAGGTGGCGATGCAGGGAGGGTCAGGCGCCGGTGCCAGCGATAGCGTGCTCAAGGGCGGCGGCAACGACATGACCAAGAAGCAGGGGCAGATCAGGAAGGCCGAGGATATCGAGGCCAAGAAAAAGCCCGATCTGAAGACGGCCAAGGAAGAAGTGGCCAAGGCCGAGCTGGAAAAGCTCAAGGAACTGAAGAAACGCATCGAGGAAGCCATCGAGGCCAGCACGACGTTGCGCCAGTTCAAGAAGCAACTGTTGCTGGACATCACCACGGAGGGCTTGCGTATCCAGATCGTGGATGAGCAGAACCGCCCGATGTTCGCTTCCTCCAAGGCGGAACTCCAGCCGTACGCGCGCCAGATCCTGCACGAGATCGGCCAGCTGCTCAATGACGTGCCGAACAAGATCAGCCTTTCCGGACATACCGACTCTGCCCCCTATCCGAGCGGTGAGCGTTATTACAGCAACTGGGAGCTATCGTCGGACCGTGCCAACGCCTCGCGCCGCGAACTCGTTTCCGGCGGCATGAAGGAAGAAAAGCTGTTGCGGGTGGTGGGTTTGTCCTCTGCGGTGCTGTTCGATAAGGACAACCCGCTCAATCCTATCAACCGTCGCATCAGCATCATCATCATGAACAAGAAGGCGGAGGAAGAAACGATTAACGACAATGGTTCGGCGGAAGTGGAAGCAGCCGACGATGTGCCTGCGCTGACCGAGACTTTCAACAAGTCATGATGTTGATCAAGCGGGACTTTTCTCTTGTTTTTTACAGATTGAATACGGTCTGGACAGGATAGTGTATATGGCAAGTCAGACTATACCGATAGATGAATTAAAAGAGTTGCTGGTCAGCCTTGGCGGCTGGGGCGAGGAGCACCTGGAGCATGTGGAGACTGACCTGGGCCAGGCCAATGCGCTGCTGCGCGAAGCGATCAGCATACTGGTGGATGGCTTCATGTCCATCAACCGGGCGGCGCAGGCACAGCAGCAGATACTGTTGAGCCTGAGCGTCAGTACGCAATTATCACAACAGCATATTGCCGAGGTGGCGATGTACAGCCGCCAGATCGAGAGCGAGGTGAACCGCGTCGTCACTGGCATGCAGTTCGAGGACATGACCAACCAGTTGCTCACGCGCGCTCTCGCCCGCGTCGGCGGGCTCAAGCTGTTGCTGCTGGCAATGGCGGACCAGCATGAGTCCTTGGTTGCCGGACATTCGCATCAAGATATCGCCGTCATTTTGCAAAAGATGAGCGAGTCTCTCAACGAAAAACGTGCCTCCATGCATCGCGATTTACAGTCGTCCGTGAATCAGCAGCATATGGGGGCGGGCGATATCGAGCTTTTTTAGGTTTCTCTTTTAACAATGTCAGGAACGTGCCGGAGCGCACAGGCGCGCAAGAACGGGGATTGAACGATATGGGAAAAACAATACTGGCTGTGGATGACTCCGGGTCGTTGAGGCAGATGGTGGTATTCAGCCTGAACGCCGCAGGCTACCAGGTGATAGAGGCAGTGGACGGCGAGGATGCCTTGAACAAGGCGCAGACCCAGGTCGTGGACCTGGTGCTGACTGACCAGAACATGCCCAGGATGGATGGGCTGACGCTGATTAAATCACTGCGCAGCCTCAGTTCTTACCAGAAAGTGCCGATATTAATGCTAACGACCGAGTCCAGTGACGAAATGAAGGCATTGGGCAAGGCAGCGGGTGCGACAGGATGGTTGGTCAAGCCATTTGATCCCAAGCGTTTACTAGATGTTGTTCAGCGTGTCATTGGGTGAGGTTGGTGCATTGCACAGGACTGATCTTCGTGTGGGGCGTGGATAGCATGAATCAATGTGGAGTTGAACAATGACAATTGACATGAGCCAGTTTTACCAGGTGTTCTTCGACGAGTCGGACGAACTGCTGGCGGAAGCTGAGCGCTTGCTGCTCGAGCTTGATATCGAGAACCCGAGCGCGGAAGACCTCAATGCCATTTTTCGTGCAGCGCATTCTATCAAGGGCGGGGCTGCGACTTTCGGCATGACCGACATGACCGAGATCACCCATGTGCTTGAGAACCTGCTGGACCGTATCCGCAAGAACGAGATGAAGCTCCAGGCAGAGCATGTGGACGTGTTCCTCGCCGCCAAGGACATTCTCAAGATGCAGCTGGATGGGCACCGGAACGGAAGCGCAGTGGATCAAGAGGCCGTCAGCGAGATCAAGGCGACATTGCATAGCCTGGCCCAGGAGGGCGGACAGGCTGTCGCTGCCCCGACGGAGGCATTGCCCGCGGCTGGGCAAGCGCCCGCGGAGGCCAAGCCCGGCAATGCAGTTGCCTCAGCGCCAGCTGCCGGTTCGACCAGGCAATACCAAGTGCAGTTGCCGGAATTGCCGGAAAAGGACGTGACGGCATTGACTGAGGAGCTGGCACTGTTGGGTACGGTGGAAGCATTGCCTGCGGTCGGCAACCGCCATGTGCTCAAGTTGAGCACGGAAGAGAGCCTGGACGACATCGTGGCCATCTGTTCTTTCATCCTCGACCCGGACGACCTGGTCATTACCGAGCTCGACGCTGGCGAACGCGACGCGCCCCTGGCCAAGCCAGCGGCTGGCGGCAGCCAGGCCTTTTTGATCGAAATCTCGGAAATTCTGGACAAGGATTGGAGCACGCTGGTTTCAGAGCTCGAATTGCTCGGCAAGGTCGCCGTGCAGCCTGTGGTGGGCAACTTGCATTCGCTCTGGCTGGAAACCGAAGAGGACCGTGACAGCATCCTCGCGGTGAGTTCCTTTGTCGTCGACGTCGACAAGATCAAAGTGACAAAGAGAAGTGATGCTCCGCTAACAGAAAGCGTGCAGGCAGAACCGGTTCAGGCTAAGGAAAAGCCGTTGGATGAGGGTGATTTCGGTTTGTTTGATGAAAGCGCCGTCAAACCGGAGCCTGTGAAGAAGCCTGCCGTTGTAGAGGCAACCAAGGTGAATGCGGAACCGCCGGAAAACAAACGGGTGGCGCCGCGCCGCGAAGCTGACAAAGCGGCGGCAAGCCAGGAAACCACATCCATCCGTGTCGGGATCGAAAAGGTGGACCAATTGATCAACCTGGTCGGCGAGCTTGTCATCACCCAGGCCATGATAGAGCAGCGTACCGGCACGCTGGACCCCATGCTGCATGAGCGCCTGCTCAACAGCGTAGGCCAATTGACACGGAACACCCGCGATTTGCAGGAAGCCGTCATGTCGATCCGCATGATGCCGATGGACTATGTATTTTCCCGTTTCCCGCGCATGGTGCGCGATCTTGCGAGCAAGCTCGGCAAGAAGGTCGAGTTCGTCACCAACGGCGCGGCCACCGAGCTGGACAAGGGCCTGATCGAGCGTATTGTCGACCCATTGACCCACCTGGTGCGCAACAGTATCGACCATGGCATCGAGTCGCCCGAGGTGCGTGCCGCCGCAGGCAAGAGCCCGGTGGGCCGTTTGTCGCTTTCAGCAGGGCATCAGGGCGGCAATATCATTATTGAGGTGAGCGACGATGGTGGCGGCCTCAACCGCGAACGCATCCTCAACAAGGCCAAATCCTCGGGGCTGAGCGTTTCCGACAGCATGCCGGACGGCGACGTATGGCAACTGATCTTTGCTCCTGGCTTCTCTACGGCGGAACAGGTGACCGATGTCTCCGGCCGAGGGGTCGGCATGGATGTGGTCAAGCGCAATATCACCGCCATGGGCGGTGTGGTCGACATACGTTCCGCCGCCGGATACGGCACCACCATTTCTATTTCCCTGCCCTTGACCCTGGCGATTCTTGACGGCATGTCCGTCCGGGTCGGGGATGAGGTCTACATCCTGCCGCTCAGTTTTGTCATGGAGTCGCTGCAGCCGTCTGCGGGCGACGTCAAGGATGTGACCGGCCAGGGCCGCCTGGTCAAGGTGCGTGAAGATTACCTTCCGCTGATTCCGCTATACCAGATGTTTGGCATCGAACCACTCTATCGCGAGCCCGAGGACGGCATCCTCGTGGTTTTGCAGGCGGACGGCAAGAAAGCCGCATTGTTCGTTGATGAACTGGTGGGTCAGCAGCAAGTCGTGGTGAAGAATCTCGAATCCAATTACCGCAAGGTGGCGGGGATTTCCGGCGCGACCATCCTCGGCGATGGCGGCGTCTCGCTGATTCTGGATGTTGCCAATTTGCTGCGGTCCAGCAGGCAGTTGATCACTGAAACTTCCATTCATTAAGAGGTGTTGTCATGTTAGAACCAACAAGCAGTAAAGCAGAGAGCCAGTCGCAACCGGTTCCATCAGGGGCAGCGCAAGGTGAGAGCAGCGAGTTCCTCGCTTTTACGCTGGGCAGCGAGGAATACGGGATTGATATCCTCAAGGTGCAGGAGATCCGCGGCTACGAGAGCGTGACCAGGATCGTCAACGCGCCGGAATTCATCAAGGGCGTGATCAATCTGCGCGGCATCATTGTCCCGATCGTGGACATGCGCATCAGGTTCAACCTGGGCACGCCTACCTACGACCAGTTCACCGTCGTCATCATCCTCAATATCAACGGGCGTGTGACCGGGATCGTGGTGGACAGCGTTTCCGACGTCACGACGCTGAACGCGCAACAGATCAAGCCTGCGCCGGAGATGGGCTCTATCCTGAGTACGGACTATCTGATTGGCCTGGGAACGCTGGATGACCGCATGTTGATCCTGGTCGATATCGATAAATTGATGACCAGTTCGGAAATGGGCTTGGTCGACCATATCGTTGCCAACGCTTAATTATCCCTAGATAACGATAAAAACAGACATATTGGACTCGAAGGGCGGAGATTAGAAATGAAGCTACTAAATCCATTGATGAATTACATGTATGGTCAGAGGATCACCAAGCGCCTCGTGATCGGTTTTGGATCCTTGCTGGTGCTGCTGGCGGCGATCGTCATCCTCAGTTTCGTGCTGATGACATCCATGAATAATCGTACGGACGCGATTGTCGCGGAATCGGCGACCAAGCAGGCATTGCTGAATGATTGGAAGCTGTATACCAATATGAACATCGTCAATGCCGTGGCTTATATCAGGAACCGTAGCCAGAACCAGGAGGCATATTTCCTCGAAAAGATGGATGAGTATTCGAAAGAGGTCGACAAGCTGCAGGCGCAGGCCTTGGAATCCATGAAGGGCGACGAGTACCAACCTCTGTTAGAGAAAATCAACAAGGCGCGCGAGGAGTACCGCACCGTGCGCAGCGATGCCTTCAAGATCCGTGTCGCATTGAATGTGCGCGCAGCAGCGCTTGAGAACTGGCTGACCAATGAGCAAGTGAGCCTCGAGGAAAAGCGCAATGTCAGCAATAAGCTGGCAGCTGATGAAAAGGCATACTACGAAAGTATCGACAGCAGTTTCCAGGCTGCCCGCGACGCTTATCAGGGCGCCATGAACGAGTTGTTGCAGTATGAGCGCGACAGGGCAGTGGAATTAGCGGCGGCTAATAAGAGCGCCAGCATCCAGGGCCGTACCCTGGTGATCGTGCTGGGCTTGCTGGCCATCCTGCTGGGCGTGGTATTCGCGAGAGTGATTACGGTGTCCATCATCGAGCCGATCAATTACGGTATCCGCGTGATTGGCCGTGTCTCCAAGGGCGACCTGGCGCCGCGCCAGAACGACTTGCTCGACATGATCAATGAAAACGCCTCCGATGAACCTGGCAAGCTGCTGGTCGGTATCCGTTTCATGATCCAGGAACTGCGCAAGTTGGTGACAGAAGTGCGCGGCAGCACGGACACGATGCTGGTCGCGACCAGCGAGATTTCCTCCGGCAATGCCGACCTCTCTTCGCGTACCGAGTCGCAGGCTTCCAGCCTGGAAGAAACTGCCAGCTCCATGGAGGAGTTGACTTCCACCGTGCGCCAGAATGCGGACAACGCAAGACAGGCCAACCAATTGGTGATCACGGCTTCGGAGTCTGCGGTGCGTGGCGGACAAGTGGTCGACCAAGTCGTCAACACCATGGGCTCGATCAAGGAGAGCTCGCGCAAGATTGTGGACATCATCGGCGTCATCGACGGCATTGCCTTCCAGACCAATATCCTCGCGTTGAATGCTGCAGTTGAGGCTGCACGGGCGGGCGAACAGGGGCGCGGGTTCGCGGTGGTGGCGAGCGAGGTGCGCAACCTGGCCCAGCGTTCCGCGGCGGCGGCCAAGGAAATCAAGGGCCTGATCGGCGACTCCGTTGAAAAGGTCGATATCGGCAACAAGCTGGTGGATCAGGCCGGTACCACGATGAGCGAAATCGTGAGCTCGGTTCAACGCGTGGCCGACATCATGGGCGAGATTACCTCCGCCAGCCAGGAGCAAAGCTCTGGCATCGAGCAGGTGAACATCGCCATCGGCCAAATGGATGAAATGACCCAGCAGAATGCCGCCTTGGTTGAGCAGGCGGCGGCAGCGGCAGAAAGTCTTGAGGAACAGGCGCAGAAACTGTCCTCCACGGTCAGCGTATTCAAGATCAGTTAAAAAATAAAAATTTGTTTTCATTAAAAGGCAGAAAAAACGCACACGGGGCGGCCCGCATTTCCACCCCGGAAACAGGAGAGAAAAGAACATGCGTACCAATATGCCTGTGACAACGAATGAGTATTTGCTGCAGGACGGCCAGTCGATTCTGTCGACGACCGACCTGCAGGGCAAAATCACTTATATAAACCAGGATTTCATCGAGGTAAGCGGCTTTACGGAAGAAGAGCTGATTGGCGCGCCTCACAACCTGGTGCGTCATCCGGACATGCCCTCCGAAGCTTTTGCCGACATGTGGGCGACATTGAAAGCCGGACTGCCCTGGACGGGGATGGTCAAGAATCGGCGCAAGAACGGCGACTATTACTGGGTGTTGGCGAATGCCACGCCCATGCGCCAGAACGGCAGTGTCGTGGGATATATGTCCGTACGTGTCAAGCCCACACGCCAGCAAGTCGAGCAGGCCTCGCGGATTTACGCCAGCCTGCGCGAAAACAAGCGCCATGGCCTCAAGCTGTACCGTGGCGAGATCCTGAAAACAGATTTAATCTCGCGGATAAGAAGAGCAATGCAAATGACGTTGAAAACAAGAGTGACCGTGACAACCATCGCCATTATTCTGGCGATGATTGTCGTCATGGCGGCAGCGCTTAGCGGGCTGGGCATTGGCTTCGTGATCGGTGGCGCCTTGGTTGCCATCGTGGCGGCCGTGGGGCTTGCCATGTCGCTTTCCGCCTCAGTGATCAAGCCATTGCGCGAAGCAACCGACATCGCCAATTCGCTTGCGAGCGGCGATCTTTCACACAAGTTCAGCGCCAGCAAGACGGATGAGACCGGCATGCTGTTGCGGGCGCTCAACCAGATGAATGTCAACATCGTCGCCATGATCTCCGACATTCGTACCAATATGCAGCGCATCAATATAGGTGTCAGCGAGATCGCCAAGGGCAACAACGATCTTTCGGCACGTACCGAATCCCAGGCCAGTTCGCTGGAAGAAACGGCCAGTTCGATGGAAGAACTGGCCTCTACCGTGAAGCAGAATGCCGACAATGCGCGGCAGGCCAACCAACTGGTGATATCCGCCTCCAGCGTCGCGGCCCGTGGCGGCGAAGTGATTGGGGAAGCCAGGGACAGGATGCGCCTGATCAGCGAGTCGGCTAACAAGATTTCAGACATCATCGGCGTGATCGACGGCATCGCCTTCCAAACCAATATCCTGGCATTGAATGCCGCGGTCGAGGCGGCCCGTGCCGGCGAGCAAGGGCGGGGGTTTGCAGTGGTTGCTGCAGAAGTACGCAATCTTGCCCATCGTTCCGCGGCGGCAGCCAAGGAAATCAAGGGATTGATTTCCGATTCGGTGGAGCGGGTGGAGGCTGGGGTGGTGTTTGTCGACCAGGCCGGCACGACGATGACAGAGATCGTATCTTCGGTGCGTAGTGTCACCGATATCATGGCGGAAATATCAGCGGCCTCGACCGAGCAGAGCTCAGGTATTGACCAAGTGAACCACGCAGTCAATGACATGGACGAGGTCACCCAGCGCAATGCCGCGCTGGTCGAGGAGTCCGCCGCGGCGGCAGAGGCATTGAAACGGGATGTGTTGCAGCTCGAGCGTGCCGTCAGCGTGTTCAAGCTTGGCAACGGCAGGGATGTCGCGCTGGAGCAACAACAGCCTGTGGTTCAAGCCAAAGTTTCCGCACCGGTGTCGTCAAGGGCCGCGGTAGAGGTTAAGCCAAGCGCTTCTGCAACATCAAGCCCAGCCGCCAACGATGCGAAAATAAAAACTAAGGAAACTGCGACGCAGGCGGCACCCGCGTCCAAATCCGCACTACCCAGGAAGGTCATCGGTCCGGATCTTTCCAGCGACGAATGGGAAGAGTTCTGATCGCGCATGCGCATATGCAGAGGAACGTGTAATTGAATTCAAGCACAGTGAGCAAATCAAGTGCGGGCAAGGAGTTTGATTTTACAGAAGCGGATTTTGCCCGCGTACGCAAGCTGATCTATCAGGCGGCTGGCATTTCGCTGTCGGACTCCAAGCACGAGATGGTCTACAGCCGTCTTGCAAGGCGCTTGCGCGCGACTGGCATATCCAGCTTCCAGCATTACCTCGACGTGCTGGAAAGCGGCTCCGGCTCTGATGAGTGGGAAGCCTTTACCAACGCGCTCACCACCAACCTGACATCGTTCTTTCGCGAACATCACCATTTTCCCATTCTCGCGGAACATATTCGCAAGGCGGCTCAGCCCATTTCCATCTGGTGCTGCGCGAGTTCCACCGGCGAGGAGCCATACAGCCTGGCGATTACTGCGTGCGAAGCTTTCGGCACGCTGCGGCCGCCTGTCGAGATCATCGCCACCGATATTGACACCAATGTGCTGGCAACCGCTGCCGCCGGCATATACACCTACGACCGCATCGAGAAATTGCCCATGGAGCAGAAGAAGAAATTCTTCCTGCGCGGGACCGGCAAGCAGCAGGGCATGGTGCGGGTACGCGATGATTTGCGCAAGCTGATCAGTTTCAGGCCATTGAACCTGCTGGATGGCAATTGGCCTGTCAGAGGGCCGTTCGATGCGATCTTCTGCCGCAATGTCATGATCTATTTCGACAAGCCGACACAGGCGGCGATTCTCAAGCGCTTTGCCCCGTTGATGAAGCCGGACGGCTTGCTTTTCGCCGGGCATTCGGAAAATTTTCTTTACGCCACTGACGCATTCAAGCTATTGGGCAAGACGGTATACACCCTCGAGCGGCGAGGAGGCTGAGCATGGCCAGCCCGATAGAAGAGCAGTTGGCTACCAATCTGTATTTCGACAAGACCTTCAATTGCGAGGCGGCCAAGATTTTGCCTGGGGAGTATTACACGACCAACCAGGACATCGTGATCGTGACGGTGCTGGGTTCATGCGTATCCGCATGTATCCGCGACAAGGTTTCCGGCATTGGCGGCATGAATCATTTCATGCTGCCGGAGGGCAGCCCTGCGGATGCCAACAACCCGGTTTCAGAGTCGGCCCGTTATGGGACTTATGCCATGGAGGTGTTGATCAACCAGCTATTGAAGAACGGTGCGCGCCGGGAGAACCTTGAGGCCAAGATTTTTGGTGGCGGCAATGTGTTGAGCGGTTTCACCGCCATCAATATCGGCGAGAAGAATGCGGCATTTGTGCGCAAGTATTTGCGCGACGAGAATATCCGCGTGGTCGGCGAGGACCTGAACGATATCTATCCTCGCAAAGTGTATTTCTTCCCCAAGACCGGACGCGTATTGGTGAAGAAGCTGAAGCAGATGCATAACAACACCTTGATCACGCGTGAAGAAAGCTATGCCAAGAGGCTCAACACGAACAAGGTGGCTGGCGATGTGGAATTGTTTTGAGGCAGGCTCAACGGTGGTGGCTGGGAGGAGACCAGATGCCAGGTGATAGTTAAATAAAAAGGCAATGTCATGACCATAAAAGTTCTTATCATCGACGATTCAGCGCTGATTCGCAGCTTGTTGACGGAGATCATCAACCAACAGCCTGATCTCGAGGTGGTGGGCGCGGCTCCCGACCCCTTGATCGCGCGGGAAATGATCAAACAAAAGAATCCTGATGTGCTGACCCTTGACGTGGAAATGCCCAAAATGGACGGGCTGGATTTTCTCGAGCGCCTGATGCGGCTGCGCCCGACGCCGGTGGTGATGATTTCCTCGCTGACCGAGCGCGGCTCGGAAATCACCATGCGGGCCATGGAGCTGGGCGCGGTGGATTTCATTACCAAGCCGAAAATGTCGATTGCCAGCGGCATGCATGAATATAGCGAGATGATTGCGGACAAGATACGCGCAGCTTCCAGGGCGCGCCTGATTGCCAGGAAACCATTGACTCCGGCGACAGGCAGCACTGGTTTGCCTTCGGTCGGCAATCCCCTGATCAGCAGCGAGAAGCTCATCATCATTGGCGCCTCCACGGGCGGCACCGAGGCGATCAAGTCCTTCCTGATGCAAATGCCGTCGGACTGTCCCGGCATCCTGATTACGCAGCATATGCCGGCAGGCTTTACGCAATCTTTTGCCAATCGCCTGAACGCCTTATGCAAAATCTCGGTGCAGGAAGCCAAGGGCGGCGAGCGCGTCCTGCCCGGCCATGCGTATATTGCGCCTGGGCATTCGCACCTGTTGCTGGCGCGTAGCGGCGCCAATTACGTGACGCAGCTGGATGACGGCCCGCCCGTGAGCAGGCACCGCCCCTCGGTGGATGTCTTGTTCAGTTCTGCCGCAAGCAATGCGGGCAAGAATGCGATTGGTGTTATTCTCACGGGCATGGGCAAGGATGGTGCCGACGGCATGCTGAAAATGAAGCAGGCCGGGGCCTACAACTTTGCGCAGGACGAGGCGAGCTGCGTCGTCTTCGGCATGCCCAAGGAGGCAATTGCCATGGGCGGGGTGGACGAGGTGAGCTCATTGTATGATATGCCTGGCAGGGTGCTGCAATACCTCGCAACCAACAGCGCGCGGGCATTGCGTGTTTAATATGGAGGTGCCGCAGCATGATCGACCGGCATTTCCGGCAATACAAATAAAAGTTGAAATGGAGTAACAAATGGCAAATCCCAATACTAAATTTCTGGTGGTCGACGACTTTTCGACCATGCGGCGTATTGTGCGTAACCTGCTCAAGGAGCTGGGTTACAACAATGTCGATGAAGCTGAGGATGGCGTCATGGCCCTGGCCAAGTTGAGGAGCGGAAGCTTCGATTTCGTGGTGTCCGACTGGAACATGCCAAATATGGACGGGTTGACCATGTTGCAGCAGATACGCGCCGACCCGGCGCTGTCATCGCTGCCGGTGTTGATGGTGACCGCAGAAGCGAAAAAGGAAAACATCATTGCGGCTGCCCAGGCAGGCGCCAATGGCTACGTGGTGAAGCCGTTCACCGCTGCGACATTGGATGAGAAGCTTAGTAAAATTTTTGAGAAGCTTGAAAAAGCAGGGGGCTGATAATGAGTAACCCACTTCAACATGTAGAACCCGTACCGGGTGAAGCCGAGAACATGCAATCCCAGCATGATGAAATGCTGCACCGTATCGGCTTAATGACCAGGAACCTGCATGAAAGCTTGCGCGGCCTTGGATTCGACAAGCTGCTCGAGCAGGCGGCGCACGGAATACCCGATGCCAGGGACAGGCTCAATTACGTAGCGCGCATGACCGAGCAGGCGGCAGAGCGCGTATTGAATGCGACCGACATTGCGACACCCTTGCAGGATGAGTTGAACCAGCAGGCCGTCAGCCTGGAAGAGCGTTGGAAAAACATTCTGGCCGTACCTTCGCTCAAGAAGGATTATGACCAGGTGGCCGACGAGACGATGGCATTCCTCACCAAGACGGTAAGCCATACCGATGCGACCAAGGCGCAATTGCTCGACATCATGATGGCGCAGGATTTCCAGGACCTGACTGGACAAGTGATCAAGAAAATCACCGAGCTTGCGCAGGAAATAGAACAGCAACTGGTGCAGGTGCTCATCGACTTCTCCCCAGGCACCGGGGTGAAAAAGGAAGACAACAGCCTCATGAACGGCCCGCAGATCAATCCTGATACCGCCATCGACGTGGTGGCGAACCAGGAGCAGGTGGATGATTTGCTCGACAGCCTCGGTTTTTGAGCGGCTGGCAGCCGATGGCGATGGATGGCTAGTCCGATTGGCCTATTGTTCGCCAATTAAGGATGAGCGACCATGCGTACCCAAGAGCAGTACAAAATAAAATGTGCAAAAAAGCACGCAGTACATCACATTTTCCAGGGGAGCTTCCGCGTTATACGCATAGAAGCGACAAGTTGCGCTTAACCTAAGGTAAATGACAATCGAGAGGTGGGGAGGCTGTGGAGATCACGGCCTTTTTAGTACCTGCCGTGATTGAAGGAACGGCTATTTGCGGAACTTGGCGACGGCCTGTGCGCGATTCAGCACATTGAGTTTCTTGAAAATGCGTTGCAAATGGTTTTTGACAGTGAAGGCGCTGATGTCGAGGATCATGCCGATTTCCTGATTGGTTTTGCCCTTGGTGACCCAGTCCATGATTTCCAGCTCCCGGCCGGAAAGAATATTCAGGCTTTCATCCTTGGGCTCTGGTTCGACCTTGACCGGTGTGGGCTGCTGTTCCGGCAAATGCTCGATCTGCCGCAACGCACTGTCGATGTAAGGCAGGAGCGCTTCCAGCATGGGGCGCGAGGCCGGAGGAAAACTCAAGTTGGAGCTGAGCAACACATAAAGACAATCGTGCCGGCCACGATGATCCTTGATGGCATGCACCAAGGCCGATTTCATGTTTTTTAAGTAATAACTTGATTCTACGTTCGAGAACTCGCAGTCGTGCAAGATATTGTCGGCTGCGGCAAGCGTAAAGGGGGCCTTGGCATGGTTCAGCCAATAGTTGAACAGGTTCTGCAGGAACTTATTGATTTCGTGGCTGGCAATCTTGTCGGAGCGGATGCCAGGCAGGGGCGAAACAACATTGAAGTATATGACTCCAAGTGAAAAGTCTCCCCAAGCCGTGATCATGATCTCATGCGGAAGGAAAATCTGCAGTTTCCCCTGCATCCAGAGAAAAAGCTCGAAGTGCGAGCGAATTCTCAAGGATTCGTGCATTAGCTCAATTAACTGGCTTTTCTCGATATCGTTTAAGTTTTTATTTAAGGACATGTGCTCGGTTATAATTTACTAAGCAATTCAGGTCTAATTTTTGTGTCATATATATACTCTTGCATTATTATGACGCAAATAGCTTGAGTATGAGAATTTTTGAGAGCATTTATCCATTAATTTCCATAAATATTTTATGGGTAATTAATACATTCCTTTAAATCTAAGGGCAAAAATTACATGTATCCTGATTTGGTGCATCTGGGCGGAGCCGATAAATACGTCGAAGAAATCCTAGAAATCGTCAATACAATCAAGCTGTTTGGCGATTTCACCGATGAAGAAGTGCGTTATTTATGCTCTTACATGCAATGCTATGCTGCGCCCAGGGACTGTCAATTGCTGACCGAAGGCGATACGGGCGATTACCTGCTCCTGATCCTCACGGGCGAAGTCAATGTCATCAAGGACATTCCGAATAAAGGCATCCAGACGATTGCCCAGGTGGGCGCCGGCGCGATTATCGGCGAAATGTCCATGATCGACGGCATGCCGCGTTCAGCCAGCTGCGTCGCCAGCTTGCCCACGGACTTTGCGGTGCTGACCAGGGAAGCGCTCTATCAATTGCTGGCCAATATGCCCAAGCTGGGCAACAAGGTGCTGGTAAGATTGCTGCAATTGCTCACGGCGAGGTTCCGCGAGACCTCCGACAGGTTTCTTCCGAAAACGTTGGGCGAGCTGGTCTGACCGGCGAATGTCAATGTAAGGACTAGCCCGCTGGTGTTGAACGGTGCGCCGAAGAATAAAGCCACTGAAATCCCGCTTTGCGGGATTTTTTTATGTCCGGCAAAAATAGTGAGGCTTCACCCACGCATGGCGCCATTATCAAGATTCGCTTGCTAGTCAAATTGGCAGTTTTCGCGATGGCTGCAAGTATCAATCGAGAGTGAGTTGATTCAATTATTGTTTTAAGGATGCTGGATAGCTCGCCAATTTTGGCAGCGTTTACGGAAAGTAACTGGGAAGCGAAAACACAAAAGGGTTAGCGTAATTGCTAACCCTTTGATTTGACTGGTGGGGCATGTAGGGGTCGAACCTACGACAAACGGATTAAGAGAGTCATTTTATAAAACCCTTCATTGCACAAAGCTATACTACGCAAGGGTTTTGAAGCACTACGGATGCCTGACAGCCTCTATAGATTCCAGATTTGTCGACAACTGGTTGCCACTAAATCCTTCCTTTGGCCTTATCCCGTTCCCATGCCCGGCGCAATTTCCTGCTCATTGTGCGAGGGTCAATCTCACCATTGTCCAACAGCTTGATATCCCCCGGCTCTTCTCGTTGTGGACGCACCTGGGATACTTGCACCTTTGGCAGTTCTGGTTTGGCCGGAGCTTGTGATATTGGAGCAGGGGCGGGCGGCTCTATTTCAGCTTTCCCCTTTTCAACTTCTCTAGCCAAAGCGGCTACAGCAGCCTGCGCATATTCACCTTCCATGAAGGAACGATGATATGCAGAGTCCTGGGCTCTCACTCGATGATGCTGCCTGATCAGGTCACGCATGCATCCTCTCAAATAGGCCGACAATGTCTTGTCCAGATACGCACATGCCTCTTCTGCATCCTTCTTTAATTTCGGCTCAATCCTGATCGTCAAATTCACCGTCTTTTCCATATTTTCCCCTGTTGTGCTCAGCACGTACACAGCACTATGCGGTGCACATACATGAATTCAGGTCAAACCCGCGCCAATGCTGGTTTTCCCCCTTACATACCCTCATTTAATCTTTCCCCCCGTATTACAAGTGGGGGCGGTGTGAGCGCATGATGCAATTGAGGGCTTTTTCAGGGCAAGGGGCTAAATTTGAATGGCTTGCGATGGGGCGCAAAGCAATATTTGAATTTCTTATGGTTTGTGCTTTATTGATAATCCAGATAGCAAAAGGCCGTTGCGTATAGCCGCCCCTGGCTGGCACAACGCAACGGCCTTTTGCTTTCCGGGATTTACCTGATCAGGTCTATTCCCGCCGCCCCTTTCCAGTTATCCACAGCGCTTGCGTCGTATGCGCTGCGCTATGGATAACTGGGGCGGCTATGTTGTATGGCATTGCTTGACTTTATCCCTCATTACCATCTATCCTGAAATCCTCTCAAAACTACAAGCGGCCTGTCGCCCCGTCAGATCGCGGCTATTTTTACGTCCATTGCTTTCTTATGGCGGGGTAGAGACTGGGTATACAACACCGTAAGGGAAGCCCAGACGCGGCTTCTTGTAGGCCGAGAGTGCGCCCGCCACCCCGTAAGCAGTATGGGTGGCCTCTCTCTAAACTACAGGAGGTCACTATGACCAGTCAGCAATCCAATCCCCTGAACGGGAAATTCTGGGTGGAAGCCGAATATGGCGGACGCCACATCCAAAACAAAGCAGCCCAAGCCCTGACAGCTATTTATGGCGCCATGGGCGTGGCCCATCTCATCGAGCGCAGCATTGCCGAAATGAACCTGGCCCGGGACACCGAGCATGAGTATTCAGGTTTGCAGCCCGTGCTACTGGAGAACATTCTTTGTGCGCAGCATGTGTTGCTGAACGTGATCAGCAAGCATGTAGAGGAATTATGCGAGCACCACAAGGAAGGACAATGAGATGGCCATCAAAAAAATGGAGGGTGGCTGGCTAGTCGATATTCAGCCAGGTGGACGAGGATCTAAACGCTTCCGTAAAACGCTAGGTACCAAGAGCGAGGCCTTGGCTTATGAGGCTTGGCTGAAATCCAAGGTCTTGACGACGCCAGCATGGCAGCCAGCAAAGCGTGATCTGCGCAGATTGTCCGAGCTGGTTGATATTTGGTACGAACATCATGGGGCCAACTTACGGGCCGGGCAGGACACTTACAACCGCTTGAAGGCGCTTTGTGTTGCCCTGGGCAATCCTTACCTGGATCGTTTCACTACTGGGATGTTTGCACACTATCGCAAGGCACGTGCAGAGGCTGGCATCGCCCCGAATACGATTAACCGTGAGCATGCGTATCTGCGCAGTGTGTTTAACGAAGCCAAGCGGCTGGGACACTGGAATGGCGATAACCCCTTGTCAGCAGTAAGACAGATCAAAGTGCCAGAGCGGGAGTTGTCATACTTGTCCAAGGAGGACATCAAGCGCTTGCTGGCTGCACTCGAACAGTCCAAGAGTCGAGACACATTGCTGATTGCGAAAGTGTGTTTGTCTACAGGGGCACGATGGAGTGAGGCCGAGCAATTGAAGCCAAGTCAGGTGCGGGATGGGATGATCCATTTCAGCAACACGAAGTCAGGGAAGAACCGATCTGTACCGATCCCCGAGTTCCTGATCAAGGAGCTGAAAGCGCAGGACAAGCTCATGAGCGGTTATGGGCGTTTGTTTCAGTATTCCTATAATGCATTCAGGGAGGCGGTGAAACGAGCGCAGCTAGCGCTGCCGGACGGGCAAATGACGCATGTCTTGCGCCATACCTTTGCCAGCCACTTCATGATGAACGGCGGCAACATCCTGGTGTTGCAGCGACTACTAGGACACAGCAGCCTGACGATGACGATGCGATACGCGCACCTTTCCCCCGATCACTTACAGGAGGCTAGGAAGCTAAACCCAATGATGAATCTGGATTAGGTGGCTTTATAGTTCTTTATGCCACTATGATGGGTTGTCAGTAGGTTGACACTCTGAAAACACAAAAGGGTTAGCGATTTTGCTAACCCTTTGATCTGACTGGTGGGGCATGTAGGGGTCGAACCTACGACAAACGGATTAAGAGTCCGCTGCTCTACCAACTGAGCTAATGCCCCAATCGAGAAGCGAGATTATGCTTGGGTTTCGAGCCTATGTCAACTTGAAAGTGAGAAGTTAATCGAGTAAGTTAGCTGCTGCATTCAATCTTAACAACCCCCCGAAAGTATATTGCATGGCAATTCATATCATTACCACTCAACCGTTCAGCGACCAACGGCCGGGAACATCCGGGTTACGCAAGCGAGTCACGGTTTTTCAGCAGCCGCATTATCTTGAAAATTTCGTACAGAGCGTTTTCGACGCGATCGAGGCGCCTGTCGGGGCGTCATTGGTTATTGGAGGGGACGGACGTTTCTATAACGTCGAAGCAATACAGGTTATCCTCAAAATGGCTGCTGCCAACGGAATAGGGCGCGTATTGGTCGGCAGGAACGGGATCTTGTCCACGCCGGCAGCATCCTGCGTGATCCGCAAGCATAAGACGTTCGGCGGCATCATTCTGTCGGCTAGCCATAACCCCGGCGGACCGCAGGGCGATTTTGGCATCAAGTTCAATTCGGCCAATGGCGGGCCAGCATCGGAAAAAGTAACGGAAGCGATTTTTTCGCGCAGCAAGGAGCTGGTCCAGTACAAGATCGTGGATGCGCCGGATGTGGCGCTGGATGTTGTGGGGGAAACCGAGTTGGCGGGAATGAAGGTAGAGGTCATCGATTCCGTCAGCGATTATGTTGACTTGATGGCGACATTGTTCGACTTCGATGCCATCCGCCAGCTGCTGGCCAGCGGCTTCCGTTTGCGTTTTGATGCGATGCACGCGGTGACCGGGCCCTATGCGCGTGCCATTTTGGTCGACCGGCTCGGCGCTCCACCGGATGCTGTGATGAATGCCGAGCCTCTCCCTGATTTTGGCGGCGGCCACCCCGATCCCAATCTTACCTATGCGCATGACCTGGTCGAGATCATGTATGGGGACGACGCGCCGGATTTCGGCGCGGCGTCGGACGGCGACGGGGACCGCAACATGATCCTGGGCAAGCGTTTCTTCGTGACGCCTTCGGATAGCCTGGCATTGCTTGCCGCCAATGCGCGGCTGGCGCCGGGCTATGCGCAAGGGATTGCCGGGGTCGCACGCTCCATGCCGACCAGCGCGGCGGTGGACCGTGTGGCGCAGGAGCTGGATATCCCATGTTTCGAGACACCGACCGGCTGGAAATTCTTCGGCAACCTGATGGATGCGGGCAGGGTGACATTGTGCGGCGAGGAGAGCTTCGGCACCGGATCGGACCATGTGCGCGAAAAAGACGGTCTGTGGGCGGTATTGTTCTGGCTCAATATCCTGGCGATCAAGCGCCAGCCTGTGGAAACCATCGTCAAGCGCCATTGGGCCAGGTTCGGCCGCAATGTCTATTCGCGCCATGATTACGAGGAGCTGCCCAGCGATGCCGCCAACGGCTTGATCGAGCATGTCCGTGCCCAGTTTGCCTCGTTGCCCGGGCAGGTGTTGGGCCGCTATACCGTCAAGACATGCGACGACTTCAGCTATACCGATCCTGTCGACGGCAGCGTGAGCCAGAAGCAGGGGATACGCATCTTGTTCGAGGATGGCTCGCGTATTGTGTTCCGCCTTTCGGGAACAGGCACCGCCGGCGCAACGCTACGCATCTATCTCGAGTCTTTCGAGCCGGATACTACCAAGCATGACGAGGATGCGCAGGATGCCTTGGCGGAATTGATCGCCATTGCCCAGCAAATCTCCGAGCTGAAACAGCGTACCGGACGCGAGCAACCTACTGTCATCACCTGATCCAGTACCTTGCAGTCCCGACCGGCAGGTTGGTGTTGAGGCAATGGCGTGAGGCGGATCTTGCGCCATTTGCTTTACTCAGTACCGATCCTGAGGTCATGGAGTATTTTCCTGGCGTCTTGGATCGGCACAGAAGTGCTTCGACCATCTCGCTGTTGCGGATATTCCGATATTCCGAGATCTAAGACCTCATGTGTTATATCGTCGGGGTCGGCAGGCGCAAGGAAGCTGGCTATTCCTCAACCTGTGTGATCGTCATCTTGCCCTGGAACAGGCGCACGTCCATGCGCGCCAGGAACGACATTCCCAGCAGCACGTCGCCATCCAGCCCGGGGGCGATCACCGCCGCAACATTGTGCGCCTTGACGCCACCCAGCTGTACGGATTGCAGCCGGGTCATGTAGGCGACGGTATCGCCGTTGGCGGTGGAGGTGCGGATTGCCTGGTTGCTTTGCAACTGCAGGCGCTCCGCAGTGCGTTGCGAGATGGCAACGCCGGTGGCGCCGGTGTCCACCAGCACATTGACCATGACGCCGTTGATGAGCGCCTCGGCGCGGTAATGCCCGTCAAGCCCGCGCTGCAGTGTAACGCTGGGCGCATCGCCCAGGATGCCGATGCGGTTCGGGTTGAGGGCGCGATCCGCCAGGAAGTAAAGCCCGCTGGCCAAAGCAAGCCAGACCGCCAGCCAAAGCAGACGCGCGCCGCTCATGCTCAGAACGGCAGCTTGGCGTCAGGCGCGGCAGCGAGAATGACGCTGCGGAACTGGTCCTGGATGCGCTTGAGCGCTGCGGCGTTGTCGGCCTCGAAGCGCAGGACGATCACCGGTGTGGTATTGGAAGGGCGCATAAGGCCGAAACCGTCGCTGTATTCCACGCGCAGGCCGTCGATGGTGATGACTTCTTCGGCGCCTTCGAACTTGGCGCTGGCCTGCAGCTGGCTGATGAGTTGGTGCGGCTCGCCTTCCTTCATATTGATGTGCTGCTCTGGCGTGCTGACGCTGTCCGGCAACGCATTGAGCACGGCGGACGGGTCGTCGAACTGGCTGAGGATTTCCAGCAGGCGTGCGCCGGAATACAAGCCATCGTCGAAGCCGTACCAGCGTTCCTTGAAGAATATGTGGCCGCTCATCTCGCCTGCCAGCGCAGCGCCGGTTTCCTTCATCTTGGCCTTGACCAATGAATGACCGGTTTTCCACATCAGCGGCTCGCCGCCGCGCTGCTTGATCCAGGGGGCGAGGTTGCGGGTGGATTTCACGTCGTAAATGATGGTGGCCTGGGGATTGCGCTTGAGCACGTCTTCGGCAAACAGCAACAGCTGGCGGTCCGGGTAGATGATGCTGCCATCTTTGGTGACCACGCCGAGACGGTCGCCGTCGCCATCGAAGGCGAAGCCGATTTCGGATTGGCCTGTCAGCAGGTTCTCAATCAAGTCCTTGAGATTTTCCGGGACGGACGGGTCGGGATGATGGTTGGGGAAATGACCGTCGACTTCGCAGAACAATTCCTCCACTTCGCAGCCGAGCGCGCGGTAAAGTTTGCCCGCAAACGCACCGGGCACGCCGTTGCCGCAATCTACGGTGAGCTTGAGCGGACGCTTGAGCTTGATGTCGGAGGCGATACGGTCGATGTACGCAGGGGCGATGTCGTGGCTGCTTTCCGTGCCGTTGCCATGCGTGAAGTCGTTGTTGTCGATGCGTGTGCGCAGACGCTGGATGGTCTCGCCCGATAATGTTTCCCCGGCGATGACCATTTTCAGGCCGTTGTATTCGGGCGGGTTGTGGCTGCCGGTGACCATGACGCCGGAGCCGGTATTCAGGTGGTAGGCGGCGAAATACACCATGGGAGTTGCCACCAGCCCGAGGTTGATGACGTCCAGGCCGCTTTTGCGGATGCCGCGCGAAAGCGCTGCGGCAAGCTCGGGACCTGAAAGACGGCCGTCGTAGCCGATGCAGATGGTTTTCTGGCCGCGCAGCGCAGCTTCGCTGCCGATCGCATGGCCGATGGCTTCCACGGTTTCCGGCGTGAGGGTCTTGCCGACGATGCCGCGGATGTCGTAAGCCTTGAAGATTTCTTTTGGTGCTGTCATGGTGCTCCCTTGATTGATGCTGAAATGCTGTGAATTCGGGGTTATTCCGCTTCTTCTATCCATGCCATCTGGATGGCTTCCAGGATGCGCTCGCCGCATTTTTCCGGTTCGTCATCGAAATCATCCAGCGCCAATATCCAATCGTAAAGATCAGTGAAGCGGATGAGCTTGGGGTCGACATCAGGATGTTTATCAAAGAGTTCTTCAGCAATGCGCTGGCTATCAGTCCATTTCATTATGTTTCCCTTTCAATCAGTTGCTTATATTATCCGGCAACTATGAAAATTAAGAGTCGCTTTAAATGTGCTTGGCGCGTACATATTGCTCCGGCCATGTGACATCGGTACGCAACTCCTTTGCTGCATGCAGCGGCCAGTGCGGGTCGCTCAGCAGCTTGCGCGCGAGCATGATCACGTCGGCTTGGCCTGAAACGAGGATATGCTCGGCCTGGATGGCGGAAGTGATCAGCCCGACCGCGCCGCTGGCAATACCTGCCTCATGGCGGATACGTTGCGCGAACTCGGTCTGGTAGCCGGGCCCGGCAGGGATCTTGGCGTCCAGGAGCAGGCCGCCGCTGGAGCAGTCTATCAGGTCGATGCCGATGTCCTTGAGCCATTTGGCAAACTGTATCGATTGCTCGATGTCCCATCCGCCTTCCACCCAGTCGGTCGCGGAAATACGCACGAAGACAGGCTTGTCCTGCGGCCACAATGTGCGCAGATCGCGCGCGATGTCGAGCGCCAGGCGGCAGCGGTTTTCCAGGCTGCCGCCGTATTCGTCCTCGCGTCGGTTCGACAGGGGTGAAAGGAACTCGTGCAATAGATAGCCGTGGGCGCAATGCAATTCCAGCACCTCAAAGCCTGCATCCAGCGCGCGCTGGGCGGCCGCATGGAATTGGCCTGCGACTTGCTGGATTTCCTCGCGGTCGAGGGCGAGGGGCGTGCCATGCTCCGGCGTGACGGGAATGGCGGAGGGCGCCACGGTCTGCCAGCCGCCTTGTTCCAGGCTCAGGAATTTGCCGTCGCGCCAGGGCACGTCGCAGGATGCCTTGCGTCCGGCATGGGCTATCTGGATCGCGGGGACGGCCCCTTGCTGCTTGATGAATTCCACGATCGGCTTGAACGCCTGGGTGTGCGCCTCGGACCACAGCCCCAGGCAGGAAGGGGTGATGCGGCCTTCGGGTGAGACCGCTGTAGCTTCGACAATGACCAGGCCGGCGCCGCCCACGGCCAGGCCGCCCAGGTGAACCAGATGCCAATGGTTGGCAATGCCTGCCTCGGCAGAGTACTGGCACATGGGGGAGACAAAGATACGGTTCTTGATTTCAGTCTCGCGGAAGCGGATCGGGGTAAATAGCTTGGCCATGCGTGAATCCTGTCTATTCGCTGAAAATGGGGATGTCGGCAATCCGGGGGCGCCATTCGGCAGGGCCGGAGTCATGCACCGAGTGCCCCAGGCTGTCCACGGCCACGGTCACTGGCATGTCCTCCACCGTGAATTCATAGACGGCTTCCATGCCCAGGTCGGCGAAGGCGACGACGCGTGACGCCTTGATGGCTTGCGAGATCAGGTAGGCCGCGCCGCCGATGGCGATCAGGTAGACCGATTGATGCCGCTTGATCGCCTGCACGGTGGCTTCGCCGCGTTCGGCCTTGCCTATCATGCCGAGCAGGCCGGTCTTGGTCAGCATGGTTTCCGTGAAGCGGTCCATGCGCGTGGCGGTGGTAGGGCCCGCCGGACCGATGATTTCGTCTCCCACCGGGTCGACCGGGCCGACGTAGTAAATGAAGCGGTTGGTGAAATCCAGGCCTTCCGGCATGGGTTCGCCCCGCGCGATCAGGTCGACGATGCGCTTGTGGGCGGCATCGCGGCCGGTAAGCAACTTGCCCGAGAGCAGTAGTTTCTCTCCCGGCTGCCATTGCGTGATGTCGTCCGGCGTCAGCGTATCCAGGTTGACGCGGCGCATGGGCGTGCTGGCGTCCAGCGCAATCTGCGGCCAGTCTTCGAGCCTGGGGACAGGCAGCCGGGCAGGGCCGCTGCCGTCCAGCGTAAAGTGCACATGGCGCGTGGCGGCGCAATTGGGGATGATGGCGACCGGCAACGAAGTCGCATGCGTCGGGGCTTCGAGTATCTTCACGTCCAGCACGGTGGTGAGCCCGCCCAGGCCTTGGGCGCCGATGCCGAGCCGGTTGACCTTCTCATATATCTCCAGGCGCAGTTCCTCCGCGCGGGTCTGCGGCCCACGCGCCTTCAATGCCTGGATGTCGATGGAGGCGAACAGGGACTGCTTGGCGAGCAGCACGGCTTTTTCTGCGGTGCCGCCGATGCCGATGCCGAGCACGCCGGGCGGACACCAGCCGGCGCCCATGCCGGGAACCGCCTGCAGCACCCATTCCACGATGTCATCGGAAGGTTCCAGCATGGCGAGCTTGGATTTGTTTTCCGAGCCGCCGCCCTTGGCGGCGATATGGATGTCGACCGTGTCGCCGGGCACCATCTCGACATGCACGACGGACGGCGTGTTGTCCCGGGTATTGAGGCGCTTGCCCGCCGGGTCGCGCACGATGGAGGCGCGCAGGCGGTTATCCGGGTCGAGATAGGCGCGGCGCACGCCTTCGTCCACCATCTCCTGCAGGCTCATGCCGGCCTGCCATTGCACGTTCATGCCGACGGAAACAAAGGCCACGACGATGCCGGTATCCTGGCAAAGCGGGCGTTGCCCTTGCGCGCAGAGATAGGAGTTGATGAGGATTTGGCCGATGGCATCGCGCGCGGCCGGGGAAGGCTCGCGTTGCCATGCATCGTGCATGGCCGCGAGGAAGTCCGGCGAATGGTAGCAGGCAATGTATTGCAATGCCTGGTGGATGCTGTCGATGAAATCTTCTTGGCGGATGACGGCCATGATGCGGAATTAGAGATGGAATATTAAGGAGGGATTATACCTGACCGGGGAGAAAAGGCCGCCAGCAACATCAGACGAAGAGGTTGCCGGCGGAGAGAGAGTGTGATGAGATGGGGATGCATCTCAAGATGATCGTAGCAATCGATGTGTCAATTGGTAATATCTATATATTTCAATGATATATGAATTTCAACGCGGAGCGGCCCGGCTGTATTGGCGCAGGTGGTGGCTGCAATTGGCTGCAGGCAGGCAATGAATCATTTTCATTGGCTGTGAATCTGTTTCAAAGCTGTTGTGCAGCGAACATGTTAAAATCCCGCCTATCATTTTCATCCCCGAGATATAGAACATGTTTAGCACGGCCAAAAACCTAAGCGTTGTTGATCCCGATCTGTGGAAATATGTGGAAGCCGAGCGCCACCGCCAGGACGAACACATCGAACTGATCGCCTCCGAGAACTACACCAGCCCTGCCGTCATGCAGGCGCAGGGTTCGCAACTGACCAACAAATATGCAGAGGGTTATCCGAGCAAGCGTTTCTATGGCGGCTGTGAATTCGTTGACGGCGTCGAGCAATTGGCGATCGACCGCCTGAAGAAGCTGTTCGGTGCCGAATACGCCAACGTTCAGCCGCATTCCGGCTCCCAGGCCAACCAGGCCGTGTATTTTTCCATCCTCAAGCCCGGCGACACTGTCATGGGCATGAACCTGGGCCACGGCGGCCACTTGACGCACGGCTCCCCGGCCAACCTGTCCGGCAAGCTGTTCAATATCGTGCCTTACGGCCTCAATGACAAGGAAGAGATCGACTACGACGAAATGGAGCGCATTGCACTGGACTGCAAGCCCAAGCTGCTGATCGGCGGCGCTTCCGCTTATGCGCTGCGTTTTGACTGGGCGCGCATGGCTGAAATTGCCAAAAAGGTTGGCGCCTATTTCATGGTCGATATGGCGCACTATGCCGGCTTGATCGCGGCTGGCGTTTATCCCAACCCCGTGCCGCATGCCGACTTTGTCACCTCCACAACGCACAAGACCTTGCGCGGCCCGCGTGGCGGTCTAATCATGGCCAAGGCCGAGTTCGAGAAGTCGCTCAATTCCAGCGTGTTCCCAAGCCTGCAGGGCGGTCCGCTCATGCACGTGATCGCAGGCAAGGCGGTCGCCTTCCTCGAAGCGGCGCAGCCAGAATTCAAGGCTTACCAGGAGCAGGTGTTGAAGAACGCCGACACCATGGCCAAGACCCTGGCTTCGCGCGGCTTGCGTATCATCTCCGGTGGCACGCAGTCGCACGTGTTCCTGGTCGACCTGCGTCCCAAGGGGCTGACCGGCAAGGCGGCCGATGCCTACCTCGGCCAGGCGCATATCACCGTGAACAAGAACGCAATCCCGAACGACCCGGAAAGCCCATTCGTCACTTCCGGCATACGCATCGGTTCGCCAGCGATCACCACGCGCGGCTTCAAGGAAGCGGAAGCCGCCGAAGTGGCCAACCTGATTGCCGATATCTTGGATAACCCGACTGACGAGTCGGTGATCGCGGCGACCAAGGCCAAGGTGCATGCCTTGACTTCGCGCTTCCCGGTATACGGCGTTTAGTGCGACTAACAAAACTCTCCTGGCGTTGTTGCTCTGCCTTGCCGTACTAAGATACTGCCCGCAGCAGAGCGCCTAGCCAGGACCGCTACGCTGCGCTCTGTTAGCCGCACTTGTACATAAATTATCTATACAGAGCGTGCCTTGTAGCCGGTGGGGGGCTTCTTTAAATTGCAGGAATTGCAGGGCAAAATTACTCAATGAAATGTCCGTTTTGCGGTGCCGACGATACGCAGGTGATTGATTCCCGTGTCAACGAGGAAGGGGACTCCATTCGCCGCCGCCGCCGCTGCAATGCCTGCGACAAGCGTTTCACCACCTACGAAACGGCGGAGCTGCACCTGCCGCAGGTGGTGAAGCAGAACGGCAACCGCGAGGAATTCAACCGGGATAAATTGCGCCTGTCCTTCACGCGCGCGTTGCACAAGCGCCCGGTGCCGACCGAATATGTGGACAGGGCGCTCGAGCATATCGTGCAGAAAATCCTCGCCAAGGGGGAGCGCGAGATCATTGCGCGCGACCTTGGCGAAATCGTCATGCAGGAATTGAAAGCCATTGACAAGGTGGCTTATATCCGCTTCGCTTCGGTTTACCGCAGCTTCCAGGATGTGGATGATTTCAGCGACGTCATCCGCGACCTGGATTGATTGCAGGACTGGCGACGAGCCAGCAGCCTGATTGAAAAGCACCGCTTCCAGTGATTTGGAGTGGTGCTTTTTTGTATTGATAGTTAAGAAGTAGGGGCGCCCTTGATTGTGATTTGACGGGAAGATGGTTTTCGTCCTGCCGGGCGAGTCGCTTTTCTTTGCTTCGTCAAAGGAAAGTGACCAAAAGGAGATGAAGGCACACACAATTGAGGGCGAGCGCAGCGATGCCAAGTGTTGGCTTTTCCTCCCGTCTGGCTGCGCCGAGTAGCGCAGCTTTTAATGGATTAAGGACTGGCGTCTGTCTGAGTGCTAGCGAGTTCAGCCAGTCCCCATTAAAAGCGAGCAACGCAGGTTGCCCGGAACAACGTTCCGGGACGCAGACAATCGGGTCGCCTTTTGGCTCCGCCGAAACTGCGTTTTCTTTCGTACCTTTCTTTTGGCGAAGCAAAAGAAAGGTACTCGCCCGGCGAGGCGAAAGCCATCCTCTCGCAATCACCGCATGGATGCGAACTAAAAACCGTTGAGTTTGATTAGGTTTGAGGGTTGGAGCTTGGATAGTAAGTTAAGCAACCATGGTCTTGACCACTATCGCAGGTGATTGACCCATTGCCTTTCGCTTGCCAGCGAGTTCCTTTATTTTGCTTCGCCAAAATAAAGGAACCAAACAAAAGGCGACCCCGGAGTCTGCACGGGCGCTGCGCTCCCGGTCCCCTGCGTTGCTCAATCTGTCTGGGAGCTTGCTGAACTCGCTATCGCTCAGACAGACGCAAGCTCTTTTTCCAGCCAGATTTCCGCTACTCGGCGCAGCCAGACGGGGAAACCAAAATCAAAAGCAACTTGACTTCGCTACGCTCGCCCTTGGGTTTGTGGCGGGCAGGCCCGCTGTTGATGTTTGATATTAAGGGCTGCGTGCACTGCTGCTCTCCGCTTGTCTCCCGCCCTTGCCAGCACTTATCATGACAGCATGAACACCTTTATTTCCCCGGAATTTTCCGCCAGCGACCATCACTATATGAATCTTGCCTTGCGCGAGGCGGCGCGCGGCTTGTACGGCACCAGCCCCAACCCGCGCGTTGGCTGCGTGATCGTCAAGGATGGTAGAGTGGTGGGGCATGGCGCGCATCTCAGGGCGGGCGAGCCGCATGCGGAGGTGCATGCCTTGAGGATGGCCGGGGAGCAGGCGGCAGGTGCGGACGCCTACGTTACCCTGGAGCCGTGCAGTCATTTCGGGCGTACGCCGCCATGTGCCGACGCCTTGATCAAGGCGGGCGTCAGGCGCGTAGTCGCCGCCATGCAGGACCCCAATCCGGTGGTGTCGGGCAACGGGCTGAGGCGGCTGGCAGAACATGGTATCGAGGTTGCCTCTGGTTTGCTCGAACATGAAGCCAGGGTATTGAATGCTGGGTTCATTTCGCGCATGACCAGGCAACGCCCCTGGGTGCGCAGCAAGATCGCCGCCAGCCTGGACGGCAAGACCGGCCTGAGCAACGGGCAGAGCAAATGGATCACCGGGCCCTCGGCCCGCCAGCATGTACAGCAATGGCGAGCGCAATCCTGCGCGATACTCACCGGCGTCGGCACCGTGCTTGCCGACGATCCGCTGCTAACCGTGCGGGATGAAGGGCTTCTGCAGGCGCGGCATGGCATCCAGCCCTGGCGCGTGATCGTCGATAGCCAATTGCGCACCCTGCCCTCTGCCGCGACGCTGTCGGCCGGCCGGGTGCTGATTGCCCATGCGGCGAGCCTGCCTGCACAGGAAAAGGCCTTGCGTGATGCTGGTGCCGAATTAATAGCGCTACCTGGCCAGGCAGGGCAGGTAGACCTCGAGGGCCTGCTGCAAGCCTTGGCCCAGCGGCAGATCAACGAAGTGATGGTGGAGGCGGGCGCGGTGTTGAATGGCGGCCTGCTGCAAGCCGGGCTGGTTGACGAGTTGCTGCTGTATTACGCACCAGTGCTGCTGGGCGGAGATGCGCGCGACATGTTCGCCATGCCTGCGTTGCAGGACATGCAGCAGAAGATTCAATTGCAGACGCTGGATTCGCGCCAGGTGGGTGCAGACTGGTTCGTGCGCGCCAAGCCTGTGAAGTGACGGCGGGCTCATGCTGATCGATACCCATTGCCACCTTGATGCGCCCGAGTTCGACCATGACCGTGCGGAGATGGTGCAGGCTGCTTTGCAGGCGGGAGTCGGCATCATCGTGGTGCCGGCGGTCGTGCGCAGCAATTTCGTCGCGGTGCAGGAGCTTGCAGCGTGTTACCCGGGCTGTGCGATGGCGCTGGGCATACATCCTTTATTCGTCGAGCAGTCGCAACCGCAGGACCTGGAAATCCTGGCAGGGGAAATCGCGCGCAACCGCGACGAGGTGGTTGCCGTGGGGGAAATCGGCCTGGATTTCTTCATCGAGCATTACGATCGCGAGCTCCAGGAGTTTTACTTCGTCGAGCAGCTCAAGCTGGCGCGGGAATACGACCTGCCGGTGCTGTTGCATGTCAGGCGCTCTGTGGACCAGGTATTGAAGCAGGTGCGGCGGTTCAAGGTGCGGGGCATTGCCCATGCGTTCAACGGCAGCCTGCAGCAGGCGCAGGAATTCATCAAGCTGGGCTTCAAGCTGGGGTTCGGCGGGGCCATGACCTATGACCGCGCACTCAAGATACGCCACCTGGCGCAGGCGTTGCCGCTGGAAACCATCGTGCTGGAAACCGATGCGCCTGACATCCCCCCCTCATGGCTGGGTCATCATGGACGCAATCAGCCGGATCAGCTTGTGCGGATTGCCCAGGTATTGGCGGAAATCAGGCGCGAAGATGTCGAATCGATCATGAAAAAAACCACTCAAAATGCGCTTGACATTTTGCCCGGGCTGGCGAATTTATACACACCACCTCAAGTGATACTTTAAAGCCTGTTAAAAAATGTTAACAATCCAATGGCTTACAATAAGTGATTGATTTTAAATGATTAATAAATAAGTTCATTTTTTGGGCGATAAAAAAAAACCATTATGGATTGGGACGTTACACTTTTAAGTCACAGCTATCCACAAAATTATCCACAGAATTTGTGGATAGCTCAGCAGATAGCGAATAGGCGCATTTGAGGTGCTAATATTGGTCCGGCAATGTTGGACGGCGTATGCCGGGTTGATGAAGCGAAAAGTCCGGAATTGCCATTAGAAAAATAAAGTTTCATTCTCATGACAGTTTTAATTTCATTTTTGCTGGATTGGCCCATTGCCATAGTTCTTGCCGATCAATTTACGGTCAGTTGTGCACACAAGCTCAAGTAATACTTAAGCTTTTTGCAAGAACCTTAACAAATCCAATGACATACTAAATTTTATTAAAAATCAATAGCTTATTATTTAGTGCAAAAAGTGGGCAAATTGAAAATTTCCTTTTAATTACAATAGTTACAATTTCAAGTCGCCTCTATCCACAAAATTATCCACAGAATTTGTGGATAGTAATATTTCTTGTTTCCAAATGGAAAAATGAACATAGGTCAACAACAATTTCGCACCATTTGGCCGCTCATTCAGGAAGAGGGCGGCCACGCTTTGCATCGCGTGGCCATCATCGACCAGACGGCGCTGCCGCATGAATGGCGTATCGTCACGCTGGACTCGGTGCAGCAGATGGCGGACGCCATCCGCAGGATGCAGGTGCGCGGCGCTCCCTTGATCGGGGCCGCCGCCGCTTATGGGATGGCGTTGGCAAGCCGGCATTCCGCAAGCGACGGTAATTTGCAGGCGGCAGCCTCCTGCTTGCTGGCCAGCAGGCCGACAGCCGTGAACTTGCGCTGGGCGGTGGAACGCATGATGCGGAAGATGACGGTGGTGGCCGAACCGTTGCGCTGTGAACATGCCTGGCGGGAAGCGGCGCAGATCGCCGATGAAGACGTGCGCATCAACCAGGCGATCGGGCGGCACGGGCTGGCCTTGCTGCAAGCATTGGCGGCGGACAGGCCGCGGCGGCTCAATATCCTCACGCACTGTAATGCCGGCTGGTTGGCGACCGTGGATTGGGGAACGGCGCTGGCCCCTGTCTATGCCGCCTTTGATGCCGGCATGGATGTCCATGTATGGGTGGATGAAACCCGACCGCGCAACCAGGGCGCCAGCCTGACGGCCTGGGAGCTGCAGCAGCACGGCGTGCCCTATACCGTAGTGTGCGACAATGCAGGCGGGCACCTGATGCAGCAAGGCAAGGTGGATTGCGTGATCGTGGGAGCGGATCGCGTTACGCGCACCGGCGATGTCTGCAACAAGATAGGCACCTACCTCAAGGCGCTGGCTGCGGCGGACAACGGGGTGCCGTTCTACGCTGCAGTGCCGACGCCGACAATAGACTGGCAGATTGCCGATGCGAAAGATATCCCGATCGAAGAGCGGGACGCCGATGAAATCCACATGGTGGCCGGGCGGGCGGAAAACGGATGCACGGCCAGCGTGCGCGTGACACCGGAAGGCAGCGCGGCAGCCAATCCCGCGTTCGATGTGACGCCCGCGCGGCTGGTAACTTCCATCATTACCGAGCATGGCTGCTATGCACCAGGCCGTCTAGGCGATATCCTGCAGATTGTCGATGCAACAATCAATCCAGTAACCAGCAACCATTGAAGCCGGCCCATGAATCCTTTATATGATCTAGTTCAACTGCGGGAAATCGAGCAGTGGTATGCTGCCGATGGTTTGATGGAAAAAGCCGGCCTGGCGGCCGCCGGCATGGCGCGCAAGCTGCTGCGCGAGCATGAATACAGCGTGCTGGTGCTGGCAGGGCCGGGAAACAACGGCGGCGACGCACTGGTCGCCGCACGCCATCTGAAGGCGGCTTGGCACCAGGTGACCGTGGTGTTTACCGGCGACCGGGCCAAGCTGCCTGCCGATGCGGCCGCCGCCTACGATGCATGGGTTGTCGCAGGCGGCGAGTTGCGTACTGAAATCCCGCCGCACGGTCGTTGGCAATTGGTGATCGACGGCTTGTTCGGGATCGGCTTGTCCCGGGAGCTGGACACCCGCTATTGCGGGCTGATCGGGCAGGTGAACGCGCTGGGCCTGCCTGTGCTGGCAGTGGATATTCCCAGCGGCTTGTGCACGGCGACAGGGCGCGTGCTCGGCGCTGTCATCAAGGCCAGTCATACATTGAGCTTCATCGGCCTCAAGCCCGGCTTGTTCACCCTGGATGGTCCCGATCATGCGGGCGAGGTCCATCTTGAGACGCTGGGGCTGGAGATCGATAATGTCCGGGCTGCTGGATCATTGATCGACCAACCTCCAGCCTTGCCCTTGCCGAGAAAGCTGAACAGCCACAAAGGCAGCCACGGCAGCGTTGGGGTGGTCGGCGGCGCGCAGCATATGGCAGGCGCCGCCATTCTCGCTTCCAGGGCAGCGCTGCTGCTGGGGGCAGGGAGGGTGTATTGCGGCCTGCTCGCAAGCCAGCCTTTGGCGCTGGATACGGCGCAGGCGGAACTGATGCTGCGCGATGCCGCCAGTGTGCCGACGTTGTCCAACGTATTGGCAGTCGGGCCCGGCATGGGGGTCTCGAGCGCAGCGATGGCGATTCTGCATGAGGTGCTGGCACATCCGCAATCCTTGGTGCTGGACGCGGATGCGCTGAACCTGGTGGCAGAACACCCCGAACTTCAGCAGAAATTAAAATGGCGCGCTGCAGGCAGCACGGTACTGACCCCGCATCCCGGCGAGGCGGCCCGCCTGCTCGGCTGCAGCAACGCCGAAGTGCAGGCCGACCGCATTGCCAGCGCGCTGAAGCTTGCCCATGGATATCAGGTCGCCGTCGTCCTCAAGGGTTGCGGCAGCATCATTGCCCTGCCGGACGGGCGCTGGTTCGTCAACCGGAGCGGCAATCCCGGCATGGCGAGTGCGGGCATGGGCGATATCTTGTGCGGCATCATTGCCGCCTTGCTTGCGCAGTCCATGGACATGGAGCAGGCGGTGTTGCTCGGGGTTTACCTGCATGGCGCCGCCGCCGATGCCTTGGTCGGGCGCGGTATCGGCCCAATCGGCCTGACTGCCGGCGAGGTGGCGTCGTCCGCAAGGGAATTGCTCAACCGCTGGGTGTACGGCAAGGCTTGAGGCTCTGCAACAGGGATCGTCAAGGCAGCTCCTGAAGCGATCATTCAAGTATTGATCCTTACTGGTTGAATATTAATCATAAGGGCTTCCGAGCCGCTGTGTTGGCGGATTTTCCCATTTGTCGGCAATAGGCGTTTGCAGTAAAATCTAGCCCCGTCCGCAATGTCCCAAAGTTTTTATTCCATGACCAAATTCGTATTCGTTACCGGCGGGGTTGTTTCCTCATTAGGTAAAGGCATTGCAGCTGCCAGCTTAGGCGCAATTCTAGAGTCGCGTGGCATCAAAGTGACCATGCTCAAGCTTGACCCCTACATCAACGTCGACCCGGGCACCATGAGCCCGTTCCAGCACGGCGAGGTGTTCGTCACCGACGACGGCGCCGAGACTGACCTCGACCTGGGCCATTACGAGCGCTTCATCAGCGCGCGCATGGGCAAGCGCAACAACTTCACCACCGGCCAGATCTACGAAACCGTGATCAAGAAGGAGCGCCGCGGCGAATATCTGGGCAAGACCGTGCAGGTGATTCCGCACATCACCGACGAGATCAAGGCGCACGTGAAGCGCGGCGCCGAAGGCGCCGACGTGGCGATTGTCGAAGTCGGCGGCACGGTGGGCGACATCGAGTCCCTGCCTTTCCTCGAAGCCATCCGCCAGATGGGCATCGAGGAAGGCCGCACCAATACCTGTTTCATGCACCTGACGCTGCTGCCGTGGATTCCCACCGCAGGCGAGCTCAAGACCAAGCCTACCCAGCATTCCGTGAAGGAGCTGCGCGAGATCGGTATCCAGCCCGATATCCTGCTCTGCCGCGCGGACCGCGCCATTCCCGAGGACGAAAAGCGCAAGATCGCCTTGTTCACCAACGTGCCGCACGAGGCGGTGATCTCGGTGGTGGACGCCGACAGTATTTACAGCATTCCCCGCATGCTGCACGAGCAGATGCTGGACGAGATCGTCTGTCACAAGCTCAACCTGCTAGCGCGCGCAGCGGACCTGTCGAGCTGGAACCGCATCGTGCATACGCTCAAGAACCCCAAGCATGAGGTCAATATCGCCTTCGTCGGCAAGTATGTAGACCTGACAGAATCCTATAAGTCGCTGACCGAAGCCTTGATCCATGCCGGCATCCATAACGAATCCAAGGTCAATATCCACTATATCGATTCCGAGGACGTGGAAAAGCAGGGCACCGGCGAACTCGAAAAGATGGACGCCATCCTGGTGCCGGGCGGTTTCGGCAAGCGCGGGACGGAAGGCAAGATCGCCGCGATCCGCTATGCACGCGAAAGCAAGACACCATACCTGGGCATTTGCCTGGGCATGCAGCTGGCCGTGATCGAGTTTGCGCGCAATGTCGCCAAGCTCGAGAATGCCAACAGCACCGAGTTCGACCCCAAGACCCCGCATCCGCTGGTGGGCCTGATTACCGAGTGGAAGAACGCCGACGGCAAGGTGGAGCAACGCAGCGAGGATTCCGACCTCGGCGGCACCATGCGCCTGGGCGCGCAGAAGTGTCCTATCGTGCCGGATACCAAGGCGTTTGCCATTTACGGCGCCGAAGTCAACGAGCGCCACCGCCACCGCTACGAAGTCAACAACAACTATGTGGAGAAGCTGGAAAAGGCCGGCCTGGTGGTGTCGGCGCGTACGCCGACCGAGCAGCTCTGTGAAATGGTCGAATTGCCAAGCGACGTGCATCCCTGGTTCGTCGCCTGCCAGTTCCACCCTGAATTCACTTCCAATCCACGCAGCGGGCATCCCTTGTTCAATGCCTATATTGCAGCGGCCCTGGCCAACAGAAAGGCGTAACCAACATGCAGCTTTGCGGTTTTGAGGTTGGCATAGACCAGCCCTTGTTCCTGATTGCCGGCCCATGCGTGATCGAATCGCAGGAAATGGCGATCGAGACGGCAGGCCAGCTCAAAGAGCTGACGGCTGCCTTGGGCATCAATTTCATCTACAAGTCCTCCTACGACAAGGCCAACCGCAGCTCCAACAAGACCTTCCGCGGTTTCGGCATGGACGAGGGCTTGAAGATTCTCGACGAAGTGCGCCGCCAGATCGGCGTGCCCATCCTCACCGACGTGCATACCGAAGAGCAGGTGCCGCACGTGGCCGCGGTGGTGGACGTCTTGCAGACGCCGGCCTTCCTCTGCCGCCAGACCGACTTCATCACCGCATGCGCCAAGTCCGGCAAGCCGGTGAACATCAAGAAGGGCCAGTTCCTGGCGCCCGGCGACATGAAGCAGGTGGTGCAGAAGGCGAAGGAGGCCAACGGCGGCGCGGATACCATCATGGTGTGCGAGCGCGGCGCTTCTTTTGGCTACAATACTTTAGTCTCTGACATGCGTGGACTCGCCATTATGCGCGAGACGAATTGCCCGGTAGTGTTCGATGCCACGCATTCAGTCCAGCAGCCTGGCGGCCAGGGGGACAAGAGCGGCGGCCAGCGCGAGTTCGTGCCTGTGCTGGCGCGTGCCGCAGTCGCCAGCGGCGTGGCAGGGGTGTTCATGGAAACCCATCCAGACCCTGCCAAAGCCTTGTCCGACGGCCCGAACGCCTGGCCTTTGTCCAAGATGAAGGCCTTGCTGGAAGTGTTGGTCGACCTCGACCGTGTGGTGAAAAAAGCCGGGTTCATTGAGCATACCCTGTAAGCCGGCATAAGAAATCCAAATCTAAAATTGAGGAAATAAAGCATGAGTGCAATTGTTGATATTATTGCCCGCGAGATCATCGATTCCCGCGGCAACCCCACTGTCGAGGTAGATGTCCTGCTCGAGTCCGGCGTGATCGGCCGTGCGGCCGTGCCTTCCGGCGCCTCCACCGGCACCAAGGAAGCGGTCGAGCTGCGCGACGGCGACGCCGCGCGTTACCTCGGCAAGGGCGTGTTGCAGGCGGTCGAGAACGTCAATACCGAAATCACCGAAGCCATCATCGGCCTCGACGTGGAAGAGCAGAGCTTCATCGACCAGACCCTGATCGACCTTGACGGCACCGAGAACAAGAGCCGCCTGGGCGCCAATGCGATTCTCGCGGTCTCCATGGCCTGCGCCCGTGCAGCGGCTGAAGAGTCCGGCCTGCCGCTTTACCGCTACCTTGGCGGTTCCGGCTTCATGCAACTGCCTACCCCGATGATGAACATCATCAACGGTGGCGCGCATGCCGAAAACAGCGTGGACATGCAGGAATTCATGATCATCCCTGCCGGCCTGCCGACATTCCGCGAAGCCCTGCGCGCCGGTGCGGAGGTGTTCCATGCCTTGAAGAAAATCCTGCACAACGAAGGCTTGGCGACCACCGTGGGCGACGAAGGCGGTTTTGCACCCGACCTGCCGTCCAACGAAGCCGCGATCCAGTACATCCTGCAGGCGATCACTGCCGCCGGCTACGAGCCGGGACGCGACATCCTGCTGGGTCTGGATTGCGCCAGCTCCGAGTTCTACAAGGACGGCCTCTACCACCTGGAGTCCGAAGGCCTGCAACTGACGTCGGAGCAGTTCACCGACTACCTGGCGACCTGGGTCGACAAGTACCCCATCGTCAGCATTGAGGACGGCATGTCCGAGCATGACTGGGACGGCTGGAAGCTGCTGACCGACCGCATCGGCAAGAAGGTGCAGCTGGTGGGCGACGACTTGTTCGTGACCAACGCCAAGATTCTGCGTGAAGGCATCCAGAAGGGCGTGGGCAACTCCGTGTTGATCAAGGTCAACCAGATCGGCACCCTGACCGAGACCTTCACCACCATCGAGACCGCCAAGCGCGCCGGCTACACCGCCGTCATCTCGCACCGTTCCGGCGAGACCGAGGACACCACGATTGCGGATATCTCGGTCGCGACCAATGCATTGCAGATCAAGACCGGCTCCCTGTCGCGTTCCGAGCGCATCGCCAAGTACAACCAGCTGCTGCGTATCGAGGAAGAGCTCGGCGATGCCACCAGCTATGCAGGCAAAGAAGCGTTCTATAACCTGAAGTGAAATTCCTCACCCTCATCTTCGTGGCCCTGATTGCCTTGCTGCAGTATCCGCTGTGGCTGGGCAAGGGCAGCTGGCTGAGGGTGTGGGACCTGAACCAGAAGATCGTTGCGCAGAAGAGCAGCAATGCCGAATTGAAACTGCGCAACGATACCCTGGACGCTGAAGTGCGCGACCTCAAGCAGGGCAATACCGCGATCGAGGAGCGTGCGCGCAGCGAACTGGGCATGATCAAGCAGGACGAAGTGTTCTATCAGGTGATAGACCAGCTTCCCAGCAAGCCGGCTCCCCAGCCTGTGGCGCCTCCCGGCGCGCAATGAGCTTTTGTCTAGCCGACTTTCATGAGCAGACATAAGCTAATTTTCCTCATCATCGCCATCCTGGCAACCGGTTTCATCGCCACCTCGGTGGTGAGCTACCAGGTGTCGCGGATGTCCATCCACAACGCGATCGTCGACAGCACGCTGCCGCTCAGCTCCGATAACATCTATTCAGAAATCCAGAAGGACCTCATCCGGCCGATTTTCGTGTCGTCCATGATGGCCTCGGATACCTTCCTGCGCGACTGGATTCTCGACGGCGAAGAGGATGTGGGCAAAATCAGCCGCTACCTGCAGGAAGTGCAGAGCCAATACGGCGCATTCATCAGTTTCCTGGTGTCGGAGCGCACGAGCAACTACTACTACGGCAAGGGCTTGCTGAAGCAAGTGCAAGCCGATGAAGAGCGGGATGCCTGGTATTACCGCGTACGCGACATGCGCAATTCCTATGAGATCAATGTGGACCGGGACATGGCGCATGCCGACGCCCTGACCATCTTCATCAATTACCGGGTGCTGGATTATGACAACCAGTACCTGGGCGCGGTAGGCGTCGGCCTGACCGTGGACTCGGTGCAGAAGCTGATCAGCCATTACCAGCGCCGCTTCAAGCGCGACGTCTATTTCGTCGACGCCTCCGGCCTGATCCGCCTGTCGGGCAGCAAGCACCAGGTGGTCGGCCAGAACATCAACCAACAGCCTGCGCTTGCCGGCATCTTCCAGCAAGTGCTCGACACGGCAAAAGACGATACTCACGGCGGCAGTTTCCAGTACGAGGACGCGGAGACGAAGCAACTCATCAATATTCGCTATATCCCGGAGCTGCACTGGTACTTGTTCGTCGGGCAGGATGAGCTGGAAGCAACCAGCGATATCCGCCAGGCGCTGCAGATCAACCTGTTGCTATGCCTGGTCGTGACCGCGATCGTCGTCGCGCTTACCCATGTGGCGTTGCGATGCTACCAGGACAAGCTGGAGACTATGGCGACGACGGATACCCTCACCGGCTTGCCCAACCGCCGCGCATTCGACGTAGTGATCAATGTCTTCCTCAATGAAAACGAGCGTGCGCGCAGCACCTTGGCGTTCATCGTGCTGGACGTGGATCATTTCAAGTCCATCAACGACAAGTTGGGACATCTGGGCGGCGACCATGTGCTGAACGTGGTGGCGCGTACCATCAAGGCCAATACCCGCGCCGCGGATTTCGTGTGCCGCTGGGGCGGGGAGGAGTTCCTCATCGTGATCAAGGATTGCGACGAGCACAACGCTATGCTGCTGGCCGAGAAAATCCGCAGCGCCATCGAAGACGAGCTTGTCGCCTACCAAGGCAGCCAAGTCGCGATGACGGCCAGCTTGGGCGTCGCCGTTGCCCGTGCTGGAGAGAAGCTGGAGCCGGTGCTGGAGCGTGCCGACAAGGCCATGTATGCCGCCAAGACGGCAGGGCGCAACCAGGTCCATTTAGGCAGTATTTAATTTAGGCCGGATTGGGGTATTGCCGCATCAGCGGCATAATGCCGGAATCCGCGCCATATCCTCCGGGCTCAATGCCCCGGTCTTGCGGAAACATATCGCCTGCCTGCTATCCAGCACCACGGTAAAGGGCAGCGCGCCGATCTTGTTGCCTGCCTTGCGCATCAGGCCTGCGACGTTCATGCCCGACCGCAGTACCGTGGACTGCACCGGGTGCTGCTCAAGGAAGCGCTGCGCCATGGCGGCGCTATCCGTATTGACCAGCAAAACGCTCCAATCCGGGCGTTGGGCCGCGAATTGATCGAGCATCGGCAGTTCCGCCACGCACGGCGGACAATCCACACCCCAGAAATTGACTAGCACCTGCTTGGCGGCCTGGCGCAATTCGATAAAGCGCGTGCCGTCCAGTGTCGGCAGCTTGAAATCCAAGGCCGGTTCCGCAGCGGCATGGCTGCTTGCCATCAACAGCGATATGAAGAGCAGTCTGCGCATCTATCGGCGATCCAGTCAGAAATTCAGCTTGAGCCCGGCGTAGAGATAGCGGCCGCGGCCCGGGCCCCATAAATGCGTGAAGTCCACGTTGCCCGCGCCGTCGATCCAGAGAAAGTTTTCCTTGTTGACCTGCTGGTAGTCGAACAGGTTGTCGGCGCCGGCATAGAGCGCCACGGTCTTGTTGACCTGGTATTCCGCACGTACGTCGGTGGTGGCGTAGGAAGGGCTATGGTCGCGCTTGCGGCTGCCGTCGAAGTTGTAGCGCGGATTGTTGGCGTAATCGTAGAACTTGGCGAGATCATGCGTGCCAGTCCAGTTGACGCGCAGGTAGGCGGTCCATGGACCTTGCTCATAATCCACAGTAAAGAAAGCGCGCGCCTTGGGTCGGGAAAAGATCAGCGTCCCGGGCGTAAACTCATAATGAAAACGTTCCCCGCCGACACTGACCACCGTGCTGGGCGTGAGCTGATAGGAAAGGTTGAAATCAATGCCCTGTACCACCACCTTATCAGGCGAATTCTCGAACAAAGTGACCGTACCGGTGCCGCCAGCCGGATCAGGTTCGCCCGGCGTCAGGATCGCCATATCATGGATGCGGTTGTAATTGTATGAGCTGACCACCGCCAGCCTCTCGTCGGCATAACTCAAGGCATAGCTGAGGTTGTCGGATTTCTCCGGCTTGCTCAGCAGCCGGATGATGCGGATGTCGTCGAGGATGCCGTGATCCTGCTCGAAGAAGCTGGTGGGCGCGCGAAAGCCGCGTCCTACACTGAAACGGCTTGCGACTTCATCAGTATGGTGGTAGAGCAGATTGAGCCGCGGCGAGGTGATGGTGCCGAACACATTGTGGTCGTCCGCGCGCACCGAGGCATTGAGTTCCAGCTTGTCTTCAAGGAAAGTGCGGTAGGCCTGCAGGAACATGGCCGGGGTGCGGTAGCGGTAATTGTCCACGCCCCGCACGAAGTCATCCTGCGCCGCGGAGTAGCCGTGGCTGCGCAAGTCTTCGTAGCGGTAATTCAGCCCGGCGGTCAGCAGCCAATCCGCCAGCGGAAACTGGTAAGAGGCTTCCAAATAGTATTGCTGCTGCTTGGCCTTATAGGTGGTGATTTCGTAAAAACTGTCCTGCTTGTGCTGGGCGGCGCCGACAGCCAGGCGTAGCTTGCCGTCGCCCAGCTGTTTTTCTGCCGACGTGGTGAACTGCACCCGGTCGGTGAAAATGATTTCCGATAGTCCGGCCCGGCCCAGATCCCAACGCTGGAATCCGCTGCCGTCCGGTGCGAACCAGCCGTTGCTCACAGGCGAGCCATGCCGTCCACGGCTGAAATCGAAAGGATTGCCCGACTGGTCCGCCTTGATGGCACTGTAGCTTTTGCCGAGCGCGCCGCCGTTGCGTTTTTCGTCCACGATGTCCAAGCGGCCGCGTATGGTAAATCCGCCCAGGTCGTCGGCGAACCAGCCTATGCCCAGCATCTTGCGGTCGTAGCCGGTATATTCGGAAACGCCTTCGCCGCTGGCATCCACCGCATCATGGCGGTTCTGGCTGAACGTCGCGGTCAACGCACCGGTGTCCAACGCTTTTGCCAGGTAGCCCTCATACAACCGCGAGCCGAAGTTGCCGCCTTGAATACGCAGCTTGGCGCTATCCTGCTGCGGACGCTTGCTGACGATATTGACCGATCCCGCGAGCGCTTCCGGCGCGATCAGGCTGGCGCCCGCGCCGCGTGCGATATCGATGCGTTCTATGCCCCAGACGCTGACGCTGTCGAGGCCATAGGCCGAGGAGACAGACGAGTAGATGGGGATGCCGTCGATCAGCAATGTGGTATAGCGGCCAGGCAGGTTGTTGAGCAGCACGTTGCGCACGTTGCAGATCGAGCATTCCACCTGCACGGCAATGCCGGGCTGTTTCTCCAGCGCCTCCGTCAGGTTGACGGCGCCGGATTGCTCAATGCGGCGCTCGCTGATGGATTCGGTCTTGACGATGTCGTCGCGCAGCGCGCCGGGCCTGGTCGAACCCTGGTTGGTGCGGCTCTTGATGGTGATCGGCGGGAGCTGTATCTGGGCAGTGTCCTCTTCGGCACGCGGGCTGGATAAGGGCAGCAATCCCAGGCAGAATGAGGCTAGCCATGCGGCAAAAAGTTTAGTGGGTGTCATATGCATCCCTTGAATAAGCGATAATTTATGAAAATGATAATTATTATCGTTTGATGATGCAATCCCTTTTTGACGAAATGGCTTTGTCGCGCTCCTGAAAGCGGATTATTTTTCCAAGGCATAAGGCAGGGATAATAGGGCGAGCTGCTGCCCTTGCCAGCTCAAGCCGCCAGCTTCCACGCTCTCGAGCCGCAATTCGGCAAGGACATCCTGCCCGCCAGCGGGGTTGGGCGCGCTGCGCACGATTTGGCCCGCGGCAATGCCGTTGGCGTCTACGATTTCCTCGCCTGCCGCAGGCTTGGCGTCACCGGCGATATGGGCAAGATGCGTGCGGCGCTTGACCTTGCCTAGGTAGTGCGTGCGTGCGACGATCTCCTGGCCGGTGTAGCAGCCTTTCTTGAAGTTGATGCCGTTCAGCAGGTCGAGATTGACCATTTGCGGCACGAATGCTTCCTGTGTGGCGGCGACGATCTCGGGAATGCCTGCCTGGATTTCGCGCCAGTCCCAATCGGCCTTGTTCGCCGGGACAAGGTGCTGGCTCAATGCGCTCCAGAGTTCGGCAGCCTGCGCGGCCGGGCTGAGCAGCTCGTAACGCGGCAACGCGCCGGGCAGGCGGATGACGGTGATGCCGTCCTGGCTCACCTGGGCATATTCGGTTTCAGGGATATGGCCGAAACGGGTTTTCAATGCCGCTTCCGCCGCATTGCCCGCAATGCCGATGCGCACGGTTTCATCGCTGCGGTCCGCAACCACCACCTTGGAGCGCAATACGTACATGCGCAGCCGCTTTGCGATGGGTTCGAGCAGGCCTCGGTCGAGCTGCAGGTACAATTTGCCATCCTGGGCAAAGGCGAGGAACAGCGCCAGCAAGCGGCCCTTGGGCGAGCAATAGCCGCTGTAATGGCTGCTTTCGCCATCCAGCCTCTTGACGTCATTGGTCACCTGGCCCTGCAGGAACGTGACCGCGTCTTCACCCTCCAGCGACAACAGGCCATAATGCGACAAGTCGGCGATGATGCCGTCGTCAGCCTTGGCCCGGCCGGGGAATTGAATAATGCCGTCCTGCACTGTCGCGCCTTGTTCGGACAGGAATTGCTGCCATGAAGTCATGAATCATCCTCTGAATGAATAAACTGCAGAAAACACCGCACCATTATAGCGTGAAGCCGGCGACCCTGATCCTGGGGGCGTCGCGCTGGCTCGCTTTCCTGTTCCTGTCGATGGGTGCCATCGCCAGTGTTTCCATCATCCTGCTGCCGTGGGCATGGTGGCTGAAAGCCATTCTCATCGCCGGCATCATAGCAGCCATTGCCAGGAAAACTTGGTGCGACGCCTGGCGCAGGCATCCGTCCTCGCCCGTGATGATCGAGCTGGATCATGCGGGCAAGCTTTGGCTCGCCACGCGCAACGGCATGCGTTATCCCGCCCAAGTGCAGGGCAGTACGTTGGTGACGGCGGGCCTGACCGTGCTCAACCTCAAGCTGGAGCATGGGCGGGTTTCATGCGTCATCTTGCCGGACGCCGTGGATGCCGAAGCCTTCCGGCGTTTGCGCGTGTGGCTGCGTTGGCGTGCGCATGAAGACGACGAGGCGGAAGCTGCTGCGGTGAAATGAGGCGGGTTGTCCGGCTTGATCGGCAACAGTGAAAACAAATTTTCCGCAGCGAGGATTGGGCCGGCTTTAACGGATAATCACCTGATGCTGGAGCAACGGCGGTCCCAATAGGTCTCGAACTGGTTTTTCTTGAACTCTTCAACCTCGTATGCAGAATCGGTCGGCTCTATCCACACCGACTCAAAACGCCCGGCTTCCTTGTCGAAAATCTTGATGAAGCGCGTCCATTCGGGTTCATCTGGCCGTTTCACCTCGCCGCAGAGGTTCAAGCTGTCGTCGAATTCCGTCACGATCAGCGCGCGGAATTGAATGCTGTCACGGTTGGATTGCCCATTCAGCATGTCCTGCTTGGCGGCTTCTTCGAATGCTTTTTTATCGGTATAAGGGCGTGCATGGGCTTGGTATTGAAATATCAATATCCAGGCAGACAAGGCGATTGCAATTAACTTCATACAAGTTCCTGAGCATCCAAAGGTTTTGGATTGTAATACATTGCTGAGATTGACTAATGGTCAATCCCATATTGGAGAGCACGGTATAAGCCTGAGCGAGATGTTCCCATCATTGCGGCGCAATGCTTATCGTGATTTCGTCCTACGCGGATTGGAAGCTTAAAACTGCCCTAATTGCCGGCGCAATGCCGCTACTTCCTCCATCAGGTCGACGGCGAGCGCAGCCAGTTGCGGGTCGGCATCGAAGCTGTGCTCCAGGTCGGCAATACGGCGGGCACGCAACAGGGTGGCGCTGGCAAACCGCCATTCGGCGGCAGCGTTACCGTGAGCTGGGTGCAGTACGCCGGCTTCGACATGGGTGAGCACCCATTCGGGTGCCTGGCGCACGCAGTGGGCCAGTTGTTCCAATGTCAGCGCTGCGTCTTCCAGCAGTTCTGTCAGTTCATCGGGTACGAGGGTAGGGGTGTTGGTGGTCATGGGATGGCTCCACAGAAATTTCAGCGCGGATCAAAGCCAGGGTAGGCGGCGGCCAGGGCGTTCCAGGCGGCCTTCTGCGCATCAGTGACGGCGCCGGGCACGGCGATGTCCAGTTCCAGGTACAAATCGCCTGGGGTGCTGGCCGAAGGAATGCCGCGTCCCTTCAGGCGCAGCTTGCGTCCGCTGCCGGAGCCGGCGGGCACGTTGACCTCGACCGTGGCGCCGTCAGGCGTGGTGACCTGTACACCGCCGCCCAGCGCAGCCTCCCAGGGCGTGATCCACAGCTTTTGCGTGATGTCGCGGCCTTCGATGCGCCAGCGCGTATCAGGACGGAAATGCACTTCCAGGAACAGGTCACCCGCAGCGCCGCCGCTGAAGCCGGGGCTTCCTTGGCCCGTCAAGCGGATAAGCTGGCCTTCCTTTACGCCCTTCGGAATCTTGACTTGCAAGGTGCGTTCTTCGGGTACGGGCTGGCCTTGCTCGTCCAACCGCACGCCGCGTAGCGTGATGCCGCGCTCGGCGCCCCTGTAGGCGTCGATCAATTCCAGCTCGATGCGGGCATGGCGGTCCTCGCCGCGCATCTGGGCAGAGCCCCGGCCTTGGCGGCCGCCGGTGCGCGCGCGACCCGCGCGGCCAAACAACTGCTCGAAGAAATCGCTATGATCGCCACCTTCACCAAACTGGCTGTGGAAGGCATGGCGGAAAGCCTCGTCATTTCCATCGCCGCCGAAGAACTCGAAGCCCTCGTTCCAGCCCGGGGGCGGCCGGATATCGTCACCCGAGCGGGCGCCTGCGGCCCAGTTCTGCGCACCCACGGTATCATAGGCCGCACGCTTCTCGGGATCGGATAGTACGGTGTTGGCCTCGTTCACCTCGGCCATGCGCTCGGTGGCATCGGGTTCCTTGCTCACGTCGGGGTGATATTTGCGCGCTAGCTTACGGTAGGCTTTCTTGATGTCGTCGGCGCTGGCTGATTTGTCCACGCCCAGAATCTGGTAATAGTCCTTGAATTCCATAAATAAACTTGCCTCAGTGCGCTGCGGTGGATGGTTTTCCAGCACGGAGTCTGCGTGCCTCGTTTGCCGTAAGGTTGTTTCGCTTCTGAAAGCAGCATACTGGCCGAGCATGTCTTTGTCGAGGGATGGACGTAAGTAGCGGGCGAGCGGCCTGGCTGGAGTTATCCTGACCTAGCGCCACACCTATTCAGCATGTAGGGCGCAATAACCAACGGGCATTGCGCCGTATTCTTCCTTTCCAATAAACTCATTGTATGGACTACAGGCGTGTATGGCATAAAGGTGGAATATATTTCTTCACCGTCAATTTGTTGCAACGGCAAAAGAATGACTTGTTGACCCAACACATTGATCTCTTGCGCCAAGTCGTATTATCTGTCAAACAACGGCATCCTTTTATCATCCACGGCTGGGTCGTATTGCCTGACCACTTGCATGCCCTGATTGAATTGCCTGCCAACGATGCAGACTATGCCGTTCGCTGGCGACTCATCAAGTCTGGGTTTTCCAAATCGATACCGAAACAGGAATATCGTTCTGTCGTACGACTCGAGAGGGGCGAACGAGGTATCTGGCAAAGACGGTATTGGGAGCATTGCATCCGAGATGAAGCCGATTTCCAAGCCCATATGGATTATATTCACATCAACCCGGTTAAGCATGGTCTGGTGGCGAGTGTAAAAGATTGGCCTTATTCGACTTTCCACCGATTAGTCGAGCAAGGCATCTATCCTTGCGATTGGGCCGGAGGGAGTGAGGGCAAAGTTGAATATGGCGATTGAGGGAGGTAGCATACGGCGCAATGCCCGTTGGTTATTGCGCCCTACGCGGGCTGGTTCCGGGGCGATTCATTCTCGCCTTGGCACTACTTCCATATCAGCACGCCCAAGAAAATCGCTTGTACGGCATTCTGGACCGTAGGAAATTGGACCAGCTCGCCTGGGTCCTGTTAAAACAAAGAGCCAGGCATAACCTGGCTCCATAGTCCAGATTTATCTGGACCTGTCTATTCTTGAAAATTATCTAATTCTGTAATGGTAGCAAGTGGCGTGATTTTTCTTGGTCTGTGAGTTCGATTGTATCCAATTTCAGGTTCATTCGATTTTAGTAACCGAATAAGCTCGCTTTCCTTTTTATTTACCTCCGATATGTTGGTCGATTCAAACAGAATTTGTTTCCTAAGCGTAAAATCGCTTAATTGTTCCTTTGTGAAATCTTTCTCTACTAATTCATTGCACCAGCTACCGAAATATCTTATTGAGTGACCAGCCGAGCCAATATCTTTACCGACGTATATTTTTCCGTTTGGGAAAACTATCTTATAGACGACATAGGGAAATTTCATTTAAATTCACTTTGTGGGCAGTTTAATAGGGCTGTATCGTTTTGTCGTTTGCTTATTATTATGTCTAACAGATTTCATAATGTCTGTTTGAGTGTTCAATGACCCAGTAGGCAAATCGGACAAATGGTTCTTTTCCAAGTGTCGGACATTTTCAATACCCAAAAGCTCACTAATAAGAATGGAGAAATTTGACCCGTCCATTCCTGTTGTCTGTCCGATATTAAACACAAGGTTACTGATTGCCTCGCGACGGAAAAAATGGAAACGAAAACCTTTCGATTTTAGCCCGAGTAGGGCGCAATAACCAACGGGCATTGCGCCGTATGTTATCTGACCTTTGACTGATTGAGCAAAGCGCCGAGTTTCACTTTTTCTCTAGTGATTAACTACCTTACGATATAAAGCCCGCTTGAGCAGCCTCCTCAACCGTTGCGGCGTATACGAGGCAAGTACCAATCCCCCAGCGACAATCGCAAGCAGCCAATCGATATGCATAGGCGCAAAGTCGCGTCTGCTGGACTTGAGCTGGTGCATCGCGGATTTGACATCCTCGACATGGTCGCCGTTGACGTAGGCGGCGCCGATTTCCTCGCTGAGTTTGATCAGGTATTCCTCATCCAGGGAGGACTGGTAGCGGTCATTCTCGGAGGTGGCTGTGCCCTTGTCGCGCGTGCCCAGGTTTTGCTGCGAAATCTGGGCGACGCCGGGTTGCAGGACGAAGTTTTCTGCTGACCAGTAACCCAGAAGCTTATTGTTTTCATCGAACTTGGGGATGGGTTGCGGCTCCTTGCTACCTATGCCGACCAGCAGCCAGTCGCCGTCTTTCTGGAAGTTGCCGAGGTCGCGGGTATTGAAGGCATGCAGGCGCGGGGCTTCTTCGCCGTCGGTAAAGAAGATGGCTTGGGTGGGCTCGGGCATGGTGCGCAGCAGGCGCGCCAGCGAGTCCACGCCTTCGCGCAGGCGGGTGTTGCCGGACCATGCCTGGCGCCATTCTATGCGGGCGATGGTGTCCTGGATGGCGGCGTAGTTCTCGCAGACTTCGATCGGCGTGTAAAGTGCGGCGACGCTGAGTCCGGAGAAAAGCGCCAGGCTGACGCGGCTGCCGCACGGCATGCTGGCGACCAGGTCGTGCGCGAGGTGCTTGGTGTATTCCAGGCGGGAAATATCCTCGCCGCGCCAGGTCATGCCCTTGGTGTTCATGCTCTGGCTGATGTCGATCACCAGCATGGTGCTGTAGATGTTGTGCGGCACCGGGATGGTGGGCTTGAATGCGGCCGTCAATAGCAGCAGCAGCGCTAGCATTGGCAGCAGGGTCTCTCGGTGCATATAAGGCTTGAGGCGGGCGGGCAGCATGGTCTTGTTACGGCAGCCCTACCGGGATGTTGCCCATGATCAGGCCGGGCGAGTCCGACTCCCCTGATCCCGGCGTGGGCGTCGATGGCAGCATGCTGAGCACGCGGTCGAGGTTATGGCGCGCATCCCAGAAGCTGTGGTCGAGACGCAGGGATTGCTCATAGGCCGTGCGCGCCTGGTTGAGCAGGTATTCGGTCTCGTCTCGCACAGTGATGTCCCGCCCGTTCACTGCCAGGCCGCGCAGGAAGAAGATATTGCCGGTGTTGAACTGCACTGCGGATTTTTGCGTGCTGTCGCCTTTTTCCAGCAGTTGCCCGAACAGTTGCGTGGCTTCCTGGTAGCGTCCGTTGCGGGCCTGCCAGTAGGCCACGGCGAACTTGGCCTCATAGCTGTCCTGGCGCGTACTGGGGGATTTGCCTTGCTGGATGGCCTGGTTGAAGGCGCGGATTTCCTGGATCTGGTAGGCCTGCCATCCGGCCAGCCCGAGAGAGCCGATGGCGAGTAGGGCGAATCCCCAGGTAAGTTTTCTGGCGCTTAGTGCCATGTTCTGACCTCGATGAATTTGGCCAGCAGCAGCAACGATAACAGCACGGCTGCCAGCAGGTAGCAATAGGGAGCGAAATCGCGACCGGGAATTTCTTCCTGGTAGCGGATGGGTTTCTTTTCCTTGCGGTTGATGTCCTCGATCGCGGCGGCCAGCGATTTCGGGTCTTCAGCCTCGTAGGCCTGGTAGCCGGTGCGCAGAGTCTTGAAGAAGTCGTTGAGCTCGAGCGCGGGCGGCAACGGCTTGTCTTCTGGCGGGACGTAGCTGGTATCGAAGATGCTGGTGGCGCCCGGCTGGCGCAGCACGATCCAGTACAGCGTGACGTTCATGCGCTCCAGCCAGTCGCGGATTTTCTGCTGGGTGTTGGCGCCCATGCGGCCGCCGCCGTCTGAGAGCAGGATGATGGCGCGCGAACCCGAGTCGGGGGTCTTGTCGAACTGGGCGAGTCCGGTGGTGAGCCCGCTGCCGATATTGGTCTGGAACAGGGCTGCACCACCGGCAGCACGAATCGCCGCCAATATGGCCTCGCGGTTATCCGTGAGCGGCAAGGCGTGCATGGCGGAGTTGCTGAAGGTGACCATGCCGAACATGTCGTTGCTGCGCTCATTGACGAAATGCGTGATGAGGCGCTCGGCCGCCGCGGCCTTGGATTCCCCGGCGACGCCGCTGGTTTCCGCGCCTGAGAAGGCTTCGTCCATGCTCGCGCTACGGTCGATCACCAGTACCAGTTGCGCGCCCTGGCCGATGCGCTCGATATATTGCGCATCGGTCGCCGGCCCGGCGGCTCCCAACAGCATGAAGCACAGCGCCAGCGCGGCGAGTATTTTCAGCAATATGCCCAGCAAATCCGAGATGCGGTCGCGAGGCAGCAGGCTCAGCCAGGAGTAGCTGCGGCTATGCTGGCGGTCCAGCAACAAGGGCACCAGGCTGAGCGGCAGCAGCATGAGCAGCCAGGCATGATTGAAATTCACTTACTTCATCCCCCGCTCGATGTCGCGGCAGCGGCGGCCAAACTGGCGCAGCCATGCGTGCGGGTCTGCCGGGATGTTCCGCTCGGAGCTGTCGAAAAATATCGCTCGGGACAATAAGAAAAAGCGCGCGACATCTTCCGCCAGCGGGGTGAAAGCGGGCTTGATGCGAATGATCTCCTCGGCGCTGAAGACGCTTTGCCTGCAACTCTGCTTGAACGCCTGGTGCAGGTGGTTGACGGCTGCTTCCAATCCGTCCGCGTCATGGCTGGTTTTCCTGAGCTTGCGATAGGCCTTGGCGAACGGGCCGCCCATGCGGGGCAGCCAGGCATGGTTGCCCAGGATGTACAACAGCCCGAGCAGGCTCAGGCCGAAGATGGCGAATGCGCCGTAAAGAACCTGCCGTTGTCTATGATCGCTGATCAGCAACGGGCCGCGCAGCGGGCTCATGTCCTTGCTGATATTGACCGAGCCATAGACGGCCAATGGCGAAATGCGGAAATTCCAGCTGGGGATGCGCACCTGGAACAGCTTGCCGTCGCCGGAAAACTTCACGAACTCTGGCGGCAGCGCCGCCGGCTTGGCGACGATGCTGGAGGTGAATACCTGGTAGCTGAGTTCCAGCGTGTAGATGTTCTGGCCGTTTTCGTGCGATTCGCTGACTTTGCTGGCATAGATCTCGATGCCTTGTTCCTTGTTGCGGTAGCGCTTCTGGTTGCCGGGAATGGGCAGCGAGGTCGGCAGCAGCTTGTACTGATCGTTGACCTTGAGCGTGATGGTGCGGCTGAGGACATCGCCGACGTGGTAGCCCACTTCGCGTGCCGGGTTTTTGGCTATGATCTCGACAGGCGGGTCGTCGGCCTTCGCGGTAGGAGTTTTAGACGCGGGAACCTCCGCCGCCTGGGCCGGAATGCTTGCCAGCATGGCGGCCAGCAAGAGGAATATGTTGAATCTGTGGAGTGCGATCATGTTCATGCCGTCACAAACTGGTAGAAGTATTCCGTCAAGGCGTCTGCGTCGAAGCCTTGCTCGATAAAGAAGGGCGGGACGTCGAAGCGCATGAACAACGCGTTGAGTGCGGCATGGCGTTCTGCAAATGCCGCTTGGATGCGGGCGTGGGTGGATTTGCGCAACATCAGCGTGCGCTTCTCGCCGGTCTCGCTGTCGGTGACATGCGTCAGCCCGAATTCGGGGATGGCGCTGTATTCGGCGGCATCCCACAGCACGATGGGCACGATATGGTGCCGCTGCATGGAAACTAGCGCTTCTTCGAGCGCTTCCAGCGGCATGTGGAAGTCCGAGACTAGCAGGACCAGCGCGCGTTCGCGCGGCAGATAGCGGCTGATCTGCAGGATGCCTTCACTACCAATATGTGGAGGACGGTAGTCTTGCAATTGTTCAGCCAGCAAGTAGGCCGCCTGCACTCGCGTGCTGGCAGGGATCACCCAGGCGTCGTTGACTTCCTCGTCGAAGCCGATGAAGCCGAACGGGTCGTTGACGCGCGAGGCCGACTGTGCCGCGGAGGCGGTGATTTCCGCGGCAATCCTGAGCTTGTTGAAATGGCCGGAAAACCCCATAGAGCCGGACAGGTCGCAGGCGACGAACACGGGCACCGCGCTGCGCTGGTTGTAGATGCGCACATAGACTTGCTCCATCGGGTCGCGCAGGCTGAGGCGCAGATCGATGCGGCGCGGGTCGGGATAGGAGATCAGGGGCGCATGCCCGACAAAATCCATGCCCAGCCCGCGTTGTGCGCTGGCATGGCGGCCAGGATGGCGGCCGCGGGAACGCCAGCCGATCTGGTAGCTGAATTCCTTGGCTAGCTCGTTCATGGCGTTCAGGTGGCGCTGATGGTGTGAATGGCCTGGCTGAGCAGTTCGCGTGCAATCTCGGTGCGGCGCATTTCGTAAATCGGGTTGAAGACCAGGCGGTGCGCGATGGTTTCGTGGAACACGGCATGAATGTCTTCGGGCAGCACCGCCTCGCGGCCGTTGAGCCAGGCGTTGACGCGCGCGGCGCGCATCATCATGGCGATCCCGCGCGGACTGGCGCCGGCCACCACCAGGCGCTTGATGTCCACGCCTTCGACCTTGAGGCCGTAATCGGCCGGGCTGCGGGTTGCCAGCCAGAGGTCGAGCGTATAGCGGCGCAGGGCCGGGCTGGCCTGCACGCTGGACTGGATCAACGAGGCGATCTGGTTGAGCCCGTCGAACTGCAGGATGCCTGGATTCACCTGGTCGACCAGGGCATCGACGTCATGGAAGCGCGTCTCGAAAATCAATGATTCCATGATGTCGGCGTCGGCCGGGACGGCGATGGGGATTTCCATCATGAAGCGGTCGCGCGCGGCGGAGGGAATTTCGAAGGTTTCCTCTTTTTCCACCTGGTTGCGGTCGGCGAACACCAGCATATGGGGGAAATGATGCTCGCGGTTGAAGGCGGACAATGTGCGTTCCGCCATCACGCGCAACAGCAGCGAGTGCACCTGCGGGCGTGCGCGGTTGATTTCGTTGAAGAAAAACACCGACAGGTTGGTGCCGTGCGACAGCAGCGGGCCTGGGCTCACGTGCGGGCGTCCGTCATCGCCGAGGTAGGTGTGGTACACCAGGTCGTTGGGCATCAAGTCTATGGTGCCCTCGATACGCTGGTAGCCGCCGCCGATGCCGCGCGTGAAGGCGCGCAGCAATGTCGTCTTGCCGACGCCGACATCGCCCTCGAGCAGTACGTGGCCGCGGGCAAAGATGGCGGTGGTGATCAGGCGTATCGCATTGGCCTGGCCGACCACGACCTGATTGACGTTGTTTTCCAATTGCAATGCCTGCGCACGCCAGTCGGCCAATTGACGGTCACTCATGTGGTGGATTCCAGTACTAGGTTGAATGGTTGATGGGGAAAATTTCCCGTATGGTAGGGTTTTTAATTCATGGTGTAAACAGATCGGTATAGTTTTGGCGTGGGCTTGCCGTTTTGTGCCGTCATACACGGCAAGCCGGTGGAACCGAGACTGGATTTGCGGAGATTTATTAATACTTTCACAGCTTAGGGCTTTTGTTAAAAAGCATTTCAGGCGAAAATAACGGGATTATCAGTACAGAATAATTAAATGCAAAAACAGAATAGTTTCACCTTTGAAGAATTGCTTTCCTGTGGTCGTGGCGAAATGTTCGGGGAAGGCAATGCGCAATTGCCATTGCCGCCGATGTTGATGTTTGACCGGATCGTCTCCATTACTGAAGATGGCGGTCAATATGGTAACGGGCAGATTATCGCGGAGCTGGACGTCAGGCCCGACCTCTGGTTCTTCAACTGCCATTTCGAGGGCGACCCGGTGATGCCGGGCTGTCTGGGCCTGGATGCCATGTGGCAATTGGTAGGGTTCTACCTCGGCTGGATGGGCGGCAAGGGCCGCGGCCGCGCACTGGGCGCGGGCGAAGTGAAGTTTACCGGCCAGGTGCTGCCTACTGGTAAACTGATTACTTATCGTATTGACCTCAAGCGCGTGATTATGCGCAAGCTGGTCATGGGCATCGCCGATGCCCACATGGAAATTGACGGTCGCGAAATTTATGCAGCCAACGACTTGCGCGTCGGCCTGTTCACACGCACCGACAATTTCTAGCAGATTATTCTGCTGAAACAGCCTATCGCTATTGATTGAATTAATGTGGGAGAACACGCAATGCGTCGTGTCGTCGTCACCGGGATGGGCATCATTTCCAGTCTCGGTAACAACAAATCTGAAGTCCTGGACAGCCTGAAGGCAGGCCGTTCCGGCATCCGTTTTCAACAGGAATATGTTGATCAGGGGCTGCGTTCGCACGTCGCCGGCTCGATCGAGAACCTCGAGCTGGAAGCCCTGATCGACCGTAAGCTCATGCGCTTCATGGGTAAAGGGCATGCTTACGCCTGGCTGGCCATGCAGGAGGCGATTGCCGATGCCGGCCTGCCGCCCGAGCTGGTGTCCAATATCCGCACCGGCCTGATCGTGGGCCAGGGCGGCGCCTCGCACGAGAACATTCTCTCCGGCGTGGATACCTTGCGCGCCAAGGGCGTGCGCCGCGTAGGCCCTTACATGGTGACCAAGGCCATGGCGAGCGGGGTGTCCGCATGCCTGGCGACGGGCGCCGAGATCAAGGGCATCAACTACGGCATCAGTTCCGCCTGCGCGACCAGCGCCCACTGTATCGGCGCAGCTGTGGAGCAGATCCAGCTCGGCAAGCAGGATATCGTATTCGCCGGCGGGGGCGAGGAAGAGCACTGGACGCTGTCCTTCATGTTCGATGCCATGGGCGCGTTGTCCAGCAAGTACAACGCCACGCCGGAGAAGGCGTCGCGCACTTATGACGTCGACCGCGACGGCTTCGTGATTTCCGGCGGCGGCGGCATCGTGGTGGTCGAGGAGTACGAGCATGCCAAGGCGCGCGGCGCGAAGATCTATGCCGAAATCGTCGGCTACGGCGCGACTTCCGACGGCTACGACATGGTGGCGCCTAGCGGCGAGGGTGCGGAGCGCTGCATGCGCCTGGCCTTGCAAGGCGTGGAAGGCCCGGTGGATTACATCAACACCCACGGCACCAGCACGCCGGTGGGCGACGTGAAGGAACTGGAAGCGATCCGCGCCGTGTTCGGCGGCAGCGATGTCGCGATCGCCTCCACCAAATCGCTGTCCGGCCATGCGCTGGGCGCCGCAGGCGTCAATGAGGCGATCTACACCCTGCTGATGATGGAGAATAACTTCATCGCGGCTTCGGCCAATATCGACAATCTCGACCCGGCAGCCGAAGGCCTGAACATTGTGCGCGAGCGCATCGATAACGCCAATATCCAGACCGCGGTGTCGAACAGCTTCGGTTTCGGCGGTACCAATGCCACGCTAACATTCTCGCGCAGGCAGCTTGCTTGATCTGATTGAACGGGGCCGATGGCCCCGTTGTCATGTTGGAGTCTGGAGTTTGTATCAATGGCTGTGGGTATGAAACGCTATGAAAAGCTGGTGCACGATATTGCGACGGCCATTCGCTCCGGGGTGCTCGCTCCAGGCGAGAAACTGCCTTCTGTGCGCCAGGCCTGCCTCAATCACAAGCTGAGCCCGGCCACGGTTTTCCGCGCCTATTACGAACTGGAAAACCTGGGCCTGATCCGCGCCCAGCCCAAATCGGGCTATTACGTCAGCAACCATGCCATCAAGCAGCTGGCTTCCAAGACCACGCCCGTGCCTGGGCAGGAAAGCACCGCCGTCAGCATTTCCGATATGGTGTTTTCCATCCTTGGCTCGATCAAGGACCCGGACACGGTGCCGCTTGGCTCGGCTTTTCCCTGGCCGGGATTGTTCCCGCTGGAGCGCCTGTCCCGCTCATTGGCGCATGCCACGCGCGACATGGGCCCGGCCGCCATCGTCGAGTCGCTGCCGCCCGGCAACCGCGACCTGCGCCGGCAGATTGCAAGGCGTTATCTCATGCAGGGCATAGAGGCGGATGTCGATAGCATATTGATTACCAATGGCGCCTTCGAGGCATTGAATCTGTGTCTCGAGGCCGTCACCAAGCCCGGCGACCTCGTCGCCATCGAGTCGCCGGCTTTTTACGGCTGTTTGCAGGCGCTGGAGCGCCTGCAGTTGAAGGCGGTGGAAATCCCGGTAGACCCGGTGCTGGGCATGGATCTGGATTATCTGGAAAAAATACTGGAAAAGTGCCCGATACGCGCCTGCTGGAGCATGACCAGCTTCCAGAACCCCATGGGGGTTTCCATGCCCGCGGAGCGCAAGCAGGCGCTGGTCGAGCTGTTGACACGGCACAGCATTCCCTTGATCGAGGACGACGTATACGGCGAGCTCTATTTCGGCATGCAGGAGCACAGGCCTGCCAAGGCGTATGACAAGGAAGGCTATGTCATGCATTGCAGCTCGTTCTCCAAGACGCTGGCGCCCGGCTACCGCATTGGCTGGGCGTTGCTGCCAAGCCGCTTCGAGCGCGAAGTGGAGCGGCTCAAGGTGATTACTTCCTTATCCACCAGTACGATCGCCCAGGCGGCGATCGCGGATTTCCTCCAGCATGGAGGCTATGATCGCCACTTGCGCAGGCTCCGCACCAAGTTCGAGTTGCAGCAATATCAGTATCTGCACTTGATCGCGCAGCATTTCCCCGCGGAAGCGCAGGTGACGCGACCCCATGGCGGGTATTTCCTCTGGGTGGCCTTGCCGGAGGAGGTGGACGCATTGATGTTGTTCCAACGCGCGCTGGAGCAGGGAGTGAGCATTGCGCCCGGTCCGATCTTCTCTGCCCGGCGTCAATGCTGCAATTGCATCCGCATCAATTACAGCAAGCCGGTGGATGCCGAGATCGAGCGAGCGTTCAAGACCTTGGGACGTTTGATGGGTACGCTTGAGAGGCGCGATGCGGCCATCAGTGCGGACGAAAGGTGAGGTTGCCTGGCTGTGATGCCAGCCAGGCCTGTTGACCAGCTTTTACTCCTTGATCGTGACGGACTGGATCACGATGTTCTGGAATGGCGCGTCGCCGCCGTCGGTGGGCATGATCGCGATACGCTGCACCACATCCATGCCCTTGATCACGCGGCCGAATACGGTATAGCCCCATCCCGTCTCGGAGCGTTCGCTGAAATTGAGCGAGGCGTTGTTGGCGACGTTGATGAAGAACTGGTCGGAAGCCGAATGGGGATCGCCGGTGCGCGCCATGGCGATCGTGCCGGTGGCGTTGGTCAGGCCGTTGTCCGCCTCGTTCCTGATCGGCGGATGCGTGGGCTTGGGCTCGAAATTGGCGTCCAGCCCGCCGCCTTGGATCATGAAGCCTGCGATCACGCGGTGGAAGATCGTGCCTGAGTAATGGCCTTCCTTGGCGTAGCGGATGAAGTTGGCCACGGTGTTGGGGGCTTTTTCGCTATTGAGGTCGACGACGATCAAGCCCTCGCTGGTCTGGATTTCGGCGAGCGGCTCGGCCATGGCCGGCATGGTTCCCAATAGGAGGACCAGGAGTGTTGGCAGATGCAGGAGTTTGGACAGCATAGAATAATTTCCTCAATGACAGGTTGGGGCTGAAGATACGGACAGCGGGGCAAACAAATACACCAGGCCTTCCAGGTCTACGTGGTTGAGCGCGTAGGTGGCCTGCTGCTGCACAACAGGTTTGGCATGGTAGGCCACGCCGCAGGCGGCGGCAGACATCATCTTGAGGTCGTTGGCGCCGTCGCCGATGGCGGCCACCTGGTCGTGCCGCAGGCCCAGCTCCTGGCGGAAGCGCTCCAGATAGTCGGCCTTGGCCTGGGCGTCGACAATATGGCCGAGCAAGCGGCCGGTCAGCTTGCCATCGACGATCTCCAGCGAGTTGGCCTTGGCGACGTCCAGGTCCAGCATGGCCTTGACCCGGTCGGCAAAGAAGTCGAAGCCGCCAGACACCAGCATGGTCTTGATGCCGTGCTGCTTGCACGCCGCGATCCAGGCTTGCGCGCCGGGCGTCAATTGCAGGCGCTCGTCGATCACGCGCTGCAAGGCAGACGCGTCCAGCCCCTTGAGCAGGGCCACGCGGCGGCGCAGGCTTTCGGCAAACTCGATCTCGCCGCGCATCGCGCTCTCCGTGATCGCCGCGACTTGCGGCTTGAGGCCTTGCATGTCGGCAATCTCGTCTATGCATTCTATGGTGATCAGGGTGGAGTCCATGTCCATCACCGCCAGGCCCAGGTTGTTCAGCTGATGTTTGTCTTCCACCAGCGCGACGTCAATGCGCTGCTCGAGGCAGAACGCATGCAGTGCGGGAGGAATCTCCGCCTGGCCAGCCAACTGATAGGCATGTTCGCCGATCTGGATAAACTGCTGGTGGCTGGCGCTGAGTAGCTGGTGGATATGGGCCAATTGCTCGAATCTGATTACCGGGCCCTGGATGACGAGGCGCATATGCGAAAACACTATGGGGTGAAAATTGGGCTTTATTATACATGGCTGCAACTATTGCCGGATTCGAACTTGCTCGCCTGCTGATGCGGCCCCTGGGTCTCCGTGCTGGCGCAATACGGGGATTTGCGCGAAAATACGCTATTAGTCCATCACAAAAGTAAAAACATGAATTTGCATGAGTATCAGGCCAAGGCGCTGCTGCAGCGTTACGGCGTGAACGTGCCCCGCAGCCAGGTGGCGGAGACGGCACAGGCGGCGGTGGATGCCGCACGAGCCCTGGAGGGCGACGCCTGGGTGGTAAAGGCCCAGGTGCATGCCGGCGGCCGTGGCAAGGCCGGCGGCGTCAAGCTGGTGCGCAACCTGGACGAGGTGCAGGATATCGCGGTCAGCCTGCTTGGCAAGCGCTTGGTCACCTACCAGAACGCTCCGGATGGCCAGCCCGTGGAAAAAGTGCTGGTCGAGGAAACGCTGCCGATCGCCCGTGAACTGTATGTCTCCATGCTCGTGGACCGCTCGCTGGAGCGCGTCGTGCTGGTGGCTTCGGCGGCGGGCGGCATAGAAATCGAGGAAATCGCCAAGGACAGCCCGGAAAAAATCCTGCAGGAGGTCTGCGACCCGCTGAACGGGCTGGTGGATTACCAAGCGCGCAATATCGCGTTTGCCCTGGGGCTGGCCGGCGACCAGATCGCGGCGTTCACGCGGCTGGCCAAGGGGCTGTACCGCCTGTTCAAGGAAAACGACCTGGCATTGCTCGAGATCAACCCGCTGATCGTTACCGCGGAAGGCGCGCTGGTGGCGCTGGATTGCAAGATGAGCGTAGATGACAATGCGCTCTACCGCCGCCGCGAACTCGCGGAGCAGCGGGACTGGAGCCAGGACGACGCCAAGGAGGCCGAGGCGCATAATGCCGGGCTCAACTACATCGCATTGAACGGCAATATCGGCTGTATGGTGAACGGCGCCGGCCTGGCCATGGCGACCATGGACCTGATCAAGCTGCACGGCGGCGCGCCCGCCAACTTCCTCGACGTCGGCGGCGGCGCTACCGCGACCACGGTGGCGCGCGCGTTCAAGATCATTCTCGCCGATCCCAACGTCAAGGCCATTCTCGTCAATATCTTCGGCGGCATCATGCGTTGCGACATCATTGCCGAAGGCATCATCACTGCAGTCAAGGAAGTGGGCATCGAGATTCCCGTGGTGGTCCGCCTGGAAGGCACCAATGTCGAGCTCGGCCGCAAGATGCTGAGAGAGAGCGGCTTATCCATAATTTCTGCCGCAGGCCTCACCGATGCCGCGCAGCAGGCAGTAGCAGCAGTGAAGGCGTAACGATGGCGATACTGGTCAACAAGCATACCAAGGTCCTCTGCCAGGGCTTTACCGGCAAGCAGGGCACATTCCATTCCGAGCAGGCGCTGGCCTACGGCACCCAGATGGTGGGCGGCGTCACGCCGGGCAAGGGCGGTCAACGCCATCTCGACCTGCCCGTTTTCAATACCATGCGCGCCGCAGTGGGCGAAACGGGGGCCAATGCCTCGGTGATCTACGTGCCTCCCGCATTCGCCGCGGATTCCATCCTGGAAGCCTGCGATGCGGGCATCGAGCTGATCGTCTGCATTACCGAGGGCATACCGGTGCTGGACATGCTCAACGTCAAGGCGGCGCTCCAGGCCAACGGGGCCAGGCTGGTCGGCCCCAACTGTCCTGGCGTGATCACGCCGGACGAATGCAAGATCGGCATCATGCCCGGCAGCATCCACCTGCGCGGCAAGGTCGGCATCGTATCGCGCTCCGGCACCTTGACCTATGAAGCCGTGCACCAGACGACGGCGCTGGGCCTGGGGCAGTCCACTTGCGTCGGCATCGGCGGCGACCCGATCCGCGGCATGGATTTCGTCGATTGCCTCGAGCTGTTCGAGGCCGATCCGGAAACCGAGGCGATCATCATGGTGGGCGAGATCGGCGGCAGCGACGAAGAGGCGGCGGCGGAATACATCAAGCAATACGTGAGCAAGCCGGTCGCGGGTTACATTGCCGGCCAGACGGCGCCAGCGGGCAAGCGCATGGGGCATGCGGGCGCGATCATTTCCGGCGGCAGCGGCAAGGCCGAGGACAAGATCAGGGCATTGGAGCAAGCCGGGGTCGTGGTGGCCAGTTCGCCGGCGGGGCTGGGCGAAGCGGTCCAGGCCGCGATCAAGGCCAAGCAATAGGTATCGGGTAGGCAATTTGTGTTCAATTTATCAGCCATGGAAATCTCTATGTTGCGTCGTTTAACTGCAGTGGTGCTCTGTAGCGCATGGCTGGGCATGGCGGCAGCGCCCGCCATTGCGCAGGACCAGGTGCCTTACCTCCTGACCGTGTCGTCCAAGGGCGACCTTGCCACCGTCAAGTCATTGCTGAACAGCGGGGTCAATCCCAATACCAAGGATGCGGAGGGCATCACCGCCCTGATGTACGCGGCGCGCAAGGACAAGGCGGACGTCGCACGCGCCTTGCTGGAAAAAGGGGCCGACGTGAACGCCAAGGATGCGGGCGGCTGGACGGCGCTCATGTTCGCAGCCAAGAAGAACTTTGTCGCCACCGCCAAGGTGCTGCTCGAGCATGGCGCGGATGCCAAGGTGCGCGACGAGTCCGGTTGGAGCGCATTGGGCATGGCGGCAACCTCCGGCTACAGCGAAATGGTGGGCCTGTTGGTGGAGCGCGGCATCGACCCCAGCAGCAAGAGCGACGACGGCAAGAGCATCCTCATGTATGCCGCCAGAAACGGCGATATCGACACTATCAATACCCTGCTGGCCCAGGGCGCCGACATCGCCGCACGCGACCGTTTCGGCCTGACCGCGCTCATGTATGCGGCGCGCGAGGGCAACGCAGAGGCGACCGCATTGCTGCTCGACAAGGGGGCCAAGGTGGACGCCCAGGACAAGACCAAGTGGACAGCGCTGGGCTGGGCAGTCAAGAAGTCCCAGGAGGCAACGGCCAAGGTGTTGATCGAGAAGGGCGCCAACGTCAACCATAGGGATTCCGAAGGCACGCCCATCCTGCAATATGCAGTGAGCGAGGGCAATGTCGAGCTGGTCAAGCTGCTGCTGGCCAGCGGCGCCGACGTGAAGGCCAAGGACCAGTACGGCCTGACCGCGCTGGTCTACGCCCTGAAAGGCAAGAAACCCGAAATCGTGCAGTTGATCAAGGATGCAGGTGGCAGCTACTAAAGTGCAGTTATGCCGGATGCAGCAATGTCGCGGATGCCGGCTTTTGCAAATTGCAGGCGTGACATGAAGATCGCGGTTGCTCAACTCAACGCCACGGCCGGCGACCTGGCAGGCAATGCCGCCAGGATCGTCGAACAGGCCCTGTGTGCCGAAGCCGTCGGGGCGACCTTGCTGCTCTGTCCCGAACTGGCGTTGTCCGGATATTCTCCTGAGGACCTGCTGTTGCGGGACGATTTCAACCAGGCATGCGAGCGCGCGCTGCATGCCTTGGCGCAGGAGTTGCCCGCTGCATTGACCGTGGTGGTCGGGCATCCGCGCAAGCATCTTGGCAACCGCTATAACGCGGCCTCGGTGCTGGAGGGCGGCAAGGTCCGCCATACCTATCATAAAGAACTGCTGCCCAACGACAGCGTGTTCGACGAAGTGCGCTACTTTAGCGAGGGCAGCGAGGCGCTGGTCATCGACCACCGGGGCCACAGGCTCGGCATCGTGATCTGTGCCGACGTCTGGGCGCCCGAGCCCGCCCGCCGCGCGCGCGATGCGGGCGCGGACTTGCTGCTGGTGCTGAATGCCTCGCCGTATCACATCGGCAAGCAGCAGGAACGCCATGCCGTGGTGCGCGACCGCATCAAGGAAACCGGGTTGCCCGTGGTCTATGCCAACCTGGTCGGCGGCCAGGATGAGCTGGTATTCGACGGTGCGTCGTTCGTGATGAACGATGAAGGCACATTGACGCAGCAACTGCCGTCATTTGAGGAGGCATTGGGCATCGTGTCCTTCAGCGATGGTGCGCCCGAGCTGGGGGAGGTTCATCCTGTGCCCGAGTTGGAACCAGCGGTTTACCAGGCGCTGAGCCTGGGGTTCCGGGACTACGTCGTCAAGAACAATTTTCCCGGCGTGCTGCTTGGTTTGTCGGGAGGCATCGATTCCGCGCTGACATTGGCGATTGCCGTGGATGCGCTGGGTGCCGACAAGGTGCAGGCGGTGATGATGCCTTCGGAGTTCACGGCTTCCATCAGCATGGAGGATGCCCGTGCGATGGCGGCAGGGCTCGGCGTGCGCTATAGCGAGATTGCGATCGGCCCGGTATTCGAGTCGTTCTGCGCCGCATTGGCGCCGGAGTTTGCCGGCAAGCCGTTCGACACTGCGGAGGAAAACCTGCAGGCGCGCATTCGCGGCACCTTGCTGATGGCGATTTCCAACAAGTTCGGCGGCATCGTGGTGACTACCGGCAACAAGAGCGAGACTGCGGTAGGATATTCGACACTGTATGGCGATATGGCGGGCGGGTTTGCCTTGCTCAAGGACGTTTCCAAGACATTGGTCTACCAGCTGGCCAAATACCGGAATATGATCAGCCCGGTGATTCCGGAGCGTATCATCGTGCGGCCGCCGTCGGCCGAATTGCGCCATGGGCAGACCGATCAGGACAGCTTGCCGGATTACGCCGTGCTGGACGGTATCATGGAGGCTTACGTCGAGCACGACTATAGCTGGGAAGAGATACTGGCTCTGGGTTACCGTGAGCAGGATGTGCTCCGGGTCACCCGGTTGATTGACAGGAACGAGTACAAGCGGCGTCAAGCCCCTATTGGAGTCCGTGTGACGAAACGCGGGTTTGGCAAGGACAGGCGCTACCCATTGACCAACAAGTTCGCGTTCAATGGGTAGTTTCGAGACGGAAAGCAAACAGGAGAAGGAACAAGCGATGAAGAAAATTGAAGCAGTGATCAAGCCATTCAAGCTCGACGAGGTGCGCGAGGCGTTGTCCGAGATCGGGGCAAACGGGCTCACCGTGACCGAGGTGAAGGGTTTCGGCCGCCAGAAAGGCCATACCGAGCTTTACCGCGGCGCGGAGTATGTGGTGGATTTCCTGCCCAAGATCAAGGTCGAGCTGGTGGTGACCGACGATATCGTCGATGCGGCGGTGGAGTCCATCATCAAGGCCGCGCGTACCGGCAAGATTGGTGACGGCAAGATTTTTGTCACGCCCGTAGAGCAGATCATCCGTATCCGTACCGGCGAGACTGACGAGGCTGCCATCTAATTAGTCTACGCGTTCGTTTTACCCAAATGTTTGCCTTGAATGGAGGGTGAGCTGTGATCAAGATCAAGCAGATGCTGCATACCGGCATCATCGTGTCCGACATGGAGCGTTCGCGCGCCTTCTACGAGGGCGTGCTCGGCCTGGTGCCGAGCGACAAGCGCCCGCCATTGAGCTTTGACGGCGCCTGGTACGATATCGGCATCAACCAGTTGCACCTGATGGTCGTGCCCGACCCCTATGCCGATGCCGAGCTTCCCGCCCACGGAGGGCGCGACTACCACGTGGCCTTTGCCGTGGACGACGTGATGGAGATCAAGCAGGCATTGGACGAGGCCGGCGTGGAGTACACCATGAGCATGTCCGGGCGGGCGGCCTTGTTCTGCCGCGATCCCGACGGCAATGCGATCGAGTTCTCCGCCGTGAAGATGGATTGACCGCGCTGTTCATTGCGTCGATCAGTCTGGGAGCAACCGGCTGATCTTGTCGAGCAGACAAAAAAGCCTGGCATCATGCCAGGCTTTTTTTTGCGTTTAATGCTTTTCCTGCTGCCGGCTGAGCAGCGTGCCGGCGACGATGAGCGCCAGCACTATGCCTTGCGCGGTCAGTGTCTGGATGGTGGGGTGTATGCCCAGCAGCGGCAGGCTGAAGAAGTGGATGCGGTCTGCGGCAATGACGCCTGCCTCCTGCAACGCTGCGATGCCATTGCCTGCGAACACGACGGCCAGCAAGGCCAGCAGGCCTGCCGTGGCGGCAAAGAACTTGCCCAGCGGCAGGCGGACGCTGAATTTGAGGATCGCCCATGAGATGATCGCCAGCAGGACGGCGGCCGCTACGATGCCGCCGACCACGGCGCCCTGGCCTTCCGCTCCTGCCTGCGCCCACAGCGCCTGGTAGAACAGGATGACCTCGAACAGCTCACGGTATACCGCGAGGAACGACACCCCGGCAATAGCCCACCAGGTGCGCTTGTTGAGCGCGGCGGTCACGTGGTGGCTGATGAATTGTTGCCAGGCGTGGGCGTGCGACTTGCTGTGCAGCCAGTAGCCCACGTACAGCAGCATGGCGGCGGCAACCAGCGCGGTGACGCCCTCTGTCATCTCGCGGCCCGCGCCGGAGATGGTGAGCAGGTAGCTGGCGACGAACCAGGTGACGCCGCCCAGCACGACGGCGAAGATCCAGCCGAGGTGGAAGTAGGGCAGGGCATCACGCCTGCCGGTCTTGCTGATGAAGGCGCTCAATGCGGCGAGGATCAGGATGGCTTCCAGCCCTTCGCGCAACAGGATCAATAGCGAGCTGACGAACGCGGTCACGCCGGTCAGGCTGCCGGACCCCAGCCTTTCATCGGCTTCGTCGAGCAGGTCGTTGATCCGATCGATTTGCGCTTCGACTTCATCAGCGCCGGCATTGCGCGCGATGGCGCTGCGCAGATCCATCATGTGGCGCTCGATATCGAGGCGGAGCGGCTTGTCGATGTTGTCCAGGCTGTTTTCCACCAACTCGAAACCTTCGAGGTAGGCGCTGATGGCATGCTGGCGCGCATTGGCATAGTCGCCATCGCGATAGGCTGCCAGCGCGGCCTCCAGCTTGCTGCGCGAAATGTTGAGCGGATTGCCGGCAACCGCCTGCAACGCGGACGGCTGTGCGGCAAGGTAGGTTTGCACGTCGCTGAGGCCGGCCTGCTCAAGCTCGGCAGGGGCCTGCATCACCAGTTGCTTCAGGCTGCCCAGTTCCGTCTTGCCGCGGCCCTGTTGCCATGATTGCTCGCCAGCGGCCTTCTGCTCGTCGGTGGCGCGCAAGATGCTCACATAGAACGCCAGGCTCCAGCGGTCGGCCTCGGGCAGCTGCGCATAGGATTGCATGGGGGTGCCGTTCACGCCCAGAGTGATGGTGTTGTACAGGCCGTAGATGCTGCGCATGCGCATGCGGTCCTGGTCGTGGAAATTGCTGGGTTCCGGCTCCAGCCCCTTTGCCAGCGGGCCATCCCCGTGGCCGGTGGCGCCGTGGCAGGCGGTGCAGGTTTCGCCGAACAATTGCGCGCCGCGGTTGAGGTCGGGAATGTCCTTGGGCGCGACGGTAATCTTGTACGCCTGGATCACGGCAAGGCGCAGGTTGTTGGCAGTTGCCGATACGGCTTCGCCTTCCGCTTTTGCCAGAATCTGCTCGCGCAGCTTTGCCGCCTGCTTGAGCAATTCCGCCTGCTGGGCAACGGCAGGCAGTTCCGAAATCAAGTTGGCGGACTGGGTGGCGAACTCGAGCTGTTCTTCATATTCCTCGGGGTTGAGCACTTCGCCGCCCTGCACGAACTCTGGGTAGTCCACGCTGACGTAATCCAGCATATGCACCGCAGTCTGCGCTTTTTCTTCGTTGGTGACGGCAAATGCAGGGTGATAGCTGGCCAGCCAGATCAAGCTGCCGATCACAAGCATGTGCAAGGGGGGCAACAGGCGGGACAGGGCAATGGGTATCATGAGATATAACCTTGTTTTAATGCAGGTGCGGGTAATGTCGTATTTTATCAACTTATGGCAAGCCAGTCCTGGCGCAGTTGATCCTGTTCCGGTTTGCGTTTGTCGCCCACGGCGAGCGTGACGTCGGCCAGCGCATGATCGCGCGGCTTGATGACGGTCGTCATGAGTTCGTCGCGGCGGAAGAAATGCAGGCCGATTGGGTTGCGCCCGCGCTTGAGCTGCTGCTTGAGCCCTTTGGCGCTGGCCTTCAGCTTGTCTTGCGCGACGAGCACGTCGCCTGCCGCCAGCCCTGCCTGTTCAGCCGCGCTGCCGCTGAAGACATGGCTGATGCGGGTGTCGTCGTTCGCGAGCTGCAGGCCCAGCCATTGGCGTACCAGGTCGGCATCGCCGGTTTTGGGAGCCGTATAGCGGATGCCGAATTTCGACAGCAGCTTTTCCAGCGGCGGGTCTTCGCAGCCTTGCACGCAGTCGCGGAACAGCGAGGCGAGCCTGTCGCCGCAGGTTTCCCTGATCAATTCCTGCATGCTGCCTTCATCTACGAGCATGCCGTGTTTGAAGTTTTTCCAGAGCGCCAGCATGACGTCGTCGAGCGAGCGCCCCTTGAGCCGCAGGCTGAGGTCTATCGCCAAGGCGACCAGCGAGCCCTTGAGGTAATAGCTGACCTGGCTGTTGGGCGTGTTTTCATCGGGTTTGTAGAGCTTGATCCAGGTGTCGAAGCTGGACTCCTCCAGCGACTGTACTCGGCGCCCCGGCGTGCGCAGGTAGCGCGTGAGGTCCTTGCTCAACGCGGCGAGGTATTCCTGCTCGCTCATGAGGCCGCTGCGCACCAGCGCCAGGGTGTCGTAATAGGCGGTGAAGCCCTCGAACACCCATAATAGGCGCGTGTAGGCCTCGCGGCTGAGGTCCAGGTTGGCAAAGGCGCTGGGGCGGATGCGCTTGACGTGCCAGGCATGGAAATACTCATGGCTGCACAGGCCGAGAAAGTCCTGGTATTGCTGCCGGTCGTGCTGTTCATGCTTTACCGGCAGCCAGCTGCGCGGGCAGATCAGGCTGGTGGAGTCGCTATGCTCCAGGCCGCCGTACTGGTTGTCGGCTGCGGCATAAAGCAGGAAGTCGTAGCGCTTGAACGGGGCCTCGCCGAAAAAGCGGATATGGTGTTCGCAGATTTTCTTCAGGTCGCGGCTGATGGCTTTGAGGTCTGCTTCGTGCCTGCCCGAGACGACCAGGCGGTGCGGCACGCCCATGGCCTTGAACTCCGCAATCGCCAAGGTGCCGATCTCGACCGGGTAGTCGATCAAGGCCTGGTAGTCGCTCGCCTCGTAGAGGCCGAAGCCGTTCGAGCTAGTTTTGTGGGCCGGCAGCGTGGTGGCGATGGTCCAGCCTGCATAGGCCTTGCCCGGATGGTGGATTTCGACACTGCAATGTTCCTGCTCTTGCCCGGCTACTTGCAGGAACAGGCTGCTGCCGTTGAAGTAGGCGCGGGTGTGGTCGAGGTAGGCGGTGCGTACCGAGAGGTCGTAGGCGTACACCTGGTAGCGGATGACGAGCGGGTGCTTGCAAGGCGCTGCGACCCAGGTGCTTTTGTCGACTTTGCGCAGCTCGACTTCTTGCCCATCGCTGCTTGCATTGATACTGACGATGTGGCGCGCGAAATCTCTGACCAGGTAGCTGCCGGGTAGCCAGGCCGGCAACGACAGGCGCTGGCCTTCGGCTGCCGGGTGGGCGATGCGGCATTCCAGCTCGAACAAGTGGCTTTGCGGCGTATCGAAACGCACGTCATAGTGGATATTGTGTGGCTTCATTGGCAGTAAGCTCGATCAGGTCAGTATCAATATGAAAAAAGCCCGCCGCCGGGCGGGCTTTTCCGTGTCAAGCAGAGTGTTGCTTAAGGATTACTTGGCGACAGTGGCGCCGGCGGGAGCCTCGATCTTGGCCTTGCTGCGCAGGTCGGTCAGCAGTTTTTCCAGGTTGCGCTGTTGCAGCTGCTTTTGCAGGCCTTCCTTCACGTCATCGTAGGAAGGCGGTTGCGTGGTGCGGGTGTCTTCCAGCTTGATCACATGCCAGCCGAACTGGGTCTGCACCGGCGCGGTGGTGTACTTGCCCTTTTGCAGCTTGGCGACGGCATCGCTGAACGGCTTCACCATGCCGGCCGGTGCGAACCAGCCCAGGTCGCCGCCTTTTTCCTGTGAGCCGGGGTCCTTGGATTTTTCCTTGGCCAGCTTGGCGAAATCACCGCCCTTGCCGAGCTGGGCGATGATGTCCTTGGCTTCGGCCTCGGTTGGCACCAGGATGTGGCGCGCGCTGTATTCCTTGTCGCCCAGCTCCTGTTTGTATTTCTCGTATGCCAGCTTGGTATCGGCCTCGCTCACGGGATGCTTCTTGATGTAGTCCTGCAGGAAGGTGTTGACCAGCAGTTCGCGGCGGGTCAGCTCTTCCTTGGCAAGGTAGTCAGGCTGCTTGTCCAGGCCAGTGCGCTGTGCTTCCTGGTAGATCAGTTCACTGCCGATCAGCTTGTTGATGATGACGTTCTTGACGTTGTCGTCCACATTCTGACCGCGGGAAGAGGCTTCCTTGGCAATGTAATCGTACAGGGATTGCTTGATCGGCTTGCCGTTGACGGTGGCAACGCTGCCGTTGGCGCCAGCAGCAAAAGCGGGTTGCAGGACACCGAAGGCAACCGTGGCAAGCAGGGCGCTGGTAGTGAGTTTCATGAGAATTCCTTGGCTGGTTAAAATGGATGTCATAAAGTTGAGCGTGCTAACGTATCAGTCAATTGTGACAACAGGAGGTTCATCTGCCGCAATCGCCTGGATGCTGAGCGCATGTATTTTCTGTGGGATCAGGTCGCCCAGTATTGCATAAACCTGGCGGTGCCGCATGACCTGGGACTTGCCGGAAAATTGAGCGCTGGCAATGGTCACGAAGAAATGCCCGCCGCCGTTGTTGCCGGCGTGGCCCCTGTGTAGGGCGCTGTCGTCACGGATATCTAGAGTGGTGGGTTCCAGTATCGAGAGTCTGCTGCGGATTTCTTCTGTCAGGGTCATGCTGGCAATGTCTTGCGAAAAGGTTTGACTGTGACAGCCGAATAAACGCCTGCGTTCACGAACGGGTCGTCATTGGCCCAGGCTTGCGCAGCCTCCAGGCTGTCGAACTCCGCCACGATCAGGCTGCCGGTGAAGCCGGCCGGGCCCGGGTCATTGCTGTCAGTCGCGGGAAAGGGGCCGGCCAGCAACAGGCGGCCCGCGTCCTGCAACGCCTTCAGACGCTCAAGGTGGGGAGGACGGGCAGCCAGGCGCTTTTCCAGGCTGTCGGGGGCGTCTTCCGCGATGATGGCGTACCACATTATTTCTTATCCTGTTCAATGATGTGCTTGTTGAGCAGCAGGGTCTGGCCGATCACGAACACAAACATCAGGCCCATGGTGCCAAACAGCTTGAAATCCACCCAGAGGTCGGTGGAATAGTTGAAGGCGACATATAGGTTGAGGAAACCCAGCAGCAAGAAGAACATCGCCCATGCCAGGTTGAGGCGGCTCCAGATCGGGTCCGGCATGGCAATCTGCTTTTCCATGAAGCTGCGGATCAGGTTGCGTTTGAACAGCCATTCGCTGCCCAGCAGGCCGACGGTGAATACCCAGTAGAGGATGGTGGGTTTCCATTTGATGAAGCTTTCATCGTGCAGCCACAGGGTGGCGCCGCCAAACACCACGATGATGACGCCGCTCATGATCAGCGCGTTGTCCACCTTGCCGGTCCTGGCCTTGGCCCAGACGATCTGGGCGATGGTGGCGACAATCGCAGCGGCAGTGGCTTCGTAAATGCCGAACAGCTTGTAAACGATGAAAAAAAGAATAACCGGGAATAGATCGTAAAGAAACTTCATGTGTCGTCCGCAGGCCGTGCGCTAGGGTGCATCGGGATTAGGTTTTAAGTTGATGCGGTATTTTGCTATGATTCGGCAAGACTAACAAGCTGTACTGCCAACCCGCCTCCATGCCATCCCTTATCGACTTGCATAGTCACTCCACGGTTTCTGATGGATTGCTCGCGCCGGAGGCGCTGGTGGCGCATGCCGCGGAGCAGGGCGTGAAGGTATTATCCCTGACGGATCATGACGATACGGCAGGCCTGGCGGCGGCTGCCAGCGCGGCGGCCGGGCACGGCATGCAGTTCATCAATGGGGTGGAAATTTCCGTCACCTGGCGCAGGCGCACCATCCATGTCGTGGGTTTGAGGGTGGATCCGGACTATGCCCCGTTGCGCGACGGGCTTGAAAAAATCCGCGCAGGACGCCATGTACGTGCGGAAGGCATTGCCGCCAGCCTGGAGAAATTCGGCATCAGCGGCAGCCTGGAGGGCGCCTACGCCCATGCCGGACAAGGCATCATCGGACGCGCGCATTTTGCGCGTTACCTGATCGAGCAAGGATACGCCTCCAATATGAAGAGCATATTCAAGCGCTACTTGGTCAAGGGCAAGCCAGGCTATTTCGAGCATCACTGGGCCACGCTGGAGGAGGTCGTCGCCTGGATCAACGGCAGCGGCGGCATGGCGGTGCTCGCACATCCCGGCCGCTACGATATCGGGCGAAGCAATATGCTGTTATTGTTGGAAGAGTTCCGCAACCTGGGCGGCGAGGCGATCGAGGTCGTCACCGGCAGCCATACCGCGGACCAGTTCCAGGAGTACGCGAAGCTTGCGCATATGTTCGGCCTCAAGTCCTCCATGGGATCCGATTACCACGGCCCGGGCCATGGCTATATTGAAATGGGCCGGCTGCCGGATTTGCCGCGCGGCTGCATCCCGGTCTGGCAGGATTGGCCGGAAACCCGATCGCTTAACAGTTAAGGTAGAGTCAAGTTGGCGCAATATTTTGTTATTCATCCTGAAAACCCGCAGACGCGGCTGATCAACCAGGCGGTTGCCATCCTGCGCGATGGCGGCGTGATCGCCTATCCCACCGATTCCAGCTATGCGCTTGGCTGCATGCTGGGCAACAAGGATGCGCAGGACCGCATCCGCGCCATCCGCGGCGTGGACGACAGCCATCATTTCACGCTGGTCTGCCGCAACCTGGCCGAGCTTTCCACCTATGCCCAGGTGGACAACAGCCAATTCCGGTTATTGAAAGCCAATACGCCGGGGCAATATACCTTCATCCTCAAGGCCACGCGCGAAGTGCCGCGCCGCTTGCAGCATCCCAAGCGCAGCACCGTGGGCCTGCGGGTGCCGCAGCATGCCGTCACCCTGGCATTGCTGGAAGAGCTGAACGAACCGATGTTGAGCATGACGCTGCAACTGCCCGGAGACGACGCGCCCCTCAATGAAGCCTGGGAAATCCGCGACCAGCTGGAGCACCAGGTGGAACTGGTGATCGATGCCGGCGCATGTTCGATCGCCCCGACCACGGTGATTGACCTGACGGCGGAAAGCCCCAGCCTGATCCGCCTGGGTGCGGGCGATCCAGCGCCGTTCGGATTGGAGGCATGATGGAGCTTACCCTGATCCAGAAAATCGCCATCTACGCCTTGCCGGTGATTTTCGCGATTACCGTGCATGAGGCGGCGCATGGCTACATTGCCCGCTATTTCGGCGACACCACGGCGGAAAGTATGGGCCGGATTACGCTCAATCCGATCAAGCACATCGACCCGATAGGCACCATCCTGGTTCCGGCATTGCTGGTGCTTTCCGGCACCGGCTTCCTGTTCGGCTGGGCCAAGCCGGTGCCTGTCGATTATGCGCGCCTGCGCAACCCCAAGCACGACATGCGTTGGGTGGCGGCTGCAGGCCCTGCGTCGAATTTCCTCATGGCGATTTTCTGGGCGATGGTCTACAAGTTTGCCACCACCATCTCGGGCGATTTCGCCATGCCGCTCAGCCTGATGGGGCAGGCCGGCATCCTGGTCAACGTGGTCCTGATGGTGCTCAACCTGCTGCCATTGCCGCCGTTGGATGGCGGCAGGATCGCGGTCAGCCTGATGCCCAACCAGATGGCGTACAAATTTGCCCAGGTCGAGCGCTACGGCTTTATCATTCTGCTGGTATTGATGTTCACTGGCATCCTGTCCAAGATCATGATGCCCTTCATCATGCTCTTGCTGGCAATGTTTGCCGGTATTTTCAGCTGAACTATCAAACCAGGAATCAGCAGACCAATAATCACCAAGGAGGCTGTATGGCGATGCGGATTGCGCTCTGGTGCCGGCCTGACTCCACGGCTTGCCTGCGAGCTGCCTGCCCATTGAGGGCCGTGTGAACAATGGCGACGCAACTTGCATTCGATGTCCGCATCTATGGCGAACAGCTGGACACCATCCCGCAGGATCTCTATATCCCGCCGGATGCGCTCGAAGTCTACCTCGAGGCCTTCGAGGGCCCGCTGGACCTGCTGCTGTACCTGATCCGCAAGCACAACCTCGATATCCTCGATATCCCCATGGCGCAACTGACTCGCCAATACATGGAGTATGTCGAGAAAATGCGCGAAAGCAAGCTCGAATTGGCGGCGGAATATTTGCTCATGTCGGCGATGTTGATCGAGATCAAGTCGCGCATGCTGCTGCCCAAGCCGGAAAGCATAGAGCAGGAAGAAGACCCGCGCGCCGAGCTGGTGCGGCGCCTGATGGAATATGAGGCGATCAAGCTGGCGGCGGAGCGGCTGGACGCCTTGCCGGTGGCCGGCCAGGAAATCCAGGTGGCGCGCGCCTATTACGAACATATTGCCGAGACGGTCTGGCCCGAGGTCAGCTTCGACGAGCTGATGGCTGCCTGGCAATCGGTGCTCAAGCGCGCGAGCCATTTCCAGCACCACAAGGTCGGTCGTGCCGAGCTTTCGGTGCGCGAGCACATGAGCCTGGTATTGCGCCGCCTGCAGCAGGAATCGCTGGTGGAGTTCACTGCCTTGTTCGATATAGAAAACGAAGGCCTGCCCACGCTGGTGGTGTATTTCCTTGCCATACTCGAGCTGGCGCGCGAGGGCCTGGTACGCATCACCCAGCAGGAACCCTTCAGCCCGATTTACCTGCAGGCGGCAGACATGCCGCTGGCGAGCGTCAACTAAGCCATGAGCGCATCGCAAAACATCAGCGAAATGAAGCAGGTGCTCGAGGCCGTGTTGCTGACGGCGGGGGAACCGCTGTCGCTGGACATGTTGTTGCGCCCGTTCGAAGGCCGCATGGAGCGCGCCACCTTGCGCATGCTGCTCGACGAGTTGCGCCAGGAGTGGCAGGGCCGCAGCATGGAGCTGGTGCAGGTGGCGAGCGGCTGGCGCTTCCAGGCGCGCGCCGACCTTGCCCCCTTTATCGCCCGCCTCAATCCCGAGCGGCCGATGCGCTATTCGCGCGCCGCCCTTGAAACGTTGGCGATCATTGCCTACCGCCAGCCGGTCACGCGCGGCGATATCGAGGAAATCCGCGGCGTGGCGGTCAATCCTAACATCATGCGCCAGTTCCTCGAGCGCAACTGGATCGATGTCGTCGGACAACGCGACGTGCCGGGGCGGCCTTCGCTCTATGCGACCACCAAGACTTTCCTCGATGATCTTGGCTTGCGCTCCTTGTCCGAATTGCCGCCCATCCAGCATTTCACCCAGCAGGAAATTCCGCTCGATATCGGATAATCTGTGCCAGGGCGGCGGAATGAACGCGCTCTGGCTTATAATACGCGCAATACTCTCAAGGTCGATTCCATGGCACGCCCGTTCAAGCAACAACGCAATCCCCGCAATACCTCTCCTGCCAAGCCTGCAGCGGCAGATCCCAATGCCGTGCCGCAAAGGCTGCACAAGCTCCTGGCGCTGGCCGGCCTGGGCTCGCGCCGCGAGATGGAAACCTTGATTGCGAGCGGCCGCATCACCATCAATGGCAAGACCGCGGAAGTAGGGGCCAGCGTGGTGCCCAGCGACGTGGTGCGCATGGACAGTCGCCCGCTGCACCTGCCGTTCGAGCCGGAGTTGCCGCAAGTGCTGCTGTACCACAAGCCGGAGGGCGAGATCGTGAGCCAGGGCGACCCGGAAAATCGGGCTACCGTGTTCGACAAATTGCCACGCATCCGCAACGGCAAGTGGATCGCGATCGGCCGTCTGGACATGAACACGTCGGGGCTACTGATCTTTACCACCTCCGGCGAGCTGGCAAACCGCTTCATGCATCCGCGCTACGAAGTGGAGCGCGAGTACGCCGTGCGTATTTTTGGCGAACTCACCGACGGCGAGATGGCGCAGCTCACCTACGGCATCGAGCTGGACGACGGCCCGGCCAATTTCGATAGCATCCGCCCGCAGGGCGGCGAGGGCGCCAACCACTGGTACGAGGTGATCCTGCGCGAGGGCCGCAACCGCGAAGTGCGCCGCTTGTTCGAGGCGTTTCAGAAACCCGTGAGCCGCCTGATCCGCGTGCGCTTCGGCCCGGTCAACCTGCCGCCCCGCCTCAAGCGCGGGCAGATGCTGCACCTGGGCGTCAAGGAAGTCATCGGGCTGATGGAGTGGGCCGAGCTGGCGGTGCCCAAGGGGCCTGCGCGCCAGTTGACCCCGCGTGAGAAGGAAAAGCTGGGCAAGGTATTCACCCCTAAGGCGAAAAGGTCGCGGTTCGATCTAGAAGCCGGCTTGGAAAGCAGGGGACCAAGGCGCGTAACCAAGACGCGTGAAGAGGGAATACGGCAGGAACTGGAAAAGCAGCAACCAGTCCGCAGGTCGCGTTCCCGGCATGGCGCCGTCGAGCCTGAGGAAGCGCAACGTCCTGCAAGGCAGCCTAAACAGGCTGCCAAGCCTGCGCGCAAACCGGCAAACCGCCGTATTCGGCAGGCTGCAGATATCGCGCCGGCAAAGCAGCCCGCAGGCAAGCGCGCGAAGCGCTAGGGCAAAGTTGTGAACAAGCTCTTAGAACAGCAGCAAGTCGACAGCAAGCAAGCTGCCGGCCAACGCCACTGCAATGGCCAATACCGAGGATAGCCAGGGCAAGGCCAGCTGAGGGACATCCTCGGGCGGCAATGTTTGGACGTAGCGGCGATGGTTGTACTGCGCGCAGAGAATCACGGCCGCGCCGCTGAGGACGAGCAGCAGGCCGAGCAGGTCAGAGAGCCAGCGGTGCGAATTGAGGTGTTCCACCTGGCCGGGCGCGAGCAGGGTGAGGAACAGGCCGAAGCGCGCCACGACGAACCCCAGCGCCATGAGCGTGAGGCCGGAACGCAGCCATGCCAGCAGGGTGCGTTCGGCAGCGAAGAATACTCTTGGATCTGACACGGATGATCCTGTTTAAGGCAATTGTTCTTTGGTCAGCAGGAAGACGAATTCGTTGCCCGAGTCCACCTCCAGCCAGGTAAACGGCAAATGGGGATACGCCTCCAGCAATGCGTCGCGGTTGTGGCCGATTTCCACTACCAGCAGGCCGTTGTCGTTCAGGTGCTTCTTGGCTTCATGCAGCAGGGTTTGCGTGTGGTCCAGCCCCGCGGCGCCGCTGCCCAGCGCGATCTGCGGCTCGTTGCGGTATTCCTGCGGCAACAGTTCCATGGAAGGCGCGTCCACATAGGGCGGATTGCTGATGATGAGGTCGTAAGTCTTGCCTTGCAGGTTGCTGAACATATCGGACTCCACGGCGCTGATCTGGTCTTCCAGGCCGTAGTTGCGGATATTGATGTTCGCCACCGCCAGCGCGTCGGGGGAGATGTCCACGACGTCGATCTGGGCGTTGGGGAAGGCATTCGCGAGCAGCACGCCAAGACAGCCGCTGCCGGTACAGATGTCAGCGGCGCTTTCCACCATTTCCGGATATTCGACCCAGGGGTTGAGGCTGTCCTCCAGCAGTTCGGCAATGAACGAACGCGGCACGATGACGCGTTCGTCCACGTAGAACTTGAAGCCCTTGAGCCATGCCTCGTTGACCAGGTAGGCGGTCGGGGTGCGGTCGGTGATGCGGCGGCGGATCAGTTCTTTCAGGCGGGTGCGTTCCGGCGGCAGCAGGCGCGCATCCAGGAAGTTGTCCAGGGTGTCGTGCGGCAGGTGCAGTGACGACAGGATCAGCCATACAGCTTCGTCATAGGCATTGTCGGTGCCGTGGCCGAAAAAGATGCTGGATTCTTCGAAGCGGCTGACGGCGAAACGCAGCCAGTCGCGGATGGTGTGGAGTTCTTCAGTAATGCCGGGGAATCTCATCATTTCAATAGCGCTTCCAGGGTGAGCTTGTATGCATGCTGCAGGGGTTCTATGTCCGCGACGGCAACGCATTCGTTGAGTTTGTGGATGGTCGCGTTGAGCGGGCCGAATTCGACGATTTGGGCGGCAATGTCGGCAATGAAGCGGCCGTCGGAGGTGCCGCCGCTGGTGGAAAGCTCGGGCGTGACGCCGAATGCCTGTTCAATCGCGGACGAAATGGCAGTGACCAGGGAGCCTTTCGGTGTCAGGAACGGTTTGCCGGAGAGCTCCCAGGCCAGGTCGTAGTCCAGCTGGTGGCTGTCGAGGATGGCATGGACGCGCTGCTTGAGGTTTTCGGCAGTGCTCGCGGTGGAGAACCTGAAGTTGAACAGGATCTCGACTTCGCCGGGCACGACGTTGGTGGCGCCGGTGCCGCCATGGATGTTGGATATCTGCCAGGAGGTAGGCGGGAAGTATTCGTTGCCTTCATCCCATACGGTGTCGGCCAGCTCCTTGATCGCAGGCGCAGCCATGTGGATCGGGTTTTTCACCAGGTGGGGGTAGGCGATATGGCCTTGTATCCCCTTGACGGTCAGCCTGCCTGAGAGCGAGCCGCGGCGGCCGTTCTTGATCATGTCGCCGCCGACCTTGCTGGAGGTTGGCTCGCCGACGATACAGTAATCGATCAGCTCGTTGCGCGCCTTGAGGGTTTCGACCACCTTGACGGTGCCGTTGACTGCCACGCCTTCTTCATCCGAAGTGATGATGAGGCCGATCGAGCCGGGATGGTCGGGATGGTCTGCCACGAAGGCTTCGATTGCAGTGATGAAGGCCGCCAGCGAGGTCTTCATGTCGGCAGCGCCCCGGCCGTACAACATGCCGTCCTTGACGGTGGGTTCGAACGGCGGGGTATGCCATTGCTCTACCGGGCCGGTAGGGACGACATCCGTATGTCCGGCAAACACCAGCAACGGGCCGGTATTGCCGCGACGTGCGTAGAAATTGTCCACATCGCCGAAGCGCAGGCGTTCAACGGTGAAGCCCAACGGCTCCAGGCGGGAGATCAGCAGCGCCTGGCAGCCTTCGTCGCTGGGAGTGACGGATTGGCGGGCAATCAGGTCCTTGGCTAGCTCCAGCGTCCTGCTCATGCATTGAACAGCTTGGCATAAGCTGCCTCGGTGAAGCCTAAGCTGAGCACCTGTTCGCCCTTGACCAGCACCGGACGCTTGATGACGGAAGTCTTTTCCTGCATGAGCCGGATGGCGGAAGCGTCGTCGGTAACCGCCGCCTTTTCCGCCTCGCTCAAACCGCGCCAGGTCATGCCTGCCCGGTTCACCAGTTTTTCCCACTCCATCTGGCTGAGCCAGTGCTTGAGCGTTTCTTCACTGATGCCGGATTTCTTGAAATCATGGAATTCGTAAGCAACGCCGTGCTCGTCCAGCCAGGTGCGCGCTTTCTTCACCGTATTGCAGTTGGGGATACCGTAGAGCTTCATGTATATGCATCTTGATGACTATGGATCCCTGCATTTTACACTAGCGCGCTGGCGTGAGGCCCTCGGTCGTCATCGCGGGGTATGTAGACCATGCGATTTCTTCAGGCTGGGTTTTTTCCTGCGGCGATGCGAACTTGCTGGACATCAGGAACTCGATCAACTGTGCCTGATGCACGGGGTTGGCACAGAAAAATCCTTGGATTTCGTTGCATTCCAGGGACAGCAGTGCATTGCGCTCGTCCTCATTGCTCACATGCTCTGCCGCTACCTTGAGGTTCTGGGTATGCGCCAACTCAATGATCGCGCCGGCAATGGCACGGGTTTTCTGGTTGCTGATGAGTGCATGGGTAAAGCTGCGGTCCAGCTTGAGCGCTTTCAGGCCCAGATGCTTTATGTAGGGCAGGCTAGAAAAGCGCGTGCCGAAATTTTCCAGGCTGATCTTGAGGCTGATGGCAGGCAGCTGTTTGAGCAGGTCGGTGTAATGCTCTGGCTGTTGCATGAAGTCCGACTCAGCCACTTCCAGGATCAACGCGTCGGCCGGCAGCCTGAAGTGGCTCAGCTTGGCCGCGACCTGTCGCTGAATATCGGGAAAACGCAATTGCATGGAAGTGAGCGGCAGGTAGACCGGCACATGGATGCGCTGCTGGCGCAATGTATTTACGACGCGGTAGCTTTGTTCCAGCACCCAGGCATTGATGTCATCGATCAGGCCGATGTTTTCCGCCATGGGAGCGAAGGTGGCGGCGGGGATGGCGCCTTTGGTCGGATGCAGCCAGCGGGGTTGTATTTCCAGCCCGGTGATGGTGTTGCCGATGATGTCCATGCGCGGTTCGAAGTAGAGCACCATTTCCCCATTCTCGATCGCGTGGCGCAGCTCCTGCCGGGTTTCCAGCAGGTCGAAGGAAGAGGGTTCCAGCCGGTCGTCGAACAGGCGGAAACCATGGTTGTCGCTGGGCTGCACGCGGTGCATGGCAGCTTCGGCATAAGTCAGCAGCCGATCGGCATCACCGTGCTTGGGGTACAAGGACAGCCCGGCCCTGGCTTCGAGCGTGATGTCATGGCGGTCAATGCGGAATGTGGTGTTCAGCGACTGCATGATTCTTTCCATGACAGGCATGATGTCATGTTCGTGCTTGATGTCCTCGAAGAGGACGAGAAACTCTTCCGATCCGTTGTAAGCCGCCATGTCGCAACCGCGAATGGTGTCCTGGATGCGCTTTGCCGCCGAGCGCAGGATTTCATCGCTGATATGCTGGCCTAATTCCTGTTTGATCAGCTTCAGGTTGTCGAGCTTGATGATGGCGACGGCCAGTGCCGTGCCGAGCCTTGCAGTGCGGCGGACACCAATACTCAGGTGATGTTGGAAATAGCGGTGGTTAGGGAGCTGGGTCAGGTTATCCAGCATGCTCATGCGGCTGAGCTTGTCCTGCGTGTCTGCATGCAACCAATTGCCCTTGTCGCGGTGGCGCGAATTCACGATGGTCAGGATGGCGGCAAGCATGATCAAGGTACAGATACCCAGTGCGATAATCACCGAAAACAAGCCGGGCTGCGATGTGGATGCCGCGGTCAAGACAACGTGAGGCGGAATCTCGACTGCAGCCATCGCGGTAAAGTGAGTGCAGGCAATACCGCCCGCCATTATCGTGGCAGCGTAAAGCTGCGAGCTGAGGCTGGACTTCCTGGATTGGTGGTCATGAAACATGCGGGCCAGGGCCAGTATCGAGATGGCGATGGCAATGCTGACGGATAATGCCAGCAATGTCTTATTGTAGGTGATCTCGGGATACATCTGCATGGCATGCATGCCGGTGTAGTGCATGCCGCTGATGCCCAGCCCCATCACCACTCCGGCAACAATCAGCATCTGCAGCTTGAGGTCGGGCCTGCTGGCGATATCCAGCGTGAGCCATGAGACGCTGACGGCAATCAGCCAGGACAATACGGTGTCGTCGAGCATGGACTCCATCGGAGTAGGCAGGGACCATGCGAGTATGCTGATGAAGTGCATGGCCCAGATGCCCGAGCCCATGGCGACGGCTCCCAATCCCATCCACGCCTTGGCGGATCGGCCTTGATTGCGGACAACACGATTGGTGAACATGAACGCAGCCATCGATGAGATGAATGCAATCACAATCGAGAGCAGCACCAGTTTGTAATCGTAATCGCCTGTCATGGTTATCCTTATATCCTGCAAAAAAATGTGGATTCGATATCAATATGGCAACTTTTATGCCGTCAGGAAAAAACGGGACAGGGGATGGGGTGCTGGAATGATTTTCTTGTATTTTTTATATAAAACAGGGTCTTATTTTTTTATTCTTTGAAGGTGACGCTGGATGGAAAACAATAAAAAACCTGCCAGTGGCAGGTTTTTGTTGGAGCTTCGACGCCAGTGTCAGAATATTGACAGCTTCGACCGAGGGTTTGGCTTAGATGCCACGCAATAGTTCGTTGATGCCCACTTTACCCAAGGTCTTTTCATCGACTTTCTTGACGATGACGGCGCAGTAGAGGCTGTAGCTGCCGTCCTTGGAAGGCAGGTTGCCCGATACGACGACAGAGCCTGACGGTACGCGGCCATAGGTCACTTCGCCGGTTTCGCGGTCGTAGATCTTGGTGCTCTGGCCGATGTAGACGCCCATGGAAATCACGCAGTTGTCTTCGACGATGACGCCTTCGACCACTTCGGAGCGCGCGCCGATGAAGCAGTTGTCGCCGATGATGGTGGGGCCGGCCTGTACAGGCTCCAGCACGCCGCCAATGCCTACGCCCCCGGAGAGGTGTACGTTCTTGCCGATCTGGGCGCAGGAGCCGACAGTGGCCCAGGTGTCCACCATGGTGCCTTCGCCGACGTAAGCGCCGATATTGACGTAGGAAGGCATCAGGACGGCATTCTTGGCAATGAACGAGCCACGGCGCACGATGGCGTTGGGCACCACGCGGAAGCCGCCGGCCTTGAAATCGGCTTCAGTGTAATTGGCGAACTTGGGGGGAACCTTGTCGAAATACTTGGTGACGCCGTCGTCGAGCAGGACGTTGTCTTCAAGGCGGAAGGAGAGCAATACTGCCTTCTTGATCCATTGATGGGTAACCCAGTTCTGCCCGTCGGTGCGTTCTGCCACGCGCAGTTTGCCGCTATCGAGGTCGGCAAGCACGCTGAACACGGCATCCTTGATTTCTGCGCTGGCAGTGGATGGGGTAATCTCGGCACGACGCTCGAACGCGTCTTCGATAATGGTTTGCAAATTGCTCATCTAAGATTCCTAGGGATCGCTTCAGATAAAACCGCTATTTTACCTGAAAACGGCCCCATGGTTAGGCTTGGCAAGCATTTGAATTGCCTTATTTACCTTGCTTCTTTGCCTGTTCGTACAGCGGCATCACGGAAGGGATCAGGCGCTTGATGTCCGCCATGCGTGATTCGTCCGAGGGGTGGGTGCTGAGGATTTCGGGCGGTTTCTCGCCGCCTACCGCGCTCATTTTCTGCCAGAGGCTCAAGGCGGCATTCGGGTTGTAGCCCGCGCGGGCAGCAAGCTCGAGACCGATTTGATCGGCTTCGTGCTCCGCGGTGCGACTGTTGGGCAGCGTCAGGGCGACCGCGGCGACAGTGCCGCCAACCGCGAGGGCCTGGACTGCGTTGTCGGCATTCTTGGTGCTGAGGCCGACGACTGCTGCCAAGCCCAGCAGGCCGTATTGCTGGGCCTTGGCGCGTGACATGCGCTCGCGCACGTGCTCGCGCAGCGCATGGGCGATTTCATGGCCCATCACGGCGGCGAGCTCGTCATCGGTGGGCTTGATCTGGTCGATCAGCCCGGTATAGACCATGATCTTGCCGCCCGCCATGCAATAGGCGTTGATTTCCTTGCTTTCCTGCACGTTGACTTCCCATTTCCAGTTCGGGGCATCCGGGCGGAATACGCCGACATGCGCAATCAGCTTGTCGGCGATATTGCGGACGCGCTTGGTCTCGGCGCTGTCCGTATTCAGGAGTTTCTTGGATTGCGCGTCCTTGACGGTTTGCTGGTAGGCGAGGGCCGACTGCTCCACCGCCTCCTGTTCGGTAACGAGTCCGACGTATTGCTTGCGGTCGACGCCCACATTGCCGCTGCTGGTCGTGCTGACGGTGGTGCAGCTCGTAAGCTGGGCTAGTGCCAGCGCAATCAATATCAGTCTGATGGAATTCATGTTTACAACCTTATAAGCGATTTGATGATGTCGATCAATATCTATTCTAGACCGCGCCTTGCTGGGCCGACAATCCTAAGAGCCTGTTCACGCTCTTAGATTGTCACTTGCGCCCCTAGTTCGATCACGCGGTTTGGCGGCAGCTTGAACTGATTGGTGACGCTGTCTGCATTGCGGAACATGCCGACGAACAGTTTGTTCCGCCAATAGGCCATGCCCGAGGAGCGGCTGGCAAACAGGGTTTCTTTGCCGATGAAGAACGAGGTATCCATGGTGTCTAGCTCCAGGCCCAGCTGTTTGGTCAGCTCTAAGTCGCGCGGCAGGTCCGGGTCGTCCTTGAAGCCGTAGTTCACCGTGATGCGGTAGAAGCCGTGCGGCAATTCCTCCAGCCCCAGCCGGCTGCGCTCTGCAACGTAGGGGACGTCGGCAAAGTTGACCGTCAGCAGGATATTGCGCTCATGCAGTATCTTGTTGTGTTTGAGGTTGTGCAGCATGGCATGCGGGACGCCGTGCGGGTTGGGCGTCATGAAGATGCCGGTGCCTTGCACGCGCTGCGGCGGATGGGCGCCGATGGCGTCGATGAAGGGTTCCAGCAGCATGGACTCGTTGCGCAGGCGTTCGAGCAGCAGGCCGCGCCCGCGCTTCCAGGTGGTCATCAGCGTGAAGATAACGATCCCGATCAGGATGGGCGCCCAGCCGCCATCGGGAATCTTCAGGATATTGGCGCTGAAGAACGCGAGGTCGATGACGAGGAACAGGCCGACCAACGCCAGGGTGCGCGGCCAGCTCCAGTGCCAGATGCCGTGGAACACGATGCCGGCCAGCAGGGTGGTGAACAGCATGTTGCCGGTGACGGCAATACCATAGGCGGCGGCCAGGTCCCCCGACGAGCCGAAGCCGACGACCAGCGCCATGACGGCGACCATCAGGCTCCAGTTGATGTAGGGCATGTAGATCTGGCCTTTTTGCCGCTCGGAGGTGTGCAGGATGCGCATGCGCGGCAGGTAGCCAAGCTGCAATGCCTGGGCCGAGATCGAGAATGCGCCCGAGATCACGGCTTGTGAGGCGATCACGGTGGCGAGCGTCGCCAGGCCGATCAGCGGGTAGAGCATCCATTGCGGGGCCATGAGGTAAAAGGGGTTCTTGATCGCTTCCGCATCGTGCAGCACCAGGGCCCCCTGCCCGAAGTAGTTCAATATCAAGGCGGGCAGGACGAAGCCGAACCATGCGTAGCGGATCGGCCTGGGGCCGAAATGGCCCATGTCGGCATAGAGCGCCTCCACGCCGGTGACGGCGAGCACCACGGAACCCAGCGCAACGAAGGCGATCCAGGGCGCGTTGATGAAGAACTGGATGGCGTAGAGCGGATTCAGCGCTTCCAGCACCCTGGGCTCATGCAGGATATTGACGACGCCAAGCGCGGCTAAAGTGCCGAACCACAGCAGCATCACCGGCCCGAACAGCGCGCCTGCCACCGCCGTGCCCTTGCTTTGCAGCCAGAACAGGGCGAACAGCACCGCCAGGGTAACGGGCACGATGAATTGGTCCAGCGCCGGTGCGGCCACTTCCACGCCTTCCACCGCCGACAGCACCGAGATTGCGGGCGTGATCATGCCGTCCGCGTAGAACATGCAGGCGCCGACGATGCCGGCATATATCACCAGGCGCTTGCGCTCGCCCTTGATATTGCGGCTTGCCAGCGCAAGCAGCGCCATGATGCCGCCTTCGCCGTTATTGTCGGCGCGCATCATGAACACGGTGTATTTCACCGATACCACCATGATGAATGACCAGAGGATCAAGGCCAGGATGCCGAAGACGTTGTCGTGTGTGAGCGGCACCGGATGCGGGCTCACTGCAAACACTTCCTTCATGGTGTAGAGCGGGCTGGTGCCGATGTCGCCGAATACCACGCCGAGTGCCGCGAGGGCCAGGAGCGGGAGGGCCGGCTTGGTGGTCCCAGAGGATTGCATATGGCAGGCTCAGTGAAAAATTGCCGCCATTCTACGCCGCTTGCAAATGCTTAGATAGCGCATGCGATCGCGCTGGTTTGGCGATAAATTGTGAGAGATCAGCGTTTTCGCCCGCGCGCGGCGCGCAATGCGGCGGCATAGGCGAGGCGCGCCCAGTAGACGGCTTGTTCCGTTTCTTCGAGCATGTCGGCAGGCGCCTGGCAATAGGACATGGTGATCTCCTTTCCCTGCTTGGCGTAGCGAAAGGCGGGCAGGCCGAGTTTCTCGAACTCCTTGCGGTTTTCCGCATCGGCCTTGAGGTAGAGCGTATCGTCCGCGATCAGCGCGAACATCAGGCCGTCGTGGTAAATGCCATAGCCGCCGAACATGTGCTTGGCATGGATGGGGCCGAAACCGTGCAGCAATTCCTCCAGGTGGCTGATGAGTTCGTTCATGTCGTTAGGTCCTTGGTAGCTTAAGCGTGATTAACAAATCTCAGCGAAGCGGTCCTGGCTAGGCGCTCTGCCGCAGGCAGTACAAGGTGTATGGCAAGGCAGGGCAATAACGCCAGGAGAGTTTTGTTAGCCACTCTAGGTGCTTTTGTCGCGGATCTCAGCCTGGGCGCTGCCTTTGCCCAGGGTGAGCTTGACCTGGTCGCCGGGAGCGAGCTGGCTGCTGTCCTGCACCAGCTCGCCGTTCAACTTCTCCACCAGTGCGTAGCCGCGCTGCAATACCGCGCTCGGGTTCAGGTGCGTCAGGCTTTGCTGCACTGCCTGCAAGTGCTGGCGCTGCCTCTGCAGCTGCCTGGCCATGGCCTGGGTCAGGCGCAGATGCAATTGGGACAGGTGCTGCCGCTTGTGCTCGGCCTGCTGCATGGGGGACAACAGCCTGCGGCTGAGATAGTCGAGGTGCTGGCTGCGCTGCTGGAGCAGGCTTTGCATGCTGCGCGCCAGGCGGTTGCGGTGTTGCTGCAGGTTGCGCAGCAGGCTGCCGCGGTCAGGAGTAGTCAGTTCCGCGGCAGCGGTGGGGGTGGGCGCGCGCACGTCGGCGACGAAGTCCGCGATCGTGAAGTCGGTCTCATGGCCGACGGCGCTGATCACCGGCAATGCGCAGGCATGGATGGCGCGCGCGACGACTTCCTCGTTGAACTGCCACAAATCCTCGATGCTGCCGCCGCCCCGGCACACGATGAGCACGTCGCATTCCGCGCGCTGGTCGGCGGCGCGGATGGCGGCGGCAATCAGCTTGGCCGCGCCCTTGCCCTGCACCGGCGTGGGGTAGATGACGACATTGACCGTAGGCATGCGGCGGCGCAGCGTGGTGAGCACGTCGCGCAAGGCGGCAGCGTCGGGCGAAGTGACGATGCCGATCTGGCGCGGGTGTGCGGGAATTGCGATCTTGTGCTCCGCGGCAAACAGGCCTTCGGCGGCGAGCTGGTTCTTGAGCTTCTCGTAGGCTTCGAACAGGTTGCCCAGTCCTGCGCGCTGCAGGAACTCGATGGTAAGCTGGAAGTCGCCGCGTGCCTCGTAAAGCGTCACCACGGCCCGCGCCTCGACCTTGTCGCCCTCGCGCGGCGCCCAGTCCAGGTAGGCGTTGCGGCCGCGGAACATCACGCAGCGCACCTGGGCGCCCTGGTCCTTGAGCGAGAAATACCAATGCCCCGAGGCGGCCCGGGTCAGGTTGGAGATTTCGCCGCTGATCCAGAACAAGGGGAAGCTGGTTTCCAGTAGCTCGCGCGCCATGCGGTTAAGTTCGCTGACGCTGAGGATGCGCTGAGGGTCTGCCATATAGGGTTTATCTATTAGGTTTGTCTATTAAGGTTGTCTGCCGGCCATGCCCGGGTGTGCAGCATGGATTGGTGCTAACCGGGGTGTATCCGTTACAATTGCGGGACTTTCATTATAAGTGCTGGGGCTTTGTTTATGTGCAATAAGCTGTTTGCTGGGCGCCGCGGGTATTTCCTCGGCTTCGTCGCTAGTTTCGGGCTGGTGGGCCTTGCCTTGTTCCTGCAGCAGAAATACAACCTGGAGCCCTGTCCGTTGTGCATCTCCCAGCGGATTGCATTCATGGCGCTGGGGGTGTTGTTCCTGGTTGCCGCGCTGCACAATCCCGGCAGCCTGGGCCGCAAGGTGTACGGCCTGTTGCACGTCATTGCCGCGGCGACCGGCATCGGCATCGCGGCACGCCATATCTGGATCCAGGCCAACCCGGACAAGGTAATGGCCGAATGCGGCGCGGGATTTGACTACATCATAGAAACCTTTCCGTTGAAAAAGGCGCTGGACCTGATCTTCAAGGGCACCGGCGAATGTTCGGCAATAGACTGGACCTTGTTCGGCCTGACCATTCCGCAGCTTTCCCTGGTCGCCTTTGCCGGCCTGGGCCTGTTCGCCGTTTTGTTGGCCTTCCACAAGAAAGCCTGATTTGGAATTCCGGGCAGTCCAGCCAGGCCTGCCCAGCAACTGATTGAAACTACATGTATAAAACCCTGGATGATTTCGTAGGCAACACCCCCTTGGTCAAGCTGCAGCGCATGGCGGGCAAGACCAGCAACACCATATTGCTCAAGCTCGAAGGCAACAACCCCGCAGGCTCTGTGAAGGACCGGCCGGCGCTTTCCATGATCAAGCGGGCAGAGGCGCGCGGCGACATCAAGCCTGGCGATACCCTGATCGAAGCGACTTCAGGCAATACCGGCATTGCGCTTGCCATGGTGGCGGCGATGCGCGGCTACAAGATGGTGCTGGTGATGCCGGACAACCAGAGCGTGGAGCGCCGTCAGAGCATGAAAGCCTACGGCGCCGAGCTGGTATTGACGCCGCGCGACGGCGGCATGGAGCTGGCGCGCGACGTGGCGACCAAGCTGCAGGCAGAGGGCGAGGGCATCGTGCTCGACCAGTTCGCCAACCAGGACAACCCGTTGGCGCATTACGAAGGCACCGGGCCGGAAATCTGGCGCGACACGGCAGGCAAGATTACGCATTTCGTCTCCAGCATGGGCACGACCGGCACTATCATGGGCACTTCGCGCTATCTCAAGGAACAGAACCCTGATATCCGCATCGTCGGCGTGCAGCCTGACGAAGGCGCGCAGATTCCTGGTATCCGTAAATGGCCTGAGGAATACCTGCCCAAAATTTATGACGCCAAGCGCGTCGATGAACTAATCTACGTCAGCCAAGCAGATGCCGAGAAAACCACTCGTAAACTGGCAGAACAAGAAGGTATTTTTGCCGGCATCTCTTCCGGTGGCGCATTGTATGCTGCTTTGCAGCTATCTAAGCGTGTTGAAAACGCAGTAATCGTTTCTATCGTCTGCGACCGTGGTGATCGGTATCTTTCTACTGGCGTCTTCCCATCCTGATGACATTGATGCACTGATGTCCTAAGTCCTATGCAAGTGGTTAGTCTGACCAGGTCAACCTTGCAGGATTGAAGAAAGGCGCTGCATGAGCAACAAGAAAATCCGTATCGGCATTGCTGGTTACGGCAACCTGGGGCGCGGTGTAGAAGCCGCTATTGCCAAGAACCCGGATATGGTGCTGGTTGGCGTTTTTACCCGCCGAGCGCCTGCATCGGTGCAGCCATTGTCTGCGCAAACTGCGGTATATCCCATCACTTCGTTGTCTGATTATCAGGATGCCATCGACGTATTGATTCTCTGTGGCGGTTCCAAGGACGACCTGCCACGCCAGGGGCCTGAAATGGCGGCCATGTTCAATATCGTGGATAGCTTCGATACTCATGCCCGTATCCCAGAGTATTTTGATGCGGTTGATGCGCAAGCTCAGGAAAATAGCAAAACAGCGTTGATCTCTATTGGCTGGGATCCCGGCATGTTCTCCATCAATCGTTTATACGGTGAGGCCTTGCTGCCGGATGGTGCAACCTACACATTCTGGGGAAAGGGACTCAGCCAGGGGCATTCTGATGCCATTCGCCGTGTGCCGGGCGTCAAGGCGGGCGTACAGTACACACTGCCTTCGCCAGAAGCCATCGCACAAGTGCGCAGTGGACAGCGCCCTGACCTGACCACCCGCCAGAAACACACGCGTGAATGCCATGTCGTGCTGCAAGAAGGTGCCGATGCCAAGGCCGTCGAGCAGGCGATTGTCACCATGCCAGACTATTTCGCCGATTACGACACCACCGTGCACTTCATCAGCGAAGAGACGTTGCGCAACGAACACAACCGTATGCCGCACGGCGGCTTCGTCATTCGAAGCGGCAATACCACCCAAGCCCACGCCCAGATCATCGAATATTCACTGCAACTGGACAGTAACCCCGAATTCACTGCCAGCGTTCTGGTTGCCTATGCACGCGCCGCTCATCGGTTGAGCATGCAAGGCCAGTTTGGAGCCAAAACTGCCTTTGACGTTGCCCCTGGATTACTTTCCATCAAATCTCCCGGGCAACTGCGGAAAGAACTGCTTTAAGAGGTTACGGGTATTAGGTTTGGCTTATTACGCTGCCGCCTAACATCTTAATCCAGCAGGACTAAACCAATCGAAGATAGACGAGCAAGCACATCATCCTGACCAAATATCCAGTCGTTTGGCATTGTGGTTTTAAATTGCTTATTAATGAGACTCGCTTGCGCTGGCTCAAGCAGGGCTATCCAGAGATATTTGTCGAGCAACTCTGAGACCTGTTCTACTGAATCACCTGAGCGATAGAGGTCTAAGCACCTGTCTCGAAGATATACCCGGGGGACAAGATGCTCACGATAGTTCGCATTGACGCTCGTTTTTCCCAAAATCGTATAGTCATCGTGAATGAAAGGATGGTCAAAGTAGCGTGTATCCATCCCCAATCCTTCCACTAAATGATCTTGAATGATTTGGGCAAGTCGATAGATTCGACGTTTGCGAACTTCCTCAGGAGGGTGCAAGTTTGTGTTTATGAGAGATCTAACGTTCGAGCTAAGCTGCCCGCGGAGGATACGCATGCAGCAAGCTGTGTTCCATTAGGAGGGATCATTCACCTTTGGATGATTCCAACGATTCTTTAGGTAGATTCCATTGATAATCCAAAGAATCGGATTGATACTAATTACGGTTGCGATCAAGAAGGCGTATTTGTTAAACCGCAAAACGAGAACCATCAAGACAGTGTTTACCGCAGCGATGGTTAGGCCCAGCCCAAGCATGTCATTCATTGAGCCAAGGACGTACAGGTTTCCAATGGTTAGTCCGAGCCAAGCCCAAATTGTCCACCAGCGAAACCCGATACTTTCGTTACTAGCGTTCGTGACATCGTTCATTATGATTCCTCCCCTGTGATGACTGTCTAGAAACTGAACTTTTAATATTGTAGTAGGTGACACATGCCGGCGGCAATGTGACGTTCGCTTTGGCCTATGCTGCTACCTCTTGCCTACGTGATGAGGTGGTTGGATTGTGCGGCCTAACGTAGAAGCTCAGCGGGCGGCGAAGCCGTCCGCTGCAGCGACCGGTTGAGCAACACACGGAACTGAAAGAGACTTTTCGTAATGCGACGGGTCATCTGCAACTTGGACGTAGCCAACCTTCATGTACCAGTCAACTAATTGAGTGCTATCTGGCTCTGATTCCAGCGCATGGGGCTTTAATCGCAGCACACAGCAGCCCAATCCACGAGCGTATTGCTCGGCGTAGGCCAGCAAACATGCTCCCACGCCCATTTTCCTGGATGAGGGAATCACGAAGATCTCATATATGAAACCAGAGCCGCTATCACTCCAATCTTCGTACGAAAGTAGACCTGCCTCCTCCCCATCGACGGAAGCGACAAACTCAATTGATCTACCGCCGTGAGCATTTTCCGCACGCTCGCGAAGCAATGCGTTCTGCAGCTGTCCGAGGGATGCGGTTTGTGAAATATCAACCATACTTGGTTTGTGCTGCTCAACTATATTTAGATAGCTTCATCGTATTAGATGAGCCAGAGCTAAGTCAATGTACTTTTCAATGATTTCGATGTGCTTAGTCTATACATAATAAATTAGGCCGCCTAAAATTTGGCTGATCATTCTCTTGAAAAAAGCCATCATGCCTAAGCATTCTCAAGCAGGTTCTCAACCACCAAATTGCTTGATCGGGTGCGTGCTGTAATTAGAGTCAGGCATTACTCAATTCGTACTGAGGATACATACGTGGATTGGGTTCGGCGCTATATCTTGTTGCATTGGAGATGCCATCCAATCGATATGGTTGTTGATGGGTATTCCACCCTTAAGTTTTCTAGCTTTTTCACGGCATGTCTCACCTCACCCAGAATCAAAATGAAAGTGAAAGTGGCATGATGATGCAGGAGTTACTTAGGCATTCTGACTTTAAGGCAACAATGATCTATGCGTATGTATTAAATAAGGTGAGCACGGTGTGTTAAATACATTGAAAGCACAAGTTGTTCATTGGCATCCTGTTGTCTTGGTCTGGATGGGAGTGCTTTTCTGCATGCTGGCCTGGGCTTCACCTGCGTATGCAGTCAGCAGCATTAGCATAGAGGCAGACACGGTTGAGACGCCGTCTGCTAGTTTGCGCAAGGTGAAGGGAGCGGTCAGTCTAGATGGGCAAGTGCGTTTTCAGGCAGAGTTGCGCCAGAAGGATGCGGCTGATTGGCAGGCGTTGGCGTTGGCTTGTGACCAGGCTTTGCAACCAGCATCAGATGAGTGGCGTTGTGAGCGGGGGGAGTTGACGGCTGCCAATGTGAAGTTGCCGTTTAGTTTGTCGATCAAGCAGCAGAAAGCGGTATTGCCTCAATATCAGGTGGTTGCGAGTTTTCGTGAGGCTTCGTTCAGTAATCAAGCCGGGACACAGGCGGCGGAAAAGTTGAATGTTGATGTATCGCTGGGGTTGAGCCAGCAGGCTGGTGGCTGGCAATGGCAGGCGTTGCTGGATTGGAAGGGTGGCGAGGTGTATTGGCAGCCTTGGTATGTTGCGCATGGCGGGCATCGGCTGTTGGCGCAGGGGCATTATGCGGATGATGCGCTGGTAATCGAGTCGGCAACGTTAGCCTTGGCCAAGGTTGGTGAGGCTAAACTTTCTGGACGCTGGCAAGCGGGCAAGATGCAGGACTTGGTGGTGGATGCGCCAGACTTGGTACTGGATGAGTTGTATGCGCTGGTATTGCAGCCGTTGTTGACGGATAGTGCTTTGAATAAGTTGAAGCTAGCCGGCAAGGGGAGTATGAAGCTGGCGTTGAAAGACGGTGAGCCTGTCTCTGCGTTGCTGGTACTGAAAGACGTGGATGTGGAGGATGGGGAGGGGCGCTTTGCGCTGCACAAGCTCAATAGCCATATTCCGTGGTCGTATGATGAGCCGCACGTGGTCCAGCTCGCCTATGCCGGCGGCCATTTCCTCAAGATTCCCCTGGGAGAGGCCAGCGTGCTGGCGGAGGTCAACCGCTATTCATTGACCATGTCGCAGCTATACCTGCCTATCCTTGACGGCGCGCTCAGCCTGACGGATGTCTCGGCCACCCGTGCCGCGGGGGAGTGGCATTGGCACTTGCGCGCTAACCTGGTGCCGATCTCCATGCCGGTGTTGAGCCAGGCGCTGGGCTGGCCGCGCATGGAAGGGAAGGTGGCTGCGGCGATCCCGATGGTCACTTATAGCCGCGGCCAGCTTACGGCCAACGGCGACATGCTGTTCCAGATGTTCAACGGCAGTATCGCCGTGCGCAACCTCGGCATGCAGACCCCGCTGGAGGCGGCTTCCAGGCTGCATGCCGACCTGGAGTTGCGCAGGCTGGACCTGGGCGACATCACGCGTACCTTCTCGTTCGGTGCGATCGAGGGCAAGCTGGATGGCGATGTGCGCAACCTGGAGTTGTCCAACTGGCAGCCCGTGAGCTTCGATGCGCGCCTCTACAGCAGCCCGGGCAGCTACCGCAAGAAGATTTCCCAGCGCGCGGTAGAGAATATTACCGCACTGGGCGGGGCAGGGGCTGCCGCGGCGATACAGCGCAGCGTGCTGCGCTTCTTCAGCGAGTTCAACTATAAGCAGATCGGCTGGAATTGCCAGTTGCGCAACGACGTTTGCCAGATGAGCGGCGTGGAATACACCCCGCAGGGCTATGTGATCGTCAAGGGCAGCGGCATCCCGGCGATCACGGTGATGGGCTACAACCATAACGTGGGTTGGAGCGACCTTCTCACGCGTCTCAAACGCGTCACGGAAGGCAATGCCAGCCCGGTGATCCAATGACCGTTATCTCCAGCTTTGCATGCAGACAAAGGGCTGGCTGGGGTACAATCCCGACTGATGAGCGGCGGCGAACCGGCCGCCAATGCAAGAGGAAACATGCGATGCAAATTACCTGGAAATGGATGGCGCCCTGGCTGTTGGTGCTGGCGCTGCCAGCCTGCGTCACCATCAATATCTACTTCCCGGCGGCCGCGGCGGAAAAGGCGGCAGACCGTATCATCGACGATGTCTGGCAACTGAAGGAAAAGGCCGCGTCGTCCACCCCGGCAGAGGAGAAAGACAAATGAAGCGTTTCATCACCACATGCCTGTTGTTGGGCGGATTGTTGACCTCCGTGCTGGCGCATGCCGCGGCTGACCTGGAGATCAACACGCCCGCGATCACATCCATCAAGAGCAGCATGCAGGCCAGGCATGGGCAATTGTCCGGCTTCTACGCCAGCGGGGCGGTCGGCTTCACGCGCGACGGACTGGTGGCGGTGCGGGATGCGAATGCCGTGCCGCTGGCGCAGCGCCAGAACCTCAATGCGCTGGTGGCGGCGGAAAACAACGACCGCAATGCGCTCTATAAGGAAATCGCCAATGCCAACAGCCATCCCGAATGGGAGGCAGAAGTGCGCAGCACCTTCGCCCAACGATGGATCCAGAAGGCCCAGGGCGGCTGGTACTACCAGGACGGCAGCGGATGGGTGAAGAAATAGGCATGAAAACGAGCAAAGCTGCAACATGACGCCTACGCTGATATTCGACATAGAGACCGTCCCGGATACCGACGGCCTGCGCAAGCTGTACAGCCTGCCCGCGGAAACCACGGACGAGGACGTGGCCCACGTGGCGTTCCACAAGCGCCGCCAGCAGAATGGCAGCGAATTCCTGCCCTTGCACCAGCACAGGGTAGTGGCGATTTCCTGCGCGCTGCGCGAGGGCGATGGATTCCGCGTCTGGACGCTGGGCAGCCCGGATGCGCCGGAACAGGAAATCATCCAGCGTTTCTACGACGGCATCGAGAAATACACGCCTAACCTTGTTTCCTGGAATGGCGGCGGGTTCGACCTGCCGGTGCTGCATTACCGCGGCCTCGTGCACGGCATCGTCGCGCCGCGCTACTGGGACATGGGCGACGACGACCGCGAGTTCAAGTGGAACAATTACATCAGCCGCTACCATACCCGCCACCTGGACCTGATGGACCTGATGGCGCTATACAACGGCAGGGCCAACGCGCCGCTGGACGAGATCGCGCAATTGTGCGGCTTTCCCGGCAAGCTGGGCATGGACGGCAGCAAGGTGTGGGAAGCCTTCGCGAATGGCGAGATCAACGCGATTCGCGATTATTGCGAAACCGACGTGGCGAATACTTATCTCGTGTACCTGCGCTTCCAATTGATGCGCGGCGCGCTGGACCATGCCGCATACGAACGCGAAATCGCACTGGTGCGCGACACCCTGGCCGGATACAAAGGCCGGCATTGGCAGGAATTCTTAAATCACTGGCAGCAATGACATAGTTGTCAGGCATGACTTGAAACAACCCATGAGCACTACTCCTATAGCATTGGTCGAATCCCTGGATCACGAAGGCCGCGGCGTGGCCCACGTTGAGGGTAAGACTATTTTCATCGACGGCGCCCTGCCCGGGGAGCATGTCACTTACAAGACCCGCCGCCGCAAGGACAGGTACGAGGTCGCCGATGTGGTGGACGTCTTGCAGGCCTCGAATTTGCGCACCCAGCCCGCTTGCGAGCATTTCGGCGTCTGCGGCGGCTGCGCGATCCAGCACCTGGAGTTTTCCGGGCAGGTGGCGGCCAAACAGCGCATGCTCGAGGGTAACCTCTGGCATATCGGCAAGACCCGTTCCGAGCGCATGCTGTCGCCGATCTACGGCCCCGCATGGGGGTATCGCCACAAGGCCCGCTTGCGGGTGCGCCATGTGGCGAAGAAAGGCGGCGTGCTGGTCGGGTTCAATGAAAAATCCAGCAGCTTCGTCGCGGACATGGACAGCTGCAAGGTGCTGCCGCCCCATGTTTCCGCCCTCATCGTGCCGATGAAGGAACTGGTGGGCCAGCTCAGCATACGCGACCGCCTGCCGCAGATCGAGGTGGCGGTAGGGGAGCTGACCACGGTGCTGGTGCTGCGCATACTCGAACCCTTGCAGCCGCAGGATGCCGCGCCCATCAAGGCGTTTGCCGACCGCTACGGCGTGGAGGTCTGGACCCAGAGCAAGGGGCCGGATACCGTGCAGCCGTTCTACCCGCAGCAAGGGCCTGGCTTGAGCTATTCCTTGCCCGAATTCAACCTGACCTACCCGTTCAAGCCCACCGAGTTCACGCAGGTCAACCCGCACATCAACCGCGTGATGCTGCGCCGCGCCATGCAACTGCTGCAGCCGCAGCCGGGAGAGCGTATTGCCGATTTCTTTTGCGGCCTGGGCAATTTCACCTTGCCGATCGCGCGCAGCGGCGCTTCGGTGTTCGGCATGGAAGGCTCGGCCGCGCTGGTGGCGCGCGCCAATGAAAGCGCGGCCCTCAACGGCTTGGCCGGGCAGGTGGAGTTCCAGGAGGCGGACTTGTTCAAGATGATGCCTGAACTGCTGCAGTCCTTGGGCCGTTTCGACAAATGGCTGATCGACCCGCCGCGCGACGGCGCGATCGAGCTGGTGAAGGCATTGCCCGATATTGATGATGCGAAGGCCGATGCGTCGCATGCGCCACAGCGCATCGTGTATGTGTCGTGCAACCCGGCAACGTTGGCGCGCGACGCGGGGATACTGGTGCATACCAAGGGGTATCGCCTGCTGGCCAGCGGGGTGATCAATATGTTCCCTCATACCTCGCACGTGGAGTCCATCGCGTTGTTCGAGAGGGCAGGCCCGTGATGTGGCGGCAGGCATGGCGGCTCGGCAGCCTGGCCACCATGATGGTGGTGTCGCTGCTATTGCTGGATGCCTGCAGCCGTGATACCGCCCCGGTGCAAATCCGCAGCGCGGTCAGCCAGCTGCCGCAAACGCTGGACCCGCGCTATGCCACGGATGCGGCTTCCGCGCGGGTCAACCGCCTGCTGTACCGCTCCCTGGTCGATTTTGACGTCCATGCCCATCCGACGCCATCGCTGGCCAGCTGGCGCGTGCTGTCGCCGCGGCTATTCCGCTTCACCCTCGGGCAGCATGGCCGCCATTTCCATGACGGACGCTACCTGACGGCGGAAGACGTCGCTGCGACTTACCAGTCCATCCTGGAGCTGGCGGATTCCCCGCATGCGGCCGAGTTCGCCAATATCAGCAAGATAGAGGTGCGCGACGAAAATACCCTGGATTTCTTCCTTAAGGATGCCGACAGCAACTTCCCCTCGCGCCTGATATTGGGGATACTCCCCGCCGAACTGATCGCGCGGCAGCACGACTTTTCGAACGAGCCTGTCGGCAGCGGCCCGTTCAAGTTTGTTTCGTGGCAGCGCTCGCTCAAGCTGGAGCGCCGGTCCGACCGCAAGCGCTTCGTGTTTGAGGAAATCCGCGACCCGACCGTGCGCGTGCTCAAGCTGGTGCGTGGCGAGACGGACATCCTGCAAGGGGATTTGCCGCCGGAGCTGGTAAGCTACCTGCAGAAGCAGCCGGGGCTGGAGGTGCAGGAGTCCGAGGGGTCCAATTTCGCCTACATCGGCCTGAACCTGCAGGATGCCATCCTGCAAAACCCCTTGGTGCGCCAGGCATTGGCGCATGCGATCGACCGCAAAGCCATCATCAAGCATACCCTGGTCGGCGGCAGCCGGCTGGCGGAAAGCATCCTGCCGCCCGAGCACTGGGCGGGCAACGGCAACCTGCAGCCGTACGAATATGATCCGGCGCTGGCGCGCGAGCTGTTGCAGCGCGCCGGGGTCAGCCTGCCCTTGAAGCTGATATATAAAACCTCCACCGATGCCCAGCGGGTCCGGCTCGCTACCATGATGCAGGCGCAGATGCGCGAGGCCGGCATCCAGCTCGACATCCGCAGCCTGGACTGGGGAACGTTCTTTGACGACATCAAGCGCGGCAATTTCCAACTCTACGGCCTGATGTGGGTGGGGATCAAGACGCCGGAAATTTACCACCTGGCGTTCCATTCCTCCTCCATCCCGCCCAAGGGCGCCAATCGCGGCCATTATGCCGACCAAAAGACGGACGAATTGATCGCCGTGAGCGACTGGGCCAATGTCGCGGCGCGCGTTCATGAGCAGTTGCCGTATATCCCGCTCTGGTACGAAGGCCAGTTTGCCGCCACACGCAATAACATCACGGGCTACCGGCTGCAGCCGGACGGAAGCTGGGACGGCCTGGTCAACGTCAAGCGCAGCAAGCTGAAGTCTGTATTCCCGGGCAAGAACCCATTGGAGGGGTTCTAGATGAGGATTGAGGTCTCTATCCCGTTGCAAACGCTGCGCGTGCTCGACGATGCCGGGCGTTTGCTCGGGGACTATCCTGTATCCACGGCGCTTAACGGGGGCGGCGAGCAGAAAGACAGCTACTGCACGCCCCGCGGCCTGCATGTCGTGCGCGCCAAGATCGGCGCAAAGCAGCCGCTGGGCGCGGTTTTCCGCGGGCGCAGGCCCACGGGCGAGGTATGGACGTCCGCATTGCATGCGCAACATCCCGGGCGCGACTGGATATTGACGCGCATCCTCTGGCTGTCCGGCTGCGAACCCGGTTTCAACCGCCTCGGCAACGTCGACAGCATGCAGCGCTATATCTATATACACGGCACCCCGGATAGCGAACCCATGGGTGAGCCACATTCCCACGGCTGCATCCGCATGCGCAACGCCGATGTGCGCGAGCTGTTTGACTTGGTGCCGATCGGAACCCAAGTGATGGTGCTGGATGCTTAAACGCGTGCTGGGCATTGTGCCGGTGGTCTTCGGCGTCCTGCTGCTCACATTCCTGCTGGTGCACCTGGTGCCGGGCGACCCGGTCGAGGTGATGCTGGGCGAGTCTGCCCCGATGGCGGACCGCGACAAGCTGCGTGCGGACTTGGGGCTGGACCAGCCCTTGCCGGTGCAATTCGCCCATTACCTGGCAGCGTTGTCACATGGGGATTTCGGCCGCTCCATCCACAGCCGCAAGCCGATCTCGGATACCTTGCTGGAGCGCCTGCCTGCCACTGCCAGCCTGGCGTTATGCGCCTTGTTGATTGCCATCGGGCTGGGCTTGCCCCTGGGAATTGCCGCCGCCTTGAGGCAGGGCAAATGGCAGGATAGCCTGGCGACATTGCTGAGCCTGGCCTTGTCCGCCATGCCGCATTTCTGGCTCGGCCCCTTGCTGATGCTGCTGCTGGCGTTATGGCTGGGCCTGTTGCCGGTCAGCGGCATGAGCGAGCCGAGCTCCATCGTGCTGCCTGCGCTGACCTTGGGCTTCGGCCTGGCGGCCATTCTCACGCGCATGACCCGCGCCAGCCTGCTGGAAGTATTGAACGAGGATTTTGTCCGTACCGCGCGCGCCAAGGGCATCAGCGAACGCAAGGTGATCCTGCGGCATGCCTTGCGGGCTGCGTTGTTGCCGATCGTCACCGTGGTCGGCTTGCAGCTTGGCAGCCTGCTGGCGGGTACGGTGATTACCGAGACGGTGTTCGGCTGGGAAGGCATAGGGCGTTTGCTGGTGGAGTCGATAGAGAAGCGCGACTACCCGGTGACGCAGGCCTGCGTCGTGGTGATTGCGCTGACTTACGTCGTGATCAACCTCCTGACCGATCTCCTGTATGCCCGGCTCGATCCCAGGGTGAGGTTCGCCTCGTGAAGCGCTGGCCATATTGGGTGTTGGCCTTCTGGCTCGCGGTGGTGGCATGCTCGCTATTGCTCGACCTGAAGCCGGACGACATCGACTTGGCACAAGTGCTGGTTGCACCGGGAACATATCACGTGCTCGGCACCGACGACCTCGGCCGCGATATCGCCGCGCGGCTTGCCGCCGGGGCGGGCGTTTCCATGCTGGTGGCATTGCTGGTGACGGCCGTGACGCTGAGCGTGGGCACCGCGGTCGGATTGCTTGCCGGCTATTGCGGCGGCTGGGTGGACCGGGCGCTGATGCAGGTGACGGACGTATTCCTGGCCTTTCCCGGCATTCTGCTGGCGATCGCATTTGCCGCCGTGCTAGGGCCCGGCCTGGACAACCTGCTGCTGGCATTGTGCATGACTTCCTGGGTGGGCTATGCCCGCCTGACGCGCGCGCAGGCCCTGAGCCTGCGCCAGCGCCAGCATGTGCAGGCGGCGCAATCGCTGGGGGCGTCGGCATGCCGCATCATGCGCAAGCACATGCTGCCCCTGTTGGCGGCGCCATTGGTGGTGGAAGCGACTTACAGCATCGCTGGTCTGGTAATCGCCGAAGCTAGCCTGTCTTTCCTCGGGCTGGGCATCCAGGCGCCGCATGCCTCCTGGGGCGCCATGCTCAGGGACGGCGTGCGCTATTTGCTGGTCGCGCCGCATTACGTACTGGCAGTCGGCATCAGCCTGATGTCGGTGGTGCTGGCTGTCAACGTGCTCGGAGACCAACTGCGCGACGCTTGGGATGTCAGGCGAGCCAGGGATTGAGAGGAAGGACCATGCAACAGCGCAGTTATCGGTACTATGATTTCGTGATGGTGGCGTTCGTGGTGGTGCTGGTCTGCTCCAACCTCATCGGCCCGGCCAAGATCGCCCAGCTCGATTTGCCGCTGGTCGGCACCCTTACTTTCGGCGCCGGTGTGTTGTTCTTCCCGATTTCCTACGTGTTTGGCGACGTGCTGACCGAAGTCTACGGCTATGCCCGCTCGCGCCGCGTGATCTGGACCGGGTTTGCCGCACTCGCATTCGCTTCTGCGATGGCCTGGATCATCGTCGCCTTGCCGCCCGCCCCGTTCTGGGAGAACCAGCGCGCCTACGAGATCGCGTTCGGCTCGGCGTGGCGCATATCGCTGGCCGGGTTGATCGCCTTTGCCTGCGGCGAGTTCGTCAACTCCATAGTGCTGGCGAAAATGAAGGTCTGGACCGAAGGGCGCTGGCTCTGGATGCGCACCATAGGCTCCACCATCGTCGGCGAAGGCGTGGATTCTTTGCTGTTCTACCCGCTGGCATTCTATGGCAGCGGCATCATTCCAGACGATAAACTGCCGCTGGTGATGCTGGCGCAATTTCTCGCCAAGACCGGGGTTGAGGTAGTATTGACGCCGGTGACCTACCGCGTGGTGGCATTCCTCAAGCGCGCCGAGAACGAGGACTACTACGACAGGCATACCGATTTCAATCCGTTCCGCCTGCAATAGCGGGCTTTTACACTGACTTGACTGAATAAACATGACACTAGGCCCCATCATGCTCGATGTCGTCGGCACCGAGCTTACCAAGGAAGACATTCGCCGCATCCGCCATCCCCTGGTGGGCGGCGTCATCCTTTTCGCGCGCAATTTCGAGTCGCCAACACAGCTCAAGGCGCTGACGGACAGTATCCATGCCGTGCGCCAGCCCCCCTTGTTGATTGCGGTTGATCATGAAGGCGGACGCGTGCAACGCTTCCGTGAGGGCTTCACGCGCATCCCGCCTATGCGCGAGTTCGGCAAGATATGGGACGAGCACCCGCGCAAGGCAAGGCAACTGGCGGAGGAGGCGGGCTGGATCATTGCGGCGGAGCTACGCGCCCATGGCATTGATTTCAGCTTCACGCCCGTGCTCGATATGGATTACGGCGAAAGCCAGGTGATCGGCGATCGGGCTTTCCACGGCGACAAGCAAGCCATCAACGAACTGGCGTTTTCACTGATGCAAGGCCTCAAGCGCGGCGGCATGGCGGCCGTGGGCAAGCATTTCCCCGGCCATGGGTATGTGGTGGCGGATTCCCATGTGGCGATTCCCGTGGATGAGCGCGATTTCGACCAAATCGCTTCAACGGATATGCAAACCTTCCGCCAGCTTATCGACGACGGCATCCAGGCCATCATGCCCGCCCATGTCATCTATCCCAAGGTGGATGACAAACCCGCAGGCTTCTCCGAGCGCTGGCTGCAGAAAGTGCTACGCCAGCGCCTGGGTTTCAACGGCGTGATCTTCAGTGACGACCTCTCAATGGAAGGCGCAGGCGTGGCGGGAGACGTGACCCAGCGGGCGCTTGCGGCGCTCAACGCGGGTTGCGACATGGTGCTGCTCTGCAACCAGCCGGAGAAGGCGGACGAACTCCTAGCCAATCTCAAGTGGGACATCCAGGCGCAAAGCCTGGCACGGCTTGCCCGCATGCATGGCGGACGGCATCCTTCCAGCATGGTGGCCCTGCATGAAGACCCTGACTTCATGCAGGCGGTGCATAAGGTCGGCCTGGTAGGCAAGGCGGATGGGGATTTGCCATTCGCGTGACGTAGGCTGCAAAGAATGATTGAATTTGAAGCGGGCGGTAGTGGTTGACGCTGCAAGGTTTCAATTAAAAAGTCGACTTGGTTTTTAATGCATGCGATGCTTCACCTGTAGCCTTGGTGTATTTATTTCAGCCAATCACCGCGATATGGTTGAAACTTTCGAGGTTATTGGCTAGTCTTAGCGACATAGTTTCAGTTTTTTCCTAGGGGGTACATTAGATGCAAGCGAATTACCAAGTCGCCAATACTCAAACGCTGCCGGCAGGCGCGCACAAGGTATTGCGCAATACTTACATGATGCTGGGCCTGACCATGGTGCCGACCGTGATCGGCGCGCTGGTCGGCATGTCCATGAATTTCTCGTGGATGGCCGCCAGCCCGATCATGTCCTCGCTGATCATGCTGGCCGTGATGTTCGGCCTGTTCTTCGCGATTTCGGCCAACCGCAACAACAGCTTCGGCGTGGTATTGCTGCTGGGCCTGACCTTCTTCATGGGCCTGATGCTCGGCCCCATCCTGCAGGTGGCTTTGAACCTGCGCAACGGCGGTCAATTGGTTGGCCTGGCTGCAGGCGGCACCGGCCTGATCTTCCTGACTCTGGCCGGGATCGCAAGCACTACCAAGAAGGATTTCAGTTTCCTCGGCAATTTCCTGTTCGTCGGTTTGATCCTGTTGATCATTGCCTCGCTGGCTAACCTGTTCTTCCAGGTGCCTGCCGCTTCGCTGGCGATCTCTGCCGTGGCAGTGCTGCTGTTCTCCGGCTTTATCCTGTTCGATGTGAACCGGATCGTGCGCGGTGGCGAGACCAACTACGTGATGGCAACCCTGGCCTTGTACATCAATATCTACAACCTGTTTGTCAACCTGCTGCAATTGCTGATGGCATTCATGGGCGAGCGTGATTGATCTTTAGCCGCTAAGACAAGAACCCGTCCTTGTGGCGGGTTTTTTGTTTCAGCGTATCATCGAGCATATCCTGTCGAATCCAATACATGACTGACCTTACCGCCAACTGGCCCTCTCTCGGCTCAGCGATCAAGCAGCGCACGCCCGGTATTCCGGTGACTAAGTGCCTGATCGCGGCCAACCTGCTGGTGTTTATGCTGATGTTGTTCAATGGCGCCGGTTTCTGGCACTCCCCCAACAACGTGCAGCTTGCCTGGGGCGCCAACTTTGGCCCGGCGACGCAGGATGGGGAGTGGTGGCGTTTGTTCACGGCCTTGTTCCTGCATTTCGGCGCCGTGCACCTGGCGCTGAACATGATCGCGTTCTGGGACGGCGGCCAGCTCGTGGAGCGTATGTACGGTCATTGGCGTTACCTTGCGATCTATCTGGTCAGCGGCTTGGCGGGCAACCTGCTTTCGCTGGTATGGCAGGGTAACCAAGCGGTTTCCGGCGGGGCCTCGGGTGCTATTTTCGGCATCTACGGCGCGATGATCGTTTTCCTCTGGTTGGAAAGGGCATTGCTGGATCGCCATGAGTTCCGCTGGCTGTTCGGCGGCGCCTGCGTATTCGCCGTCGCGACCATCGCATTGGGTTTCATGATTCCCGCGATCGATAATGCAGCGCATATCGGCGGGTTTGTCGCGGGTATGCTGACCGGCTTGCTGTTGATGCGCGGCTTGAAGCCGCAAGAAGTAGTGCCGCGTCTGCCCAGGCTGATCGGCGGCGGCTTGCTGCTGGCTGCCGTTTCCATCATGCTGCTCAAGCTGCCTACGCCTAAATACAGCTGGGGCGATGAATTGCTGTTGCAGAAGGAAATCAATGCCTTTATCCAGGAAGACCAGGCGATCAACCGCTCCTGGCTGCATATCATGCATGAAAGCAAGCAGGGCAACGTGACTTATCTGGAGCTGGGGGAGCAGATCGAGAACGATATCACCGACCGCTACCAGGAGCGCTACGAGGCCTTGTCGCAACTGCCCTACGACCCCAACCTGCCGTCTGCCGCCAAGCTGGAGAACATACTGCAGTACACCAAGCAAAAGCGCGATGCTTCGCGCGCCCTGGCCGAGGAGCTCAAGCAGGGCAGGAAGCCGGCCAAGCCTGCTCCTTGAGCATTTGACCTACCGAGTCTTGAGCCTGTCCAGCCATGTCACTAGCAGCGATAGCAGCCAGAGCATGGCCTTGAACGTGTTCATGACCGGGATCAGGCTCCAGAACACGCTGCCGAGAATCTGCCTGCAGAGCATGGATTTGAAACAGGCCGTCTTGTAGATGGTGGAAAGCAGGCAGAGCCCAAGCGATACGAAGTAGATCACGATATACTCTTCTGGAATCATTGTTTCCTCCTCGGTTTTCCTGCCTGTTCATCCAGGCGTTTAATTGTCGCCGGGTTTTTCTGCCTTTTGTTGCCGCCGCCGTTCGGCAAAGAATTGCGTGAGCGTAGCGCTGCACTCTTCCGCCAACAGGCCGCTTTCCACCGTGGTGTGGTGGTTGAGTTTTTCTTCTGCCATGAGGTCGATGACGCTGCCGCAAGCACCGGTCTTGTAATCATGGGCGCCGAATACCAGGCGTGCGATGCGGGCATGCTGGATCGCGCCTGCGCACATGGCGCAAGGCTCCAGCGTGACATACAAGGTGCAGCCGGTCAGGCGGTAGTTGCCCAGCCTGGCCGCGGCATCGCGCATGGCGCGGATTTCGGCATGCGCGCTGGGGTCGTGGCCCGCAATCGGCGCGTTGCTGCCGCGGCCAATCACCACGCCGTCTTTCACGACCACGGCTCCCACGGGGACTTCGCCGATCAGGGCCGCTTCCTGTGCCAGTTGCAGTGCGATGCGCATGAAGTATTCGTCGGTGGCAGGGGGGGCTATATGAAGTGCTGGCATCAACAATCTAGTCTTTCTATCAATGACCGTAATTCTGCCATGGTTTTGCGTTCAGCATGCGGTTCTGCATGCGGTCCGTAACGAAATGCGAGGTAAAGCCGGGTGATGCGGGCAATTTCTGCTTCGTGCTGCGGCAACAGCTTGCCGGCGCGTTGCTGGATGCTGAGCGGTCCTTCGCCGGCCCCGGCCTGTATGCCGCGGCGCGAAAGCTTGGCCAGGTAGCGCAGGTAGAGCGCTTGCGCCGGGTCGATTGGCATGCGCTTGCGGCGGAACAGCAGGGCGCACAACAGTAATGCCATGAGCAGCAGGCTGCCGGTGAGCCACAGCATGAGTTGCTGCCAATTGACTGTCGTGCCCGTGATGCGCGAGAGTAATTCAAGCTGGCGCTGCTGGTTGTAGCCTAGCACCCATTGGTTCCAACCGTTGTTGACGGCGTCCCAGTTCAGGTACAGCTTGCGCAGCCAGGCGTGATCTTGCCGTGCCAGGATGGGCAGCAGGGTATTGTCGGTCAATGCGGTATTGATGCCGCTATCCACCCGGGATGGCGCGACCGCTGCGGTGGGGTCCAGCCTGACCCAGCCCCGGCCTTCCAGCCAGACTTCCACCCAGGCATGGGCATCGGATTGGCGCACGATCAGATATTGCCCCACGGGATTGGTCTCACCGCCTTGGTAGCCCGTGACGATGCGTGCGGGAACGCCTGCTGCGCGCATGAGATAGGCAAAGCTGCTGGCATAGTGTTCGCAGAAGCCGCGCTTGCTGCTGAAGAGAAAATCGTCGATAGCATCGTCGCCTAGTTGCAGCGGGGTCAAGGTATAGAAAAATTCCTGGCTGCGGAACATGGACAACGCGGCATCGATGATGCGCTCAGGCGTTTGCAATTCACGTTGCCAGGCCAGTGCCAATGCGCGGCTGCGCGGATTGCCGCCTGATGGCAGTTGCAATGCCTGGGCAAGCTCCTCGCTATTGAGTTCGGGAGCAAGGCGGTATTGCGCGTGGGAGCTGCCGCTGTAGCGCATCCGGGTGCGGACCGGCATTTGCGCGAGGGCCTGCCGTTCGCTGGTCAGGTAGCTGCCCGCCGGCAGGGTGTGCGGAATATCCAGCATCAACAGCCAGCGGCGGTTGTGCGGTTCCAGCGTGACGGTGTAGTCGACGGTTTCCCCGAGTCCTTCCAGCTTTTCCACGGCATGGCCATTTCCTGCCATATGCCAGCCGCGGCCATCGTATTGCCAGAGTACCGGCCCGCGCCAGTAAAGCTGTTGCTGCGCAGGAATAGCTCCCTGGAACTGCGCACGGAAGGCCACTGCGCCGGACAGGCTGAGTTCGCTGATGTCGCCTGGCTGCATATGGTCATTCAGGCCGCTCATGGCGCGGTAGGCGTCCTGCGGCACGCCCCAGAGCGGGCCTGGAATGCGCGGGAACAGCAGGAACAGCACCAACATCAGCGGCGCTGCCTGCAACAGCAGGGTCAAGCTTAGGCGGCTGCGCAAACGGTTGGACAGGACGCCGTGCGGGTAGCTGATGCCGACCAGGCACGCTGTCAGGCCGAATACCGGGAGCAGCAGGTAGCCGCCGACCCATAGCGACTGGTCGAACAGAAAGGCGGTGACGGTGAGAAAGTACCCGGCAAAGATCAGGATGACGTAGTCGCGCCGGGTGCCGGACTCCATGAGCTTGAGCGACAGCATCAGCGCAAGCAACGCCACGCTGGCGTCGCGCCCGAACAGGGTGCGGTATTGCAGGTAGATCCCGGCGACGCCCAGCAGGGTGATCGGCAGCAGCAGCCACAGCCTGGGCATGGTCCAATGCCTCCATTGCAATAGCAGGCGCCAGGCCATGAATAACAGGATCAACGCGCTGGTCCACAACGGAAAGTGGCTGAAATGCAGCGTCATGGCGAGCAGCATGGCCCCCAGCAGCCAGTGGAGGTCGGCCTTGCCGGGCTTGATGGCGAGGCTCATTCAGCCTCCAGCAGGGCAAGCGCGCGCAGGCAGGCTTCATAATGCGCCTGGCTGTGTGCCGGGGCGATATGGGTGCCGGGCAGGCGCAGGCCATAACGCTGGTCGGCGTCGTGCGCCTGCATGATCCAGCTGGTGAGCTGGCTCAGGCGCTGCTCCAGGCCGTTGCCGGGCGTCTGGGCCAGGTCCAGCCATACCTGCTGTTGCGATTCGGCATGGAATTCGCGGCTGTACATGCCTTGTTCGCGCGAGGACGCTTTCCAGTCTATGCGGCGCGGAGAGTCGCCTCGTTGGTAGAGCCGCAAGCCGGCAAAGTCTTCGTCCCCGACCTGGGAGGAGAGGCTGCCGCCCCGGCCCGGCATATTGCCTTGCGGCAGTGGCAGGGAGCTGGATGCCGGGCGGGGATACACCAGGCAACGCACGCCGGGCTCCAGTTTGCTCCACGCGCGAAACAGCCCGCCGGGGAACCCGGTGGAGAGGGTAAGTGTGCCGATAGCGTGCCAGCCGCGCTTGAGCGTCGGGCTGCCGATTGCCAGCGTGCCTGTGCCGTTAGCCGGCACATCGACGAACAAAGGCTGTTGGCCCCCGATGCCGGCGGCAATGGCGAGGCGGTCACGTCCGCGGTCCTCCGTCAGGGTGATTTGCAGTATGGCATCCTGCCCGGCAAAAACGGCGGGTGGCGGGGCGGCCTCCACCTGCAGCCATGCCAGGTTGCGCCAGGTGTGCAGCAGGGAAACCAGCGCCATGCCTGCGAGCAAGAAGGTGAGGATGAAGCCCAGGCTCAAGGTGTAATTGATGGCTCCTGTGAGCATGGCGAACAACACGATGGCAAGACCCCAGCCTGCGCGGCTGGGCATGATGTATATCCGTTGCCGCGTCAGCCGGGCGGGCAAAATTGCGCTATGCCGCCGTAACAGCCTGGCCGGCCAAGTTGGCTTGATGTCAGGGGATGGCGACGGCATTCAGCAAATGCTGGGCGGTGTCCGCGACGGCGCTGCCGGAGATGGGCTGCAGGCGATGGCCTGCCACGCCGGGCAGTACGGCCTGGATGTCTTCGGGGATGGCGAAGTCGCGGCCATGGATCAACGCCCAGGCTTGCGCGCATTGCCGCAGCGCAAGCCCGGCACGGGGCGAGAGGCCAGCCGTGAACTGGCTGGAATTGCGGCTGTATTGCAACAGCGCTTGCAGGTAGTCCAGCAGCGCATCGGAAAGATGCACGCGGTCCACTGCCTGTTGCACGGCAAGCAACCCGGCAGCATCGATCGCCTGTTCGGGCGCATGGATGCCGTGGCGCCCGCCATTGTTCCGCAGCAGGTCGCGTTCGGCGCGCGGGTCGGGGTAGCCCAGCTTGATGCACATGAGGAAACGGTCCAGCTGCGATTCCGGCAGGGCGAAGGTGCCGATATGCTGGGATGGGTTCTGGGTGGCGATCACGAAGAAGGGTTTTGGCAGCGGGCGCGTTTCGCCTTCTAGCGTCACCTGGCCTTCTTCCATTACTTCCAGCAGCGCGCTCTGGGTCTTGGGCGTGGCGCGGTTGACTTCATCCGCCAGCAGCATCTGGGTAAACACGGGGCCGGGATGGAACTTGAAATCGGCTTCATTGCGGTCGTAGACCGATACGCCGAGGATATCGCCCGGCAGCAGGTCGCCGGTGAATTGTACGCGGTTGAACTGCAAGCCCAGCACCTGGGCCAGCGTATAGGACAAGGTGGTCTTGCCCATGCCTGGCAGGTCCTCTATCAGCAGGTGCCCGCGCGCGAGGAGGGCAGCAAGGGCCAGCTTGATTTGCTGCTCCTTGCCTAGAATGATGCGGCCGGTATTGTGGATGATGGCCTGGATCTGGGCCTGCATGCTGTTTCCTTAAGGTTTGTTTCAATCGACTTGCTGTTTCTGGCCCCAGCGTACCAGTACGAATGTCAGTCCGAGCATGAGGCCCGCGCCGACCCAGAGCACCACTTCCATGGGATCGGGCGTGACTTCCTGCACTGGCATGATGATGAGTTTGCGCAGCACCAGCACCATGGCGACCTCGATAAAGGTTTCCACTTCCAGCTTGGCGCCCATGAGGTAGCGGATCTCGGCGGAAATCAACGCCGAGATCGACCACAGCAGCATCAGCGTGCCCAGGGCGTTGAGGAAGCCGTGCACGAGGTTGTTGGCGGCAAAGGCCTCGCGCACATCGATGAAAAATAGCCAGGTGAACATCATCACGGACACTGCGAGTGCCAGCCCGATGGTGATATGCGCGAAACCATTCAGCCAAAGCATGGCGCGGATGGTGTAGCGGTTGATGACATTAAATTCGCGTGGAAAATGGTTCTGTGCCATGGTTGTGCCCTGTCTCCCCTTTGTTTGTTTATGGCGTGTCGTTATTCAACGGCATCATTGCTTGATTTTTGAGGCGGGACGATGCTCAGCGACCAATATACCAAATTTCCGCTGAACAAATGCTGGCTCGTCTCATCCGGGCATGAACGCCTCGACGTCGATGGTCTGCAATTCCTGCAGCAGCCATTGCTGCGCCTTGCCCCCGCCGCTGCGCCAGGCGATGTAGGCGACGACCTCCGGCTTGGGTTCCGCCACTTCGCGGATCAGCAGTTCGCCGCGGGCGGCATGGTATTCGGCGAGCTTGCGCGGCAAATAGCCTACGCCCAGCCCCTTGATCTGCGCCAGCGCCTTGCTTGGAATATCGGGAACCGACAGCACATCCTGCCCGTCCAGGATGCCGGAAGTCTTTGGCGGCAGGTGGCGCGAGCTGTCTGCCGCCGAGATGGAACGGTGCTGCTGGATGTCGTGGTTCGTCAGCGGCTCTGGCGCTTGCGCCAAGGGATGGTGGGGCGCCACGGCGAATACGAACTCCATCGTGCCGAGCAGGCGCGTGGTGTAGCCGCCGCCCGGCGGCCCTTCGCCTGGCGCGCCTATCGAGATGTCCGCCCGGTTGCTGATCAGGGCATCCCAGCTGCCGCCGTAGACCTCGCGCAGCAGGTGCACGCGGGTGCCGAAGCCTTGGCGGTAGAAGCGTTCCATGATGTCGTACAACGGCTCCAGTCTGAGGATGTCGCTGATGGCGATGCGGATGTCGGTTTCTATGCCGGTGGCGACGCGGCGCACCCGGCATTCCAGTTCGCCGGCCGCCTTGAGCAGGTGGCGGCCTTCGCGCAACAGCTCCAGCCCGGCCTCGGTGAGCTTCGCCTTGTGCCCGCTGCGGTCGAACAGCTTGATGTTGAGGTCGTCTTCCAGCGTGCGGATGGTGTAGGTGATGGCAGAGGGGACACGGTAGAGGCTCTCGGCTGCCGCGGAGAAACTGCCTTCGCGGTCAATTGCATCCAGCACTTCCAGCGCCTCGATGGAGAGCTTGATGCTCATGCCGAGGCTTTCGGGAGCGGGTCGCGCTCGCGCACCCAGAACAGCGTGGCGCCCGCAATCGCCGCCGGCATTATCAATACGTTGAGGCCGGGAACCCACAGCGCCGCATAGACGCTGGCGCCAAAGCCCAGGCTTGTCAAGCGCTTCTGCCTCAGCCAGGCCAGCATGTCCTGCCAGCCAAGCTTGTGGTTGTCCGCAGGGTAGTCGAGGTATTGCACGCACATCATCCAGACGCCGAACAGCAGCCACAAGGGCGGAGCGAGCAAGTTGAGTCCGGGGACCAGCGACAGGATCATGAGGCCGAGCGCGCGCGGCAGGAAGTAAAGCAGCTTGCGCAGTTCCCGGCCCAGGGTGCGGGGGACGATGGCCAGCAGTTCCTGCAGGTTGAACGCCGGAAAGTCATCCTGGCCGCGGATCATGACTTCCGCCTTTTCCGCCAGCAATCCGTTGAAAGGCGCGGCAATCAGGTTGGCGAACAAGCTGAAGGTGAAGAAGATGATCAGCGCGAGCAGGATGACGAACAGGGGCCAGGCAAGATAGGAAAGGAACTCCAGCCAGCCGGGCAACGTGGACAATAAGCCCGCGATCCATCGGTCGAACTGCTTGACGGCGTAATAGACCATGCCGATGAAGAGCGCGAGGTTGGCAAGCAGCGGCAGCAGCACGAACAGGCGCAGGCCCGGGCTCAATACCAGCTTCAGGCCTTGCAATAGATATTGCGGTCCTGAAAGGCCACGAAGTTGAATGTCGGTTGTCATCGGCTGTGGGCGGCGTTGCGCAACATGTTCATAATTTTTGAACAATATATACAAAATTCTTTGCTATTCATACTGCAAGCGATTATCTACCATGCCTGCTGACGTTCAATATTATTGAAAATGAAAAGAGGGGCATCATGATCAGTCTACGTAAAGCCCAGGACCGCGGCCATGCCAACCATGGTTGGCTCGATAGCTACCATTCGTTTTCCTTTTCCGGCTACCACGATCCCGAGCACATGCACTATTCGGTGTTGCGCGTGATCAACGAGGATGTGATCGCGCCCGGCATGGGGTTCGGCATGCATCCGCACCGCGACATGGAAATCATCACCTATATGCTCAAGGGCGAGCTGCGCCACGAGGACAGCCTGGGCAACGGCTCGGTGATCCGTGCGGGCGACGTGCAGCGCATGAGCGCGGGCACCGGCATCGTCCACAGCGAATTCAACGCTTCCGACCGCAGCCAGGCACATCTTTTGCAGATATGGCTGTTGCCCGAGAAGGAAGGGATAGCGCCTGGCTACGAGGAGAAGCATTTTGCCGCCGAGCAGAAGCGCGACCGCTGGTGCCTGATCGCGTCGCGCGACGGCAGCGAGGGTTCATTGCGCATCCATCAGGACGTTGCTCTGTATGCAACAGTACTGTCTGAAAACCAGCAGATCGAATACGGCATGCAGCCCGGTCGCAGCGTATACCTGCAGGTGGCGCGCGGAAGCGTCACCCTGGATGGGTTGCTGCTCGAGGCTGGCGATGCCGTCAAGGTCGACGCGCAGCAACATATTGAGATCACGGCAGGGGAAGAAGCAGAAGTGCTGCTGTTCGACCTGCCATCTCATACGTCCCATTAATCTTGTGTATTGAAAGGAATATCATGACGAAAGTTGTAGTGGTGTATCACAGCGGCTATGGCCATACCGAAGTTCAGGCGAAAGCGGTTGCGCGCGGGGCGGAAAAAGTGGCCGGCACCGAGGTGCGGTTGCTCAATTCCGAGGAGGCGCAGCAGGATTGGGAGGCGCTGAACGCGGCGGACGCCATCATCTTCGGCAGCCCGACCTACATGGGCTCGGCTTCCGCCCAGTTCAAGGCATTCATGGATGCCAGCTCCAGCATCTGGTATAACCGTGGTTGGAAGGACAAGGTGGCGGCAGGCTTTACCACTTCAGCAAGCCAGAGCGGCGACAAGCTCAACACCATCGTGCAGCTCACCATATTCGCCGCCCAGCATGGCATGATCTGGGTAGGCAATGATCTGCTGCCGGGGAACAATAGCAGTGCGGGCTCAGTCTATGACTTGAACCGCCTGGGCGGGTTTCTGGGCGCGTTGGCCCAGGCCAATAGTGACCAAGGCCCTGACGTCGCCCCATTGCAGAGCGACTTGCTTACCGCGGAACACCTGGGCGAGCGTGTTGCCGATATCACCAAGAAGCTACGCGGTTAATATTAATAACGACTTTTTGATACGCAGAGAGGAAATGCAATGAAACATTCCATCGCTAAACTGGGCCTGGTTGCAGGCCTGTTCGCGGCAAGCAGCCTGGCGTTTGCCGCTGCCGAGACTTACGAGATCGACAACAAGCACAGCTTCGCCAACTTCGCGATCCGCCATGTGGTTTCCAAGACTTCCGGCACCTTCAGCGACATCACCGGCAAGCTGGTCATCGACAAGGACAACCTCGCCAAGTCTAGCGTCGATGCCAAGATCAACGTGCTGAGCGTCAACACCAGCAACGAAAAGCGCGACGAGCACATCAAGAAAGAGGAATACCTCAATGCCGGCAAGTTCGGCGAGATCCACTTCGTCAGCACCAAGATCGAACCCACCTCCGCCAGCCAGGGCAATGTCACAGGCAAGCTCACCATCAACGGCGTGACCAAGGACGTGACCTTCCCGTTTGCCGTGCTCGGTTTCGGCAAGGACCCATGGGGCGGCTTGCGCACCGGTATCGAAGCCAAGACCATCATCCGGGCGTCCGACTACGGCTACACCTGGGGCAAGCCTGGCTCCCCGGTGGGCGATGACGTCGAAGTCACTTTGCTGATCGAAGGCGTCAAGAAGTAGGCCTTGCCCGTCCTGCCTTAACCTGAAACGCCCGCAGGTGCCGCTTGCGCGGCGTTTTGTTGTTTGATCACGGAGGAAATTCATGTCTGCCGATTTATTCAGCCCGACCAAGTTGGGCAGCATCGCGCTCACGAACCGCATCGTCATGGCGCCCTTGACCCGCAACCGCGCCGGCAAGGGCAACGTGCCGCAACCCATCAATGCAGAATATTACGCCCAGCGCGCTTCCGCCGGGCTGATCATCACCGAGGCGACGCCGATTTCCGCTACGGGGCACGGTTATCCCGCCACCCCGGGCATACACGATCTCGAGCAAGTCGAAGGCTGGAAGCTGGTCACCCAGGCCGTGCATGCCAAGGGCGGCAAGATTGTGCTGCAGCTCTGGCATGTGGGGCGTATCTCGCACCCGTCCCTGCAGCCCGGCAATGCCTTGCCGGTCGCGCCTTCCGCCATCAAGCCGGCAGGTCAGGCCTTCACCTACGAAGGCTTGCAGGATTTCGTCACGCCGCGTGCATTGGCAATCGAGGAGCTGCCTGGCATCGTGGCGGATTATGCGCGTGCCGCGCGCAATGCGCTCGAGGCCGGTTTCGACGGGGTCGAGATTCATGCTGCGAACGGCTACCTGCTCGACCAGTTCCTGCGCGACGGCACCAACCATCGTACCGATGAATACGGCGGCAGTATCGAGAACCGCACGCGTCTGCTGCTGGAAGTGACCAAGGCGGTGGTCGAGGTAGCGGGCGCCGACCGTGTCGGCGTGCGCATCTCGCCGCTGAATCCGTTCAACGATATCAGCGATTCTGACCCGCAGGCATTGTTCAACCATGTGGCCGAGAGCCTAAGCCCGTTTGGCCTGGCATACCTGCACGTTGTGGAAGGCGGCATGGGTGGAGAGGGTGTGCCGCCGTTCGATTTTTCCGCGCTGCGCAAGCATTTCAAGGGCGGCTACATCGCCAACCTCGGCTACGACAAGGCCAAGGGCGATGCCGCGATTGCCTCGGGCCATGCCGACGCGGTCGCCTACGGCGCGTTGTACATTGCCAACCCCGACCTCGTGGAACGCTTCCGGCAGGATGCGCCGCTGAATACCCCTGACCAAGCCACATTCTATGGCGGCGATGCCAAGGGCTATACCGATTACCCAACTCTACAAGGATAATAAGATGTCAAGAAAACCAGCAGTCACCAGCGTACCCATCGATTCCACCATTGCCGAGCGCTGGAGCGGCCGCGCCTATGACGCCAGCAAGCCGGTCAGCCACGAGCAGACCATTGCCTTGCTGGAGGCAGCCCGTTGGGCGCCGTCCTGCTACGGCGACCAGCCGTGGCGCTTCATCGTTTGGGACAAGAACAAGGATGCCGCGGCATGGCAAAAGGCCTTCGACACCCTGGTGGAGTTCAACCAGGGCTGGGTCAAGAATTCACCGCTCCTGGTCTTGATCGCCGCGGACACCAAGTTCCACCATAACGGCAAGCCCAACCGCTGGGCAGCGTATGACAGCGGCGCGGCCGCAGAAAACCTCTGCCTGCAATCAACCGCACTGGGGCTGATGGCGCACCAGATGGCAGGCTTTGACGCCGACAAGCTGCGCGCCGCTTTTGCCATCCCCGAGCAGATCGAGATCATTGCCATGGTCTCGGTAGGCTATGCAGCCGACCCTGCCACGCTGGAAGGGGAAGCCAAGGAGCGTGAGCTGGCGGCACGCAGCCGTCGCGAACTGGGCGAGTTGTTCTTCGACAGTGCCTGGGGCAAGCCTATTGTCTGAGTTGCCGGTATACAGGTCTGTTATAATGAAAAATTCCATCCATTAACCGGGATTTAATCATGCCTGTTTTGCAGCTTACAAAAGCCAACTTCAAGCAAACCATCGAGAGCAATGACTTTGTGATCGTCGATTTCTGGGCACCCTGGTGTCAGCCGTGCGTCGCTTTCACGCCTGTTTTCGAGGCTGCTTCCGAGCAGAACCCGGATATCGTGTTCGGCATGGTGAATACCGAGGAAGACCCGGAAATCAGCGAGTATTTCGAGGTCGATAAGATCCCGGGCATCCTAGTGATCCGCGAGCAGGCCGGCATTCATGCCCAGGTCGGCGAGATCGGCGCTCCTGCGCTGGACAAAATCATCGAGTGGGCAAGGGCCTACGACATGACCCAGGTGCGCGAGTATTACGCACAGCAGGAGGCAGCCGCCAAGTAGCAATCAGGCTTGATGTATAGAAGCACATTGAGTGCCGCCCACTTGAGAAAGTGGGCGGCATTTTTATTTGCTACTATCCGGTGTACATGGATGATCAAGCCACATGGAGAGCATCATGAACGTCATGTTGAAGCGCGCCTATGAACTTCCGACCGAGTCGGATGGCACGCAGCGTGCTGGTAGATAGGCTCTGGCCGCGCGGATTGGCGAAAGCCAAGGCTTGCATCGATCTCTGGCTCAAGGAGGTCGCGCCTTCTACCGAACTGCGGCAATGGTTCGGGCACGACCCGGAGAAATGGCAGGAATTTAAGCGGCGCTATCGTGCCGAATTGAAAAATAACCCGGCATGGGCGGAACTGCAGAAACTCGCGCAGCAAAAAGACATCTCCTTGATATATGCGGCCCGCGACCAGTTGCATAACGAGGCCGTGATCCTCAAGCAATGGCTGGATGCTTCCGCCTGACTGACGGCAGTCTCAGGGCCGGTTTGGCAGGGCGGGAGCGCAAAGGATTCAGGAGTTAGAAGCCGCCCGTGCTGAGCAGGCGGAACAGGAAAAATACGCCTATCCCCATCATGAGGTAAAGCGGCAGGTCGCCCCGTTTGCTCAATTCGCCGCGCCTCGGGGCGGTCAGCCAACGGTTGGCAAGATAGATGATCAATATCGCGGCGGGAACGGCTAGCAATGTCCAGGTGCCGGAAAATACCCAGGCCATGGAGCGGTCCAGCCAGCCTTCGTCATTGAACAGGTGCACGGCAATGCCGACGATCCCGACCAGCATCAATCCCAGCCGGAGGCCGGCCAGCAAGGTGGCGAGCAAGGACTCTGGCTTGGCATCGGGGTTGCGCGCAGGTTTGCTCATATTGGCTGGCTCCTGGAGGCTGTATCTAGCCCGGGGATGACGGCAGGTATTTGCTCGGGTCTACCGATTTGCCCTGGCGGCGAATCTCGAAATGCAGCTTGACCTTGTCGGTATCGGAATCGCCCATTTCTGCAATCTTCTGCCCGCGGGTGACCTGCTGGCCTTCCTTCACCAGGATATTGCTGTTGTGGGCATAGACCGAGAGGAAAGTATTGTTGTGCTTGATGATGACAAGCTTGCCGTAGCCGCGCAGGTCCGAGCCGCTGTAAATCACCTTGCCGGGTGCGGCCGCATGGACGGGTTGGCCCATGGTGCCGCCGATATCCAGCCCCTTGGTGCTGGCGGAATCGTTGAAGTCGGCGATCACCTTGCCGTTGGTAGGCCATGCCCAGTCGATGCCTTCGATGCTGTTCGTGGCGGATGAGGCCGCCGCGGCCGCTGCCTGGGCAGGGGCTGCAGTTGGCGTGCTTGGCGTTGCGGTTGCAGGCGTGGCCGCCGCTGGCGCTGCCGCGACCTGGGGTTGCGGCGCAGGCACCGGAGCGTTCAGAGCCGCTTCACTGTATGGCTGTCGCAGCGCCTTGGGCTCAACCACCAATAACGGCTGGCCGGGCGCCGGCGTGGCGGCGCCTGTCTGGCCTGTCACAGTGGCGGGGCCGCTGCCGCCATCCAGGTTGAGCGGCGTGATGATGACATCGCCATCGGCAATGCTGGCCGGCTGGCCTGGGATCGGGCTGGCTGCCGGGGCTGCATCTGCCGTGCGGGCAGGCAGGTTGAGCTGCTGGCCGATATGGATGGTGTAGGCTGGCGGCGCGATATTGTTGAGCTGGGCAATCTCTTTGTAGTCGAACCCGTATTCCAGGCCGATGCTGTAGAGCGTGTCGCCTTTCTTGACCGTATGCGTATTGGGGCGCCAGTCGCTGGATTGCTGGCCGGCGCTAGGCTTGCTCTGTGTGGCGACCGGCGGCTTGGCTGCCGGCGCGCGGTCCACCACCGGAGCGTGCTCGGTCGTGCTGCAGCCGGCCAGGCCGATCAGGAATAGGCTGACGAGCCAGGATTTGTTGACTTGCTTAGTCCATTGCATTAGTTGGTTCCACCTAGCAGCGGTACGAATTTCACCGCTTCCAGTTTACTTTGTCTGTATTCAGAGCCTGTTGCCGTCTTGATGTGTTCGACCAGGTACAGGATTTGTTCTTCGGTGCCGACGGGGATCACCATGCGCCCCCCCACGGCAAGCTGCTCAAGCAGCTCGTGCGGGATATGGCGCGCAGCCGCTGTGACAATAATACCGTTAAAAGGTGCCAGTTCCGGCAAGCCCATGGTGCCGTCGGCATGCTTTAGCTTGATATTAGCAAGACGCAATTCGCGCAAATGGCCGCGCGCCTTCATCAGTAGCGGGCGGATGCGCTCCACCGAGTAGACTTCCTTGGCAACCTTGGAAAGCACAGCAGTCTGGTAGCCGCAGCCGGTGCCGATCTCCAGCACTTTTCCGAGCGGGCCGCCATTGCGCAAGATCTCGGTCATGCGCGCCACGATGTAGGGCTGGGAAATGGTCTGCCCGAAGCCGATCGGCAGCGAGCCGTCCTCATAGGCGCGCGAGGACAGCGCCTCGTCGACGAAGATATGGCGTGGAATGGCGCCCAAGGCCGCCAGTACCACCTCGTCCTTGATACCTTTCTCGCTCAGGCGTCCCAGCATGCGCTCGCGCGTACGCTGGGAAGTCATGCCGATGCCGCGTAATGCCGTGCTGCTCATGCTTTACAGCGCAAGCCAGTTCTTGACCTGTTCACGCTGGCTGTATTGCGTGAGGTCGATTTGCAGGGGCGTGATGGATATACGGTTCTGGCTCACGGCATGGAAATCCGTACCGTCCCCGGCATCCTGCGCGCTGCCTGCCGCACCAATCCAGTAGACCGTCTGGCCGCGCGGCGTGGTGGACTTGATCACAGGCTCCGCCTTGTGTCGCTTGCCGAGGCGCGTGACCTCCGTGCCCTGGATCTGCTCGAACGGCACATCAGGCACATTGATATTCAGCAGCACGGGCGGCGGAAAGCGGTCCTTCTGGTAACGCTCGACCAGGCCGACCATGAAACGTGCCGCCGTCTCGAAATGCTGTACGCCGTGGCGCGACATGGAGACGGCAAAGGAAGGCACGCCGAGCAGGAAACCCTCGGTGGCCGCGGCGACTGTGCCGGAATAGATGGTGTCGTCCCCCATGTTGGCGCCGTCGTTGATGCCGGAAATCACCATGTCGGGCAATTCGTCGAGCAAGCCCGTCACGGCGAGGTGCACGCAATCGGTCGGGGTGCCGTTGACATAATAAAAGCCATTGCTGGCTTTATGCACCGACAGCGGACGGTCTAGCGTCAAGGAATTGCTGGCGCCGCTACGGTCGCGCTCGGGCGCGACCACCACGATGTCCGCCACCTTCGCCAGGTGCTGGGCCAGGATATTGAGCCCGGGGGCGAAATAGCCATCGTCATTGGAAAGAAGAATACGCATTTTTTTATTATAACCGAGTCATGGAGCGCTTTTCACGCCCATCCGACAACAATCGCGTAAAAAATGTGACAGGCGGTTTCAGCCGCCGCGCTTGAGTTTGACGGCAGTTTCCGCCAGGCGTTTTCCCAGTGCGATACACAGCGCTTTTTCCTCGGCGCTGACCGGCTTGTCGTTCATCACTCCGGCAAGATGGCTGGCGCCGTAGGGCGTACCGCCGGTGCTGGTGGCAGCCAGCGCAGGTTCGGAATACGGCAGGCCCAGCACCATCATGCCGTGGTGCAGCAAGGGAATCATCATCGAGAGCAGCGTGCTCTCCTGCCCGCCATGCATGGAGGACGTGGAAGTGAACACCGCGGCAGGTTTGCCGATCAGCGCGCCCTTGAGCCAGAGACCGCTGGTGCCATCGATGAAATACTTCATCGGCGCCGCCATATTGCCGAAGCGGGTCGGGCTGCCTAGTGCCAATGCCGCGCATTCCTCAAGGTCGGCAAGCTCGACATAAGGATCGCCGCTCTGCGGAATCTCGGGTTCCGTCACTTCATGATTGGCCGATACCTTGGGCACCGTGCGCAACCTGGGCTGCGCGCCTTCGACGGAAGCAATGCCGCGCGCGATGAGCTTGGCCATTTCGCGGGTGGCGCCACCTTGGGAGTAGTAGAGGACGAGGATATCGGTCATTTTTTGCGCTTGTCCTTAATTCGTTGTTTGGTTTTATCAATCTCGAATAATCCAGTGGCTTTGATCAGCTCGCTGAATTTGCTATAGCCATAATTGCGGGAATCAAAGGCCGGAAAATTCTTGGTCATGTGTTTTTTTGTCTCTCCAATGTGGGCATAACCATCGTCATCAGATAATGCGCTGATCGCAGAGCGAATAAGCGTGATCAAACGTGTATCCATAGCCAGCTCTCGACTGCTTTTGCGTACGCCAGGCGCAGAGGCTGCTGGTGTTGTGGATGACGGTGAGCCAACCTTGGGTTTGGATTCCGTGTTCGAAGGAGATTCTGGCGTTGACGCTGGCGTGGACTCTGGATTATCAGATGGTTTTTCTTTTGAAAGAATCTCGATATAGATAAATTTATTACATGCCGCGATCAAGGAGTCAGGTGTTTTTTGTTCGCCAAAACCATAAACCTGTTTACCCGATTCACGTAATCGGGTGGCTAGCCGGGTAAAGTCGCTATCACTGGATACGATGCAAAAACCATCCAGGGGCGCCGTGTATAGCAAATCCATGGCATCAATGATGAGAGCACTGTCGGTAGAGTTCTTGCCTTTTGTATTGGCATATTGCTGGATAGGCTGAATTGCATATTTGGGCAGAATTTCTTTCCAACGCTGCATCCTGGTTTCAGTCCAATCCCCATAAATACGACGAATGCTGACATCGCCGAATTTCGAGATTTCCTCCAATAATTCATCGACGACATTGATAAATTTGAACGTATTGTCGGCATCAATCAATATTGCCAGGCGAGGGCTGCCAATCTCGGTATGGTGCATGTTGATACTTCCTTAGATTTATTATTGGAAACGGAAAGTATAAAGCACATCCACCGCGCTCTCCGACCCGGCTTGCGACACTACCGACCAGTTGCGGCTGATGGTATAGGTTAGCTTGGCGACGTTGAGCAGGCCGGTGAGGCTCTTTTCGTAGCTGAGGTAGAGTTTGGAGGATAGGCGCTTGCCGAAGTTGACGGTGGAGCTTTCCATGTCGCTGCCGCCTATGCTGAAGCTGTCGAGCCCGGCGGCGCGGGCCATCCTGGTCTGCAGGGGCACGGAATCGCCTTGGGAGAGCAGGACGCCGGCGGCGAGCGATAGCATGGCGAACTCGTTCTTGCCTGCCTGGTCGAGGCCGTGGCCCAGCACCAGCCAGGAGAGTTTTTCGCTATCCGGCACGCTGGGGGTTGAAACCAGCTTGACGGTGGGCATCTGCGCATTGCCGGTGATCTCGACGCCGGCCTGCACGGTCTGGTTCTGGCGCATGGCGATGATGTTGAGGCCCGGGTTGTCGACGGGGCCGCTGAAGTTGACAATGCCCTTGGTGATGTTGAGCAGTTGTCCATAGGCCATGTAGGTGCCGCCGACGACGATGGAGCCTTCCGCGCGCAAGCTGTCGGGTACGCTGCCCGACAGGGTGAGGATGCCGGTGAGGTAGCCGTCCAGGCCGAAACCGCGCAGCAGGAACTGCTTGCTTGGGTCGACGATGCCGACGACTTCGTCGCCGAGGTTGATCCTGAGCCTGCCGATGGTGAATTGCAGCGGGCTGCTTTCTTCCTCGCGCTCGCGCCCGATCACGACAACGTCATTACCTAGCTGCGGCGCGCCTTCGGGAGCCAGTTCGATCAAGCCCCGAACGATGCGCAAGTCGCCGTCCAAGGTAAGCTGGTTGTCCTGCAATGTGGTTTTCGCGCTGCCTTTCAATACCACCGTGCGGTCGGTGCGCTCTGCGGCCGTGAAATCGTCCAGCAGCCAGTCGATTTCCATTTCCGGCTTGCCCGCTGCGAGGCGGATGCCGCCGCTGGCATTGATGGTGCCCTTGCCACCGGTGAAGCGCAGCGTGTCCAGGGTGAGCCTGTCGCCCGACAACGAGGCGTCAAGCTGGCCGTTGGTGAGGTTGACGCCTTCGGCTGGCAGGCTGACGGTCAGGTTACGGCCGCGGATGTTGCCGCCGAGGTTGGGGTTGCCGATGCTGCCGTCGGCATTGATGCTGACGTTGAGCGTGCCGTCCGCTTGGACCTCGGCAGAGGGCAGCCAGGCAAGGCTGTTGATGTCCGCCGTCAGGCTGGCTTGCAACGGCGCGTTGCTTTCCAGGCTGAAACTGCCTGCAGAGCTCGTGACGCTGGTATTGAGGCTGCCTGCGATATTGCCCAGTTTGCTACCGCGGATGCTGGTCGTCAGGTCGACCTGGTTGTCCCGCATCGTCAGCAGCAATTTGACTTCGCTGAGGCCGAGCGGCTGCTCGGGCTGGCCTTCGCGTACCACGACAAGGTCGCCGGATTCGCGCTGCAGCGTGACGGTGCCATTGAGCGATTCCCCGGCATTGATGTCCCATTGTCCTGAAAATACCGGATTGCCCTTGAGATTGGCGGGCAATGAAAACAGCAGTGGCGGGATGTCCTGCAAGGCCAGTTGCTCAATGCGGCCGTGCGTCTGCAGACCGCTGGCGCCTTGCTGTAGCGCATCCAGGCTGATGCGGCCCTGCTTGAACTGCAGGACCAGGTTGTCGATGGCAAGGCCGGTCTCGTCGTAGCGGATGGGGGCCGGGGCCTGCAGTTTTACCGGGGCTTCCGATTGGTATTCGAGTTGCTGCAAGGCGCCTATCCAGGCACCGGTGGTGTCGATGCCGCCGGCGATAGTTGATTGCAGATTCAGTCCGGTACCGGCGGCCTCCAGCTTGAGGACATGTTGCGCGCGGTTGCCGTTCAGGGCGATCTTGCCGTCGATGAAGCTGCCCTGGTTGATGCGCAGGCCCTCGGCATTGAGTGTTGCCGCGAGGTCGCCCATGGCGTGCAGATTGCCGTTGCCGCTGATTTTGCGTGCCGTGATATTGCCCGGCAGGCGCAGGTTTTCCGCGAGCAGCTGGAATTGCGCGCGTAGGTCGTCGAACTCGCCGGCTACCGTGCCGCCGGCTTCGGCCTTGCCGGCAAATGCCGGGCCCAAGGCATTCAATGCAGGCAAGGCGGCTTGCCAGGCGAGGCTGCTGCCGGGTTGACCGAGGCTGCCGTTTGCGGTGATGCGGTTGCCGCCCAGTAAAGCATCCACCTGGATGCTGTCCAGGATGTTGTCGAGCAGGCGCAGGCTGGCTTTGGCCTGCAGGGGCTGGCCGCGCCATTGGCTATCCAGGCTGTTGAATGCCAAGGTGAGGTCGGCGGAGGGCAGCAGCTTGCCGTTGAGGCTGAGATCCGCGCTCAAGCGGGCGTCGGTTGCCTGGCCCAATGCTTTCGGGTCCAGGTCGCGCAGGCGGATGTCGAGTTTGAGAGGCAGGTCGCCTTCCAGGGTGACTTCCCCGGCGATATCCAGCTTGCCTGCGGCAGGCAGTGTGCTATCGGCTGCTACCATGGCTGGCGACTGATCCTGCATGGCAAAGAGGTTGTGCATCTCGAAACCCAAGGCCTGGAGGTCGCCGGAAAGGATGGTGTTGAGGTCGTAGGGCATGTTGCCTTGCGCCTGGCGCACATGGATGTTGCCGGAAAGCGGGAAAGGCTTGCGGTTCTGCAGCGCGACTTCGGCCTTGATGTCGCCCCAGGGCGTTTCCGCGCGCGACAGTTGCAGGCGGATGGTATTGCTGTCCGCCGCCATGTTGAGGGTGACATGCTGCAGCACCTGGCGGCTGTTGCCGGAGACGATCTCGATTTCGGCTATGGAAGCCTGTTCCACCTCTATGGGGAACGGTACCTGGATGGTATAGGGCAGCTCGGGCAGGCTGCTGGCAGGCTCGTCGGGCTTATCGTCTGCCGGGGCCTGCTTCATGGTGATGACCAGGCGCTGCGCGTGCAGCCGGTCCACGCGCAGGCGGCCTTCGCGCGTGGGCAGCAGCCTGAGATGGCTGTCGAACTGCAACAGGTCGATCTCCATGTTGCCGGCATCGTAATGCAGATCCTGCAGGCTGGAGCTGAGCTGGATCAAGGCGTACGCCGGGGCGATACAGGGCAGGAACCATATCAGCAGGATGAGCAGCAGCCGCTTTGCCATTAGAAAGTGACTCCCAGATTGAAGTGCAGCCGGTATTCGCCGGTTTCCTGGCCGCGGGCGATGTCGACGCCGATTGGGCCTGCGGGGCTCTTGAAACGGGCGCCCAGGCCGTAACCATATACCGGCTTTAGGTCGCGCGTGTTGTTCGCCGCATTGCCGAAATCCACGAATGCGGCGGCGCCCCATGACTCCGTGAGCCATTGGATCACCTCAATGCTGCCGGTGACCAGGTAGCGCCCGCCGATCACGGCGTCGCCGTCGGCAACGCCCAGGCTCTGGTAGGCATAGCCGCGCACCGATTGGTCTCCGCCGGCGCGGAACAGGTAGGTGGCGGGAGCGTTGTCGGCACCGCTGACGATGCCGCCTTCGAGCCTGGTGATCAATTGCGTGCTGCGCGTCAGTGGGTAGTAAGCCTGGGTCTTGGCATAGCTTTGCAGGAATTTGCCGTTGGCCATGACATCGAGCGGGGCGCTGGTGAACAAGGCGTTGAACAAGTAGCCGCGCGTCGGGTTGAGCTCGTTGTCGATGCGGCGCAAGGTGATGCCGTAGGAGATGGTGGCGGCATAGTTGTTCTGGGATTCGCTGCCATCAATCGCCACGTGCTCCAGCAGGTAGGCCGCCCCTATGGTCTGCTCGAAGCTGCGCGGTCCCCATGAGCGCTTTACCCCGGTGCCCAGGGTAGAGGTGGTCTGGCCCTCGATATCCAGGCGGTTGAGGTCGGCATTGAAGCTGTCGCGGTAGCCGTTCTTGTCGGTGGGCAGGCGGATCAGGGAATTGAGCGATTGTGCTTTCTGCTCGATCTTCAAGGTGTTGGTGAAGCGCCAGCCGCGGTTGAACAGGTTGAGGTCCTGGTAGGTCAGCGTGGTGCGTGCGCCCGTGTTGGTGCTGGCGCCGACGCCGATGCCGACCTGCACGGACTGCATTTCGGTGACGTTGACGACGATGGGGGCGGCTTCCGGGTCGGCATTGTCGGTATGCGAAGTGACTTCGACATTGCTGAAATAGCCGCTGGCTTGTAATTCAGATTGGAAAAACAGCAGCCGAGCCTGGCTGTAGGTTTCGCCAGGCTTGATCGGGTTGATGTTCTCGACCAAGCTGCGCGGGTAGCGCTGCAGGCCGTTGACCTCCAGGCCGCCGAAGCGGAAAGGCGCGCCGCTGTCGATTTCCACCATCAGCTTGACCTTGTTGCTGGCAGCGTCGATCTCGGCCTTGCTGCTGGTGATCTTGGCATTGGGGTAGCGTTGCAGCACCAGACCGCTGAGCAGGCCGCGTTTGGCGCTGGACCAGCGGTCCTGGCTGAAGCGCATATCCTGCTTGAGGGACCAGTTTTCAATGAGTTGCGCAGGCTCGGGCTTTTCGCCGCTGGCCTGATTGGTGATATCGCCCGTGAAGCGGATATCGATTTCCTGGACGGTGACCGGGTCGCCAGTCTGGACCGTGAACTTGGCGCGGTTCCTCGTGGTGTTGCCTTCCGTACTGGTCTCGAGGCTTTGCTCGATGGTGGGCGAGAAATAGCCCTCGGTGGCCAGAAGGTCCTCGATATTGCGCGGGGCGGCCTGCAATAGCCGGTGCCACTCGGCGGTATTCATGCGCGGGCTGTTGAGCCAGCGCATGATATCCATGTGTTTCTCCAGCAGGTCGTCGACGGAGGACGGAGCGTCGATATCGACGCTGTAACGGTTCTCCGCAGCGTGGCCGGTTTGGTTCAAGAGCAGGAACCAGGCCACGAGCGCTAGAGAACAAGCGCGCAAGGCCTGGAAGGATAGAGAAATAACTTGGGCGCAATGAGGGCGTAACAGCGCCAGGATATGGGTTTCTCTAGATCGATTTTGCAAGTGCGCTAGCTTTTCCTGTGTAAGTGGCGGGGGTCAGTTCCAGCAGCGCCTGCTTGGCCTCGGCGGGGATCTTGAGCTCCTGGATGAAGGCATGCAGGGATTCCTTGTTGATGCCGCCCTTGCCGCGGGTGAGCGCCTTGAGCTGCTCGTAAGGGTTGGGCACGCCATATCGACGCATCACGGTCTGGATCGGTTCGGCGAGCACTTCCCAATTGTTGTCCAGGTCTTCCTCCAGGCGCTGGCGGTTGACCTCGAGTTTGCCCAGTCCCTTGAGGCAGGAGTCGTAGCCGAGCAGGGCATAGCCCAGCGCGACGCCCATGTTGCGCAACACGGTGGAATCGGTCAGGTCACGCTGCCAGCGGGAGATCGGCAGCTTTTCCGCCAGGTGCCGCAGCACTGCGTTGGCCAGGCCCAGGTTGCCTTCGGAGTTCTCGAAGTCGATCGGGTTGACCTTGTGCGGCATGGTGGAGGAGCCGACTTCGCCTTCCTTCACCTTCTGCTTGAAGTAGCCCTGGGAGATATAGCCCCAGATGTCGCGGTCGATGTCGATCAGGATGGTGTTGATGCGGGCGACCGTGTCGTAAAGTTCCGCCATGTAGTCGTGCGGCTCGATCTGGATGGTGTAGGGGTTGTAGGTCAGGCCCAGGCTCTCGACGAACTTGCGGGCAAAGCTTTCCCAGTCGAACTCGGGATAGGCGGAAAGGTGGGCGTTGAAGTTGCCTACCGCGCCGTTGATCTTGCCGAGGATTTCGTTGCCGGCGAGCTGCTCGCGCTGGCGGCGCAGGCGGTACACCACATTGGCGAGCTCCTTGCCCAGCGTGGTGGGGGAGGCGGTCTGCCCGTGGGTGCGCGACAGCATCGGGGTGTCGGCCAGCTCGTGGGCAAGCTCGGTCAGTCGCGCAATGATGTTGTCGATCGCGGGAACGATGACTTCGTCACGCGCATTTTTCAGCATCAATGCGTGCGACAGGTTGTTGATGTCTTCGGAAGTACAGGCGAAGTGGATGAACTCGCTGACTTCGCGGATTTCGTGGTTGCCGTCGAAATGTTCCTTGAGCCAGTATTCCAGGGCTTTGACGTCGTGGTTGGTGCGGGCTTCAATCGCCTTCACCTGCGCGGCATCCGCCTCGCCGAAGGCCGCGATCACCTTGTCCAGCTCTGCGATGGTGCCCGGGCTGAATGGCGCGATTTCCTTGAGTTCCGTTTCGGCAGCGAGGGCCTTGAGCCACTCGACCTCGATCAGTGCGCGGAAGCGGATCAGCGCATATTCGCTGAAATAGGGGCGTAACGGATCGAGCTTGGATTGATAGCGGCCATCGAGGGGGGAAAGTGCGTTAAGAGGTGTGAGCTCCATCGGTAAACCTTTTTGCATGGTAGTGAGCGCCGGCGCAAGGGCAACAGTCATGTTAAGCCGCTCTGCCAGCGTTGGAAAAACGTGATTTTACCTGACATCTGCGATTGACAAAATCTCGGCTTCACCCGTTTTTTTCGCGGTGCCCATGCCAGCAGTGTTCATATTGGCGCCCCTTGCTGCGCCAAAGCGGTGCATTGGGCTGGCAGCGTCATTGTTGAGGGTGCCGTGCCTCCCGGGATTCTCCTAGTGAATCGATGAAGAAAACATGACTGAGGTGACGAGGTTGTGCTGCAGCAACTGCAAAAATACATGCGCTATTGACTGGGAGAGATGTAAACAAGATTCATTCTCTAAAAAATCCTGTGAAAACAGGCACGTTCATTGCCTGCAGCACATTGCCGGCGATTTATAAGCCAGCCGCAACACTGTATAATTCGCTTATTCAGGCCATGCAAGCCATATTGGCAACCAGCAGCGAACGCTGCCTTGGAAATGCGCCGCAACGGCGCCATGCGGGAAATAGACAATATGCGTTGCAGCCTACCGCTATCACGAAGTTAATGGAAAACCATGCTAATCGCTTATCGTAAACATGTAGAAGAACGCGCCACCGCCGGCCTGCCCCCTTTGCCGCTGGATGCAGAGCAAACGGCCGCCCTGGTCGAACTGTTGAAGAATCCTCCCGCTGGCGAGGAACAGTTCCTCGTCAACCTGCTGGAAAACCGCATCCCTGCCGGTGTGGATCAGGCCGCCTATGTGAAGGCAGCCTTCCTCGCAGATATTGCCAAGGGCGAGGCAATATCGCCGCTGGTTAGCCCGCAACATGCCGTGAAGCTGCTGGGCACCATGCTGGGCGGCTACAACGTGCAGGCCTTGGTCGCATTGCTGGACGGCCCGCTGGCCGTTGACGTCGTCAAGGCGCTGTCGCACACCATCCTCATGTTCGACGCCTTCCATGACGTGGCAGAGAAAATGAAGGCAGGTAATACCCATGCGAAGACGCTGATCGAGTCCTGGGCCGCCGGGGAGTGGTTTACCAGCCGCCCCAAGCTGCCGGAAGAAATGCGCCTGGTGGTGTTCAAGGTGGATGGCGAAACCAATACCGACGACCTTTCGCCCGCGCAGGAGGCCTGGTCGCGCCCCGACATTCCCTTGCACGCCAAGGCCATGCTCATCAACAAGATGGCGGACGGCTTGCAGACCCTGGAAAAACTCAAGGCACAAGGCCTGCCGCTGGCTTATGTCGGCGACGTGGTCGGCACCGGTTCATCGCGCAAGTCCGCGATCAACTCCGTGCAATGGCACATGGGCAACGATATTCCCTATATCCCGAACAAGCGCACCGCCGGCGTAGTGCTGGGCGGCAAGATCGCGCCTATCTTCTTCAATACCGCTGAAGACTCTGGCGCCTTGCCTATCCAGTGCGACGTGAGCGCGATGAGCACGGGCGACGTGATCGTGGTGCGCCCTTATGACGGCAAGGTGCTGAATGCCGCGGGCGAAGAAATCGCCAGCTTCGACCTCGCGCCTTTGACCATGCCGGACGAAGTACGCGCGGGCGGCCGCATTCCCTTGATCGTCGGCCGCGGCCTCACCAACAATGCGCGCCAGTTGCTGGGCCTGCCGCCTTCAGATCTGTTCATCCAGCCGGTTGCGCCCGAAGACACCGGCAAGGGCTACACTCTGGCGCAGAAGATGGTGGGACGCGCCTGCGGCCTGCCTGAAGGCAAGGGCGTGCGCCCGGGCACCTATTGCGAACCCAAGATCACCACCGTCGGCTCACAAGATACGACTGGCGCGATGACGCGCGACGAACTCAAGGAACTCGCCTGCCTGGGCTTCTCGGCCGACCTGGTGATGCAGAGCTTCTGCCACACCGCAGCCTACCCCAAGCCGGTCGATATCAAGCTGCAGCACAGCCTGCCGGAATTCATCTCCAGCCGCGGCGGCGTCAGCCTGCGTCCCGGCGACGGCGTGATCCATTCCTGGCTCAACCGCCTGATCCTGCCCGATACCGTCGGCACCGGCGGCGATTCGCACACCCGCTTCCCGATCGGCATTTCTTTCCCGGCCGGTTCCGGCCTGGTGGCGTTTGCCGCCGCGATGGGCGCGATGCCGTTGGATATGCCGGAATCCGTGCTGGTGCGCTTCAAGGGCGAAATGCAGCCCGGTATCACCCTGCGCGACCTGGTGAACGCGATTCCCTATGCCGCGATCCAGAAGGGCGAGCTGACCGTAGGCAAACAAGGTAAGAAGAACATCTTCAACGGCCGCATCCTCGAAATCGAGGGATTGCCCGACCTCAAGGTGGAGCAGGCGTTCGAGTTTGCCGATGCCTCTGCCGAGCGTTCCGCCAACGGCTGCACCGTGCACCTGAACAAGGAACCGGTGATCGAGTTCCTCAAGTCGAACATCGTCCTGATGCAGAATATGATAGACAACGGCTATGAAGACGCCCGCACCCTGCAGCGACGTATCGAGGCAATGGAGGCCTGGCTTGCCGACCCGCAACTGCTGGAAGCCGATAAGGATGCCGAATACGCCTACGTGCTCGAAATCGACCTCAACGAGGTCAAGGAGCCGCTGGTGGCCTGCCCGAACGATCCGGACGACATCAAGCCATTGTCCGCCGTGGTGGGCGACAAGATCGACGAAGTCTTCATCGGCAGTTGCATGACCAATATCGGCCATTACCGTGCAGCGGCCAAGGTGCTGGAAGGCGCCGGCAGCATCCCGACGCGCCTGTGGATTGCGCCACCTACGCGCATGGATGAGAGCCAACTGCGCGACGAGGGCGTGTATTCCGTGTTTGGCGTGGCCGGGGCGCGTACCGAAGTGCCTGGCTGCTCGCTGTGCATGGGCAACCAGGCGCGCGTGGCTGACCGTGCCACCGTGTTCTCGACCTCGACCCGCAACTTCGACAACCGCATGGGCAAGGATGCGCGCGTGTATCTTGGCTCTGCTGAATTGGCCGCTGTCTGCGCCCGCCTGGGCCGCATCCCGACGCAGGAGGAATACCTGGAGACGGTAGGCGACAAGCTCAGCAAGAATGCCGACAATATCTACAAGTACCTCAATTTCGACCAGATGCCTGAATATGCCAAGAAGGTCATCCCGATTTCGGAAATCGCAGGCTAGTAATTTGTCATCGCATTAAAAAAACAGCCGCTTGATGCGGCTGTTTTTTTGTCTATGCTATTCGGAGGCAGGGGCTCATGCAGGAGAGTAGCTCCAGCGCGGACTCAACAGCACGATGATGAATGAGACCAGCGAGAGTGTCGCCGCAATATACAAAAAGGCGGGTTCTGTCGACAGCCGTTGTGGATAGATGGCCTGGGCGGCCCCAAGCCCGGCGATATTGCCGCCCGCTACCAGCACTGCCGCGGCATAGTCGTGGAAGCGGCGCGCCTTGTTTGCGCTGCGGGACCACAGCGGGTCAGTGTTGTAGCTCGGCAAACGTTCGTGGGCGGCATCGAGCTTTTCCAGGCTGGATAGGAACGTGCGCAAATTGGTGATGGCGCATTCCGCCTTGTAATTCAGGAAGGCCAGGCAGATTGAAGCGACCGGAAAGCCCAGGATCAGCCATTCGACGGGCGGTGCATGGTCAGACGGGGAAGGGCGCAAGGCCACGAGCGCAGCCAGCAGGCTGACCATCAGGGTCACGTACAGCGCCAGCGCTTGTTGCCTCTGGGCAATCCGCGCGTTGACTTCTTGATATGCCGCAATGAACCTATAGTTTGCATCGACGATGATAGCCATGTGATTGGTAGGGAGTGATGAACGTACGAGTTATCGTATGTGACAGGTGGTTTTGCGTCAAACCGGCTGGGCAGCCCCCATTAAAGCCTATCCCCGGCATTGTTGATGATTGCGTTCCAGGATGTATGGGCAAGTGCGGCCATGAGAACGAATAGATAAAGGAGGTTGTCTTGCATGAGGGCAGTGCTCAGATTGAATTGGTGATGGTTTCAGGTAGAGCAAGAATAATGCTTGAGCCTATGGGCCATTCAGGAATAGGTGTTGATTTTCTAACGCTATGATATTTAATGGTTATGATGGATGTGCGGCCGGTTTAAAGGAGCCATTGGGATGAAGATTCTAGTTTCTGTCGTGCTGTTTTTAAGCTGCGGAGTATTGTTTGCAGCAGAAGCTGCACCCAAGCCGCCAGTCCAGGTGGAATATATCTCGCCGGAGAGGTTCACGGATATTTCCAGCACCAACCATGGGCCGCCCAACCCCAATTATCTTGACCAGTTGCGCAAGCACGTTGAAAAGAAGGCGGCGGGTTATCTGCGCCCGGGTGAACAGCTGACGATATCGATCAAGGATATTGATATGGCGGGCGGCTTCGAGCCCTGGATCATGCCAGTCAATCCCGACGTGCGCATGGTGCGGGATATTTATCCGCCACGCATCGTGTTGAATTACGAATTGCGGGATGGCGATGGGAAAGTGCTGCAGGTTGGCGATGAAAAATTGAGCAACCCAGCGTTTTTGCTCAACCCGCGTCCCAATAGCCTGGATACCATGCGCCATGAGAAAGCGTTGCTGGACGGCTGGTTGAGCAAGGTATTTTCCGGGCGCGCTGGCAATTAGTCTATGGAGGCATGGTCATGACCTTGGATTGGGAAAGCGCGACGCCGCTGGCCTCGCTATTGGGGGGAGGACTGATCGGGCTGTCCGCTGCGCTGCTGGTGGTGGCGAATGGCAAAGTTGCCGGTATCAGCGGCATTCTGGCGGGTCTGCTGCAAAGGCTGGACCAGCGCAATGCCTGGCGGCTTGTGTTTCTTCTGGGCCTGCTGTTCGCGCCTATTGCCTATGAGGTTTTATGGGGCATGCCGGAGATCGTGGTGACAACGGACAAGGGGCTGCTGATCAGCGCCGGGATACTCGTCGGGTTTGGCACGCGCCTGGGTAACGGCTGCACCAGTGGGCACGGCGTGTGCGGCATTGCCAGGCTTTCCCTGCGCTCGATCGCGGCAACGGCGGTCTTCATGGCAACGGCGATGTTGACGGTATGGATAGGCCGTTGGATCTAGGAGGAAATACGTGCCCTTGATGACTGCGCTGATTGCCGGTTTTCTGTTTGGCTTGGGCTTGATCGTCTCCGGGATGGTCAACCCGCAGAAAGTGCTGGCGTTTCTTGATGTTGCCGGGCGATGGGACCCGTCATTGGCCTTCGTAATGCTGGGCGCGATCCCGGTCGCAGCCGTCGGTTTTTTCAGGATGCGTTTGCGTCAGCGCACTTTCCTGGGCCAGGAGGTGCAGGTTCCGGAGCCCGGGTGCATCGACGCCAGGCTGTTAATAGGCGCAGGATTGTTCGGGATAGGGTGGGGAATGGTCGGATATTGCCCCGGGCCTGCTTTGGCGGGTGTGGGAGCAGGCAGCGCCAGCGCTGTGGTCTTTGTCGGCGCCATGGTGGTCGGCATGTGCTTTTACCGGTGCGTCGATAGCCTGTTCCCCGGGAAATGAAATGTCCGGCAGCAGGCTGGTGCCTGCTGCCGGCAGTCGCTTAATGCTTGTCGTCCGGATGCGCCATGATGCGGTCGATCCAGGCGATGGAGACCGCTGAGGCGATGAAGGCCATATGGATGACGGTTTGCCAGATCAGGGTCTTGTCGTCCAGGTTCTCGACATTGATGAAGGTCTTGAGCAGGTGGATCGAGGAGATGCCGATGATGGACATCGCCAGCTTCACCTTGAGCAGGTTGGCATTGACGTGCGACAGCCAATCCGGCTCGTCCGGGTGCCCCTTGAGGTTGAGGCGCGAGACGAAAGTTTCGTAGCCGCCGATAATGACCATGATCAGCAGGTTGGAGATCATCACTACGTCGATCAGGCCCAGCACCATGAGCATGATGTCGGCCTCGTGCAGTTGCGGCAGGCGCTCGATCAGGTGCGCCAGCTCCTTCATGAAATGGATGACATAGACCACTTGCGCCACGATCAGGCCTAGGTAGAGCGGCAATTGCAGCCAGCGGCTGCCGAACAGGATGGCGCTCAACGGACTCATTCTGGTTTTAGGCGGGGATTGCATGCGTGTTTCCTTTCTTGCTGGATAAAACGATTCGATGATCTGGAGCTGGAAGATGCTTCAGGGAATATGATGTTGCAGGGTGTAGCCAGCACCGTCGTCCAATGCCAGTTTCTCCGCCAGATAAGGCAGGGCTTGTTGCAGGGTGTCCGGCAACGTCCATGGCGGATTGATCACGAACATGCCGCTGCCGTGCATGCCGAAACCGTCCGCGGAGGGGGCCTTGATGCTGAGCGTCGCATGCAGCCAGCTGGTGGCGCCCAGCTTGGCCAGCCTGTCGGTCAGCAGGTCGACCTCGGGGCGCTGCAATAATGGATACCAGAGCAGATAAGTGCCCGTGGCAAAGCGCTGCAGGCTGTCCTTCAACGCTTCGATGACGCGCTGGTAATCGCGCTTTTCCTCGTAGGGCGGGTCGATCAGCACCACCGCCCGGCGCGGTGGCGGCGGCAGCAGGGCTTTCAGGCCCGCAAACCCATCCTGTTGTTCGACCAGCACCTGGCGGCCTGCCGGCTTGAAATGTTGCCTGAGCAGTTTCGCGTCGCTCGGGTGCAGTTCGAACAGGCGCTCGCGGTCGCTGCCGCGCAACAGTTCTTGTGCGACGGCAGGGGAGCCGGGGTAATGCTTGAGCGCCTTGCCGCGGTTGATGTGCTTGATCAGCTCGATAAAGGATAGCAGCGAGTCAGGCAGGTCGTCGCATTCCCATAGTTGTCCGATACCTTGCTTGAACTCGGCATTCTGTACCGCATAGCCGTGGTCCAGCGCATACATGCCGGCGCCGGCGTGCGTGTCGATGTACCAGTAGGGCTTGTCCTTTTGATTGGCGTACGCCAGCACTTGGTGCAATACGAAATGCTTGAGGACGTCGGCATGGTTGCCGGCATGGAATGCGTGACGATAACTGAGCATGGGCAGGGGTTGGCAATAACTGGCGACATTATAAAGGACGGGCCGGCCGGTATTGTGTTTTATCCATGAAATTTCTACCCCGCCATTATGGCGCGGAGACGACGGCATACGCGACAGATATTTACGGCCGCGGCTTTTTAATTGCTGCCATGCCTGCTAGCATTACACCCTTATGGGCGCTCATCATCATCAAGATCATTCACATGCGTGCGGAGGCAGCCAGCCTTCCCTGTTGCTCCCTTTGCTCCTGATCGCCGGGTTTGCCGTGGTCGAGGCTGTCGGCGGCTGGTGGACGGGTTCATTGGCCTTGCTCAGCGACGCCGGCCACATGGTGTCGGACGCCTTCGCCTTGGCGCTCGCCTGGCTGGGCGGCTGGATCGCCCGCAAGCCGGCCACGCGCAAGCATAATTTTGGCCTGGTGCGCGCCGAAGTCATTGTCGCGTTGTTGAACGCATTGCTGATGCTGGCGGTGATCGCCGGCATTGCCTATGAGGCCGTGCAGCGTCTTGCCGACCCCCGGCCGGTGCAGGGCGGGGAAGTGATGCTGATCGCGTTTGTCGGCATGCTCGTCAACATCGTCGTGGCATTGATATTGCACAAGGGACACAGCAGCTTGAACAGCCGCGCGGCCTTGCTGCACGTGCTGGGCGACTTGCTCGGCTCGGTAGTGGCGATCGTGGCCGGGGCGGTGATTTACTTCACGGGCTGGATGCCGATCGACCCCATACTGTCCATCTTCATCTCGGTGTTGATCCTAGTCTCCACCCTGCGCCTGCTGGGCGAAGTGCTGCACGTGCTGATGGAAGGCGTGCCGCCGCATATCGATATCCAGGCCGTAGAGCATGCCATGACCGTAAGCGACAAGGTTCAGGGCGTGCATCACTTGCACATCTGGTCGCTTTCCTCGGAAAAAACCGCGCTTTCGGCCCATATCGTGCTGGAGGACATGCACGATTGGCATGAGGTCTTGAACAACCTGGGGCATATGCTCCATGACCGCTTCAACATCGAGCATGTCACGCTGCAGCCGGAAACTAGGAGCGCACATAGCGATGCCAACGCCAATTGCTGGCTGACGAGCAATACTGGCCATCTTCATGATCATGGGCACGATCATCCGCATGAGCATGGCCATGCGCATTGAACCCGGACTGAATCTGACAACCCACGCCAGGAGAATAAGCAAATGCCTTACGTCGACATCAAGGTAGCGGGCACATTGACCCGCGAGCAAAAGGCCAAGATTGCGGAAGAAATCACGGATACGCTGGAACGTATCGCCAAGAAGCCCAAGTCCTATACCTACATCACCTTTGAAGAGGTGGCGGGAGAAAATTGGGCCGTGGCGGGCGAGTTGCTGGATAGCGATTAAGCCGTTGCCCTGTCCTATTGAGTTGATGCTGCTGGCCGCCTGACGGCCAGGAACCCCTATGTTCGACCCCAAACCGGTACTGAAAAACCTGCCCAACCTGCCTGGCGTGTATCGCATGATCAATGCCCAGGACGAAGTGATCTATGTAGGCAAGGCCCGCGACCTCAAGAAGCGGGTGTCGTCCTATTTCCAGAAAAACCTGCCGTCCCCGCGCACGCGGCTCATGGTGTCCAATATCTCGCGCATCGAAACCACGGTGACGCGCTCGGAAGCGGAAGCGCTGCTGCTGGAGAACAACCTCATCAAGGGCTTCATGCCGCGCTACAATGTGCTGTTCCGCGACGACAAATCCTACCCATATATCGCCCTGACCGGAGATGCCTTTCCGCGCCTGGCTTTCCATCGCGGCGCGCAACGCAAGGGCAGCAGCTATTTCGGCCCGTTCCCCAATGCGGTAGCGGTGCGCGAAAGCATCCAGCTCCTGCAGAAGGTGTTTCGTCTGCGCACTTGCGAGAATACCGTGTTCGCCAACCGTTCAAGGCCCTGCCTGCTGCACCAGATCGAGCGCTGCACCGCGCCTTGCGTCGGCTTCATCACGGAAGAGGATTACCGCCGCGACGTGATGCACGCCAGCCTGTTCCTGCAAGGCAAGGAGCAGCAGGTGATGGACGAACTCGGCGAGAAGATGAACGAAGCCGCCGAGCAGATGGACTATGAACTTGCGGCCGTGTACCGCGACCGCATCCAGAACCTGCGCCAGGTGCAGGCCAAGCAGTTCGTCAGCGATTTCAACGTCAGCGATGCCGACGTGATCGCCTGCGCCGAGCTGCAAGGGCAATGGTGCGTGAACCTGGTCATGATCCGCGGCGGCCATCACCTCGGCGACAAGAGCTTCTTTCCCAAGAATGCAGACGGCGCCGACCTGGAAACCACCATGGAGGCCTTCCTCGAGCAGCATTACATGGCAGGCGCTATTCCGCCGTTGCTGATCGTGGGCGCGCCGCTGGAAACCACTGCAATGGAGGAAGTGTTCAGCGAGCAGGCGGGCCGCAGGATCAAGATCAACACCAACCCCATCGGTGACAAGCGCGTCTGGCTCAAGATGGCGCAAACCAATGCTGAACTGGCCCTCAGCCAGCGTGTTGCCCAGCAGGCCAACCAGCAGCTTAGGCTGAATGCCTTGCGCGAGGCGCTGGATCTGCCGGAGAACACTGAACGCATCGAGTGTTTCGATATCAGCCATACCATGGGCGAAGCGACGGTGGCCTCCTGCGTGGTATTCGACAAGGGCAACATGCAGAATTCAGAGTATCGCCGGTACAATATCACTGGCATTACGCCGGGAGACGACTACGCGGCGATGCGCGACGCGCTGACGCGGCGTTACCGCAAGGTGGCGGCCGGCGAGGGCAAGCGTCCTGACCTGGTGTTCATCGATGGCGGCAAGGGGCAATTGGGCGTGGCGGTCGAAGTCATGAACGAAGTCGGCCTACCGGACATCCAACTGGTCGGCATCGCCAAGGGCGAGGAACGCAAGCCGGGACTGGAACAGATGTTCTTTCCCGAGCGTGAAGAGCCTGTGGGCTTGAAGAAGGATCATCCCGGGCTGCACCTGTTGCAGCAGATCCGCGACGAGGCCCACCGCTTTGCCATCACCGGCCACCGCGCCAAGCGCGGCAAGGCGCGCATGCATTCAAGCCTGGAGGATATCGGTGGCATAGGCGCCAAGCGCCGCAAGAGCCTGCTGATGCGGTTTGGCGGCCTGGATGGCGTCAAGAATGCCAGCGTGGACGAAATTGCACAGGTGGATGGCATCAGCCATGCGCTGGCGCAGAAAATTTATGAGGAGTTGCACTGATGGTCTGGAATGTCCCCAATAGCCTGACGGTGATGCGCATCCTATGCATCCCGCTTTTTGTCGGGATATTCTATTTCCCGGAAAGTACCTTGCCCATGCACGACAAAAACGTGCTGGCGACGTTCATTTTCGCCTTCGCCGCCATCACCGACTGGTTCGACGGCTACCTGGCGCGCGCGCTCAACCAGACTTCGGCATTCGGCGCCTTCCTCGACCCGGTCGCGGACAAGCTGATGGTGGCGGCCGCCTTGGTGCTGCTGATCGAGCTCGACCGCGTCGGCGCGGTGGTCGCCTTGATCATCATCGGGCGCGAAATTGCGATCAGCGCCTTGCGGGAATGGATGGCGGGGGTAGGCGAGCGCGGCAGCGTCGCCGTCGCGTTCATCGGCAAGGTCAAGACGGCGGTGCAGATGGCGGCCATCCTGTTCCTGCTGTACTACGATCCATTGGGGCCGCTGAATATCAGTTTTTACGGCGAGGCGCTGATTTACATCGCAGCGTTTTTGACATTGGTGTCAATGGCTTACTATTTGAAGGCCGCATGGCCTCGCATGAAGGCTGGTTGATCGGGCTGAAATACGCTTGACACACGCCTGAAAATCCTTAGAATAGCGCCTTCTTTCGATGCGGGAATAGCTCAGTTGGTAGAGCGCAACCTTGCCAAGGTTGAGGTCGCGAGTTCGAGACTCGTTTCCCGCTCCAGGATTTAAAAGGGAAAGTGGCTGCAAGCACTTTCCTTTTTTATCAGGTATCCGGAAGGGTAGCCTGATACTGTTTATGGCGCGATAGCAAAGCGGTTATGCCGCGGCCTGCAAAGCCGTTTAGGCCGGTTCGACTCCGGCTCGCGCCTCCAGGTAAATGATTTTGCTGTGAAGCAATGCGGGAATAGCTCAGTTGGTAGAGCGCAACCTTGCCAAGGTTGAGGTCGCGAGTTCGAGACTCGTTTCCCGCTCCAGAATTCATCAAAAGCCCAGACTTCGGTTTGGGCTTTCTTGTTTGTCTTGCATCGTGCCTGCGACAATTCCAGCATACTTTGCAATGCTTCTTAGCCGAGTGATTCTTTTACAAGAGGATTGCTAACTGGGCCCATCCTCACTTCTTGCTTCAAGACGTTTCTGGCTGCGCCCGAGCAACAATCCATTGCCTGCCCATACGAGGGCGAACAGACTGCCGATCAGCATTGCGACAGCAGGTTGTCCTGCCAACAGATCTATTCCGTGCTTGACCCAGCCGCTCACGGCATCGCCGCCGCGGTATACGACGGTGTCGATGAAGTTCTTGGCCTTGTATTTCTGCTCGGGGGAAACCGAGGTGTAGAGCATCTCGCGGCCAGGGCGTACCAGCGCATATTCTCCGGCACGGCGCACCACCATGACGACAGCGAGCACCGCGAATACGGGGGCCAGCGCGAGCCAGAGAAAGCCGGCAGCAATTACCAGCGGCACCGCGACCAGCAGCACGCTGACGCCGAGGCGCTGCGCGATGCGGCCGGTCAGGAAGAACTGGGTCAGCAGCGCCAGCGATTGCACGACGATGTCGATGATCCCGAAAACCTGGGTCTGCTGCACTTTATCGGGGAAAGTCGCTTCCACCAGGCGCGCCTGCTCGAAGTAGAGGAAGGTATTGGCCGTCGCCAGCAAGATGACGAAAGTGGCGATGCCCAGCAGGTATGGCGAGCGGAATACTGCCGTTGCGCCCGAGAACGGGTTGCCGCCCAGCGGCTGCGAGCGGGCACATGCCTCGTCCGGCGCGCGCGGATGCAAGTTGCGCCAGCGTTGCAAGGCGAGGCCGGCTACAGCGCTGCCCGCCAGCATCAGCGCCGACAGCGCCAGCAATCCGGAGTGGCCGAGCGGCCCGACCAGGAGCGTGCCCAGCACCGGCCCGGCCAAGCCGCCCAGGCTGGCGCCTGCGGCCATCAGTGCAAACAGGCGCTTGGCCTGTGCGCTGGAAAAGACGTCGGCGAGGACGCTCCAGGCCAGCGAGATGGTCAGCATGTTGAAGACCGACAGCCAGATGTAAAACGCCCTTGCCACCCATGGATTGTCCGGCTGCCATGCCATGCCTGCGGCGAAGGCAAGCAGGTTCAAGGTGAAGAAGCCGTAAGTCCAGGGCAGGATGCGCCGGCGCTGCGCCATAGAGGCGAGCCAACCGAACAGCGGCAGTACGGCAAGCGTGGCGACGAAGGTGCCGGTGAACAGCCATTGCAGGTTGCGCACGCCGCCTGCCAGGCCCATGGTCTCGCGCACCGGGCGCAGCATGAAATAGCCCGCGAACAGCAGGAAGAACATGAGCAGGCCGGCCAGCACCGCTGGCGCTTCCTGCTTTTCCACATTGAACAGGCGGCTGGCAAGCGAGGAGAGGCGCATGGAGTGAATTCCCTCAGCCGACCGTGTCGATCAACGATTTCCGCTGCGCTTCGGTCAAGGCCGGTCCGCTGCCGGCCTTGAGGTTGTCGCTCTGGCGATCCGGCTTGCCGGTAGCGGGTATCACGGTGGTGACGGCGGGGTGGCTCAGGGCAAACCTGAGAAAAGCCTGCGCCCAGGAGGTGATCCCAGCTTCTGCGGCCCAGGGCGGCAGCAGTTTGCCTTGCATCCTGGAAAACAGGCGGCCGTCTTCGAAAGCGCGGTTGATCAGGACTGCCACGCCGAGTTCCCTGGCGATTGGAAACACTTTCTGTTCCGCGTTGCGGGATATGACGGAGTAATTGACCTGCAGGAAGTCCGGCTTGACCTTGCGCACCACCTCGGCCAGTTCGTCATGGCCGCTGTCCACGTAATGGGTGAGCCCGGTGTAGCGGGTCTTGCCCTGCACCTTGAGCTCCTTGATCACTTCGAACTGGGTGCGCCAGTCCCGCAGGTTGTGCACCTGGAGCAGTTCCACCTTGTCGGTGCGCAACCGCTTGAGCGAGGCCTGGAATTGCGCCAGGCCGGCCTCGCGCCCGGAAGTGCCGAGCTTGGTGGCGAGGAAGGCCTTGGAACGCAGGCCCAGCTCTTCCAGCAATTGGCCGATCACTTCCTCGGCAGTGCCATAGGAAGGGGCAGTGTCGATGACCGTCGCGCCGCCTGCGAAGAACCGCCTCAATACTTCACGCAAAGGGTCGAGCTCGGCGGCGCTATTGCCGACTTCGAAGCTGCCTGAGCTGCCCATGCCGATCACAGGCAAGCGCTCTCCGCTGGACGGGATAACGCGGGTCTGCATGGATGCGGCTTGTGATAACGGCTTGGCGAACACAGGACGGGCCAGGGCGAGGCCTGCGCCGGCTGCCGCGATGCCGGAGAGGAAACTGCGTCGGGATAGCATGGGAAAGCTCCTTATTCAGTTGGCAAGATGTTCAACGTTTGCTTTATTGGAGTTTAGTTTTATTGTTGGAGTAAATAAATGACGGATGCATTGAAATGCATTATGGCATGCTGAGCCAGCGATAGCTGCCCTTCCTGTGCTCCGGGTTGTATGCGCGATCTCCGGAACGTCGGGTTTACGCAAGCATTGCAGGGAAGAATCATGTTGCCGATATGCGGTTGATGGCAATGTAGGGAAGCCGCATGATCTTGTCGATTGCAAGCCGGGCCAGTGCCCAGGCGCGTTCCTCGCGCATTTGCTCTCTTTCCTGTTCGCTATGGGGCAGGAACTGGCCGCCGAACGTCAGGGAGTGACGCACGGTATTGTTCTCATTCATATAGGCTTTGACAACATCTTGTACTCGCTCTTCGCGGCTCTTGTATAACGAGGGCATCGCTTATCCTTCTATCCGTGGCAGGATTCTACCGGTTCAAGTTTTGTAAATGACACAGTTTTTTCATCTTACATGGCGCCGCCGTGCCTGTGTCAAGCGAATTGCTTTAGAGCGGCTGACAAAACTCTCCTGGCGTCGTTGCGCTGCCATGCCGTACTGCTTGTGCTGTCTGCGGCAAATCGGCTAGCCAGGATTGTTTCGCTGAGTTGTGTAAGCCATTCTTGGTTGCGAATTCCTACACATGCTTCGGAATATGACGACTCTTATTTTAAAGAACGCCATGTTTACGATTATGGAATCCAGATCAAGTTTGAGGATGATGTATGCGGTTTTTCAAGTTTTCATTGCTGATGCTGGCATTGTCTTTGCCGTTGTACGGCCGTACCGAGGATAGCGAGTCCCTGACCACGTATGCTGACGATTCGGCCACTACCGGCAAGGTCAAGGCTGCGCTCGCGCGCGACCAGACGCTGGATGCGCTTGATATCAAGGTGCAGTCCGACGACCTCGGTGCGGTGCATTTGAGCGGCACCGCGCGGTCGCAAGCCGAGGTGAGCCAGGCGGCAATAGTGGCGCGCAGCGTGAGCGGAGTGGTATCGGTGCAGAACGATATCGTCATCGACAGTCCGGATCCCAAGAAGAAGTAGGGCATGGTATAGCGGTTCGAGGTTAGAATACGCGGGTTAGTGCCGTGAATAAGGTAGTAAGCCTGCATGCAGGCCGATGAGCCGTCATTGACCCAGTGTGACTCTGCCGATATAGATTGGGCGCACTAACTTCCCACCTACATATCAAACAAGCTGCATGTGCAGCCGTTTTATCGCTGTGCAGTTAGCAACCTGGCGGCAAGCCCGATGAAGACGACCCCTGCAATCCTGTTCATGTTCCTGACCGCCTTGGGCGAGCGTTGCAGCCAACGGCTGAGCCGGCCGGCGGTATAGGCGACCAGGCTGAAGATGACCAGCGTGGTGATCATGAACAATACGCCAAGCTGCAATATCTGCAGAGGCGCACGTCCGGCGCCATCCTTGACGAATTGCGGCAGGAAAGCCAGGAAGAACAACGCCACCTTGGGGTTGGTGACGTTCATGAGGATGCCGCGCTGATAAAGCCCTTTGTCGAGCCCGATAGTGTCATGATTGGGGAGAGCCGTGCCTTCGTTGCCGGGCGATGTGCCCATGCCTGAGGTGAACGCGCCGTAGGCAAGGTAAAGCAAATAGACAGCTCCCACGATCTTGAGCGTGGTAAAGGCGGCGGCCGATGCCTGGAAAATGGCGGCGACGCCGAATGCGACGGCGGCGGTGTGCACGACCAAGCCGGTGCATAGCCCAAGCGTCACCGCAATGCCCTTGCGCACGCCGCCGGCAGCCGCTTGCATCAGGACGAACATATTGTCCGGGCCGGGCGCCAAGGCAAGCACCGCCGATACCGCGACGAATTGCAATGCCGTGTCGATTGAAATCATGCCAATTCCTTTAAGGACTGCGAACAAAACTCTCCGGCGTGTTGCTTGCCTTATCGTACGCTTTACTGCCTGCGGCAAACCCCTTGCCAATCCCAGCATAACCCCGCCGGGGAAGGTTGTCCAAGGGCGCGCTTGGCGGCATGGCCCGGCTAGGGCTAGCCACGGTTATTTCGAGGCGACGACCGGCGCAGCCTCCCAGCTACCGCCCAGCGCGCGGATCAGGTTGACCGTGGCGCGGGCGCGCTCGCCGTCGAGTTGCAGGGTGACGCGCTTTTGCTGCAGCAAGGTTCGATCCGCATCGATCACCTCAAGGTAGCTGACCAGGCCTTCGCGGTAGCGGCTCTGGGCGAGGTGGCTGGCGCGTTGCGACGAGGCGACGGCCGTGTCCTGCACTTCGGACTGGTTGTCGAGGATGCGCAGGCTGGCCAGGTTGTCCTCGACCTCGCCAAAGGCGTTGAGCACGGTCTGCCGGTATTTGGCGACGTCTTCTTCGTAGACGGCGCGTGCGCGTTCCAGCCCGGCTTCGCGGCGGCCGCCGTCAAAGATCGGCATCGAGAGCATGGTGCCGATCAAGGGCCCGAGCAGGAAGGTGCGGTTGGACCACTCGAACAGGCTGCCTAGCTCGGAGGATTCGTAACCGAGCGCGCCGGTGATGTTGAGGCGCGGGAAATAGGCCGCCTTGGCGACGCCGATGCGCGCATTCGCCGCCGCCATCGCGCGCTCGGCGGCTGCGATGTCTGGCCGGCGTTCCAGCAACGAGGACGGCAAGCCGGCTGGCACGTTGATGCTGATGCGTTGCAATGGAAGCGCTGCCAGGCTGAATTCCGCTGGGGTTTTGCCCAGCAGGATGGCGAGGGCGTGTTCGGCAATCGCGCGGCGGCGCGTCACGCCCAGTTCCTCCGAGCGTGCGGCCGCGAGTTCGGTCTTGGCGCGCGCCAGTTCCAGTTCGCTGATGTCGCCGGCGTCGTAGCGGTGCTGCGTCAGCTGCACGGTTTGCTCGCGCAGCTTGACGGTGTGCTGGTAGATGTCACGCTCGGCATCCAGCTCGCGGATGGTGAAGTATTGCTGCGCCACATCCGCCTGCAGGGATAGCAGGACCGAGCGCAGCAGGGCGGCGCTCTGTTCCGCATCGGCCTGGGCGGCGTTGACCAGCGAGGATACGCGGCCGAACAGGTCTGCCTCATAGGCGAATTGCGCCTGCGCGCGCCACAATGTCTGTTCGCTGCCGTTCTCGGTGCGCTGGGCATCTGGCGATACGCGTTGATGCCCGGGGCTGATGCCGCCGCTCAATTGCGGGTAGCGGTTGGAACGCTCGTCCTTGAACAAGGCGCGGGATTGCGCCAGCCTGGCGGTGGCAGCCTGCAGATTCTGGTTGGCGGCCAGGGCCTCGTCCTCCAGGTTGTCCAGGGTGAGGTCGTTGAAGACCTGCCACCACTGGCCGCGGTGGTTGAGTTCCGCCGGCTCTGCAGTCTTCCACTGGCTGGACTGTTCTCCAGTCGCATGAAGGGAGGCTTCCTTGAATTGCGCCGGTGTTGCCACCTTTGGCTTTTCATAGACCGGGGCCACTGAGCATGCCGTCAGCAGCAGCGTCGCGGTCAATAGCGATAATGTCTTGGTCGGTTTCATGGTGTGCTTCCTATATCAAATGGCTGGCGGCTGGGCCGGCAACATGGGGTTTGTGCTCGGTGGCCGAATGCAGCTGGCGGCCTCCGCTCAGCTTGCGCAGCAGCACGTAGAACACGGGCGTGAGGAACAGGCCGAACAGGGTCACGCCCAGCATGCCGAAGAACACGGCGATGCCCATGGCGTAGCGCATTTCCGAGCCCGCGCCGCTGGACGTCACCAGCGGCACCACGCCCATGATGAAGGCGATGGAGGTCATGAGGATGGGGCGCAGACGTAAGCGGCTGGCCTCGATCGCGGCCTTGACGATGCTGCTGCCTTGCAGTTCCAGCTCGCGCGCGAACTCGACGATGAGGATGGCATTTTTTGCAGATAGTCCCACCAGCACCATCAGCCCGATCTGGGTAAAGATGTTGTTATCGCCCTTGGTCAGCCAGACGCCCGTGAGTGCCGCCAGGATGCTCATCGGCACGATGAGGATCACCGCGAGCGGCAAGGCCAGGCTCTCGTACAGCGCCGCCAGCACCAGGAACACCAGCAGCACGCTGATTGGGAACACCCAGATGCCGGCATTGCCCGCGAGGATCTGCTGGTAGGTCAGGTCGGTCCACTCGAACTTGATGCCGGGCGGCAGGGTCTGCGCGGCTATCCTTTCCACTGCCGCCTGGGCCTGCCCGGTGGAATAGCCCGGCGCCGGCCCGCCGTTGATGTCGGCGGCGGTATAGCCGTTGTAGCGCACCACCATTTCCGGACCGTAGGTAGGGGTCACCTTGACCAGCGAGGACAACGGCACCATGTCGCCCGCCATGTTGCGGGTTTTCAGTTGCAGGATGTCCTCGGCCTTGGCGCGGTAGGGCGCATCGGCTTGCGCGCGCACCTGGAATACGCGGCCGAATCGGTTGAAGTCATTGATGTAGAGCGAGCCGAGGTAGATCTGCATGGTGTCGAACACCTCGGTCACCGGCACGCCCAATTGCTTGGCCTTGGCACGGTCCAGGTCCACGTTCAGCTGCGGCACGTTGATCTGGTAGTTGGTGAACATGGGGCCCAGTTCCGGCGCCTTGGAAGCCTCGGCGATGAAGGAGTTCACTGCCTTGTCCAGCTCGGCATAGCCCAGCGCGCCCCTGTCCTCGATCTGCAGCTTGAAGCCGCCGATGGTGCCCAGGCCCATGACCGGGGGCGGCGGGAACACGGCGATATAGGCGTCCTGGATCTGGCCGAATTTCTCATTCAGCGATTGCGCGATCGCGGCGGCCGACAATTCCTTGCCTTTGCGTTCGTTGAACGGCTTGAGCGGTGTGAAGACGATGCCGGCGCTGGAACTGTTGGTGAAGCCGTTGATCGAGAGGCCGGGGAAGGCGACCGCGTTTTCCACGCCGGGCTGCTGCAATGCGATCTCGCTCATGCGGCGGATGACTTCCTCCGTACGTTCCAGCGAGGCGCCGCTAGGCAGCTGGGCGAAGCCCACCAGGTATTGCTTGTCCTGCGCCGGCACGAAGCCGCCCGGCACAATCAGGGAGACGCCCACGGTCAGGCCGAGCAGCACGGCATAGACGCCCATGGCCGAGCCCTTATGGTTGATGATGCCCTTGACGCCCTTGCCGTAGTTGTCGGAGGCGCGGCTGAACAGGTTGTTGAACCTGGCAAAGAAGCCGCCCAGCCAGCGGTCCATGAAGCGCGTGAGCCAGTCCTTCTTGTCGCCGTGGCCCTTGAGCAGCATGGCGGACAGGGCAGGGGACAAGGTCAGGGAGTTGAACGCCGAGATCACGGTGGAAATGGCGATGGTCATGGCGAACTGCTTGTAGAACTGCCCGGTAAGGCCGGTCATGAACGCCAACGGCACGAACACCGCGATCAGGGTCAGCGCGATGGCGATGATGGGCCCGCTCACCTCGCGCATGGCCTGGTAGGTGGCGTCGCGCGGGCTCAGGCCCGATTCGATATTGCGCTCGACGTTTTCCACCACGACGATGGCGTCATCCACCACGATGCCGATCGCCAGCACCATGCCGAACAGCGACAGCGCGTTGATCGAGTAGCCGAATGCCAGCATCAGCGAGAAAGTGCCGATGATGGAAACCGGGACCGCCAGCAAGGGGATGATGGATGCGCGCCAGGTCTGCAGGAACAGGATCACCACCAGCACCACCAGGGCGATCGCTTCCAGCAGCGTGGACACCACGGCGCGGATGCTGGAGCGCACGAACTGCGTCGGGTCGTAGACGATATGGTATTCCACGGATTCGGGGAAATCGGCAGCCAGCTCCTTCATGGTGGCGCGCACGGCATCGGAAATCGCCAGTGCGTTGGCGCCGGGCGCCTGGAAGATCGGGATGGCGACCGCAGGCTTGTTGTCCAGCAACGAGCGCAGGCCGTATTCCGAGGCAGCGAGCTCGATGCGCGCCACGTCGGAAAGGCGCGTGATGGCGCCGTCGGCAGAAGTCTTGAGGATGATCGCGGCAAATTCCTCCTCGGTCTTGAGACGGCCCTGCGCATTGACCGACAGTTGCAGCGGCACATTGTTGGGCGATGCGCCGATCACGCCGGCCGCCACCTGCACGTTCTGCTCGCGGATCGCCTGCACCACGTCGGATGCGGTCATGCCGCGCTGGGCGACTTTCTGCGGATCGAGCCAGACGCGCATGGCGTAGTTACCGGAGCCGAACAGGCCGACTTCGCCCACGCCCTGGATGCGCGCCAGCCTATCCTTGACGTTGATCACGGCATAGTTGCGCAAATAGGTCATGTCGTAGCGGTTGTCCGGCGAGGCCAGGTGTACCACCATGGTGAGTGTGGGCGAGCTTTTCAGCGTGGTGAGGCCCAGCCGCTGCACGTCGGGCGGCAGCCTGGGCAACGCCTGGTTGACGCGGTTCTGCACCAGTTGCTGCGCCTTGTCCGGGTCTACGCCGAGCTTGAAGTTGACGGTGATGGTGAGGTTGCCGTCGCTGTTGGCCTGCGACTGCATGTAGATCATGTCTTCCACGCCGTTGATGGATTCCTCCAGCGGCGAGGCCACCGTCTCGGCGATCACCTTGGGATTGGCGCCGGGGTATTGCGCGCGCACCACCACGGATGGCGGCACGACTTCGGGATATTCCGAGATGGGCAGCTGGAACATGGCCAGCGCCCCGCCCAGCAAGATGAGCATCGACAGCACGCCCGCAAAGATCGGGCGGTCGATGAAGAATTTTGAGATATTCATTTGTAAGTTCTCCCTAAGATTTAGAGCCTGTTCATCCTCTTTTTATAGGGGACGCATGGTTTCAAAGCGTGCCCGATCAAGGCGCAGGCCGCAGGCGATGCTTATTGCCTCGCCAAGGTCTGGAACGCAGAGCGGGTGCGGTTTGAAGCCATGCCCTGTGGGTTGTCCCGCCAGCATAGTCGCTGCGTCGTTGCAAATCCTCGCCGGGCAACGGCCCGACTGTGGTTTTCGCCTTGCATCGCCGGCCCTGGCGGGACAACGTACCCTGTGAAAAGAGGATGAATAGGCTCTCATGCGTTGACGGCCTTTTGCTGTTTATTGGGAAGGCTGCGGATCGTGTGGATCGCTTCCTCTGCCCGAACCTGGGCCAATGGCGACGCGCTGCCGGGCATGGCGACCAGGTGCGGGCTGACCTGGCTGCCGGGACGCACCCGTTGCAGGCCATTGACCACGATGCGTTCGCTAGGCTGCAGCCCGCTTTCCACCACGCGCAGCTCACCATGGGCCGCGCCTAGCCGTATCTCTCGGTAATTGGCCTGGTTCTGCGCATCGACCACCAGCACGTAGCGCTTGTCTTGGTCGGTGCCCACGGCTTTCTCGTCTATCAGTAACGCCGGGTGGGTGCTGCCGCTGCCCAGCCTGACGCGCGCATACAGCCCCGGCAGCAAGTCGCCCTTGCGGTTGTCGAACACGGCGCGCACGCGGATGGTGCCCGATGCGGTGTCTATGCGGTTATCGACCGAGCCGATGCGGCCTTCGCGGCTATAGCCGTCCTCGTTCGCCAGCCCCAGCAAGACCTTGAGCTGGCTGGTGTGTCCGGGCTGGATGAATTTCAGGTAGCTTTGCTCGTCCACCTCGAGCGCCGCGTAGATGTTGTCGGTAGACACCAGCGTGGTGAGCGGCGTGGAGCTCGCGCCCGCGGAAACGATATTGCCCAGCGTCACCTCGGCGCGGGAAATCCGGCCGGATACCGGTGCCGTGATGCGGCTATATTCCAGGTTGAGGCGGGCGGTCTGCAATGCGGCCTGCGCTGCCAGCAATGCGGCTTTCGCCTCCAGCGCCGCGTTGCGCTTTTCCTCGAAGTCGCGGCGGGCGATGGCGTTGTCGCCGATCAGGCGCTCCGCGCGTTCCAGGTCGTGGCTGGTGTAGTCGAGCCGCGCCTCGGCGCCGCTCAGCTGGGCCTGGGCGCGCGCGACCTCCGCCTCGAACGGCCGCGGGTCTATGGTGAACAGCACGTCGCCTTTCTTCACCAGGTCGCCGTCCTTGAAATGGATCCTGGTCAGCGTGCCGGAAACCAGGGGACGGATTTCAACACGCTCGACCGCCTCCAGGCGGCCGGAATAATCCTGCCAGTCGGTGATGTCCTGTTGCGCGACAACCGCAACGTCCACGGTAACGGTATTGCTGGCGACAGCAGTGTCGGCCTGGGCTTCGTGGCTGGCGGGCGACCACAAGATGACGCCGCCCGAGATTGCCAGGGCGGCCGCCAACAGGGCGGCGAATTTCTTTTGTTGGAGTGGTTTAGACATGATGTTCCTCATCTTTAATGTTGAAATCAAAATTTAGCGCGGCTAACAAAACGCTCCTGTCAGGAGCGCTTCGCTGAGTGTTGTTAGCCGCTGTTAATAGGTAAACCGGCTTGTCCCGCCTGGCGTCGCAGGAACTCCACCACCTCGCGCAGCATGGGCTGGTGGGCAGGCAATTCGGCATGCTGGACGCCGGCAAAACGCGACACCTGGGTAGGGATGCCGGCCTTGATCAAGGCGCTGGCGTATTTTTCCGCCTCGATGTGCAGCACGTCGCATTCGGCAGTGGCGATCATGGCGCTGGGTAGGCCGGCAAGGCGCAGCGATTCCAGTGGTGCGGCATAGGGATGCATGCGTTGCGTGCACTTGGGCAGATATTGCCGGTAGCGCTGCGCGCATTGCGCCGCGGTGAGCTCGGACTTGAGCCTGGCGGCATCGCCGAGCAGGGTCATGCTCGGGTCCAGCATCGGCGCGATAAGCACTTGCGCGGCAATGCTGAATTCCCCGCGGTCGCGCGCCATCATGCTCAGGCCCGCTGCGATACTGCCGCCCGCATCGTCCCCGGCCACGACGAGCAGCTTGGCGGCCGCGTTCAGGCGGCGTGCATTGCGTGCGGCCCATTGCGCCGCGGCATAGGCATCTTCCGGCGCTGCGGGGAACGGGTGCTGTGGCGCCAGGGCATAGCCGACGGAAAGGACGACGGCAGGGCAATGGTGCGCGATGAAACTGGCGGGAAAGTCCGCATCGTCGAGGCAGCCCGCGTTGAATCCGCCGCCATGGAAGTACAGCACCAACGGCAGGTTGCCTTCCGCCTGCGCGCCACGGTACAGCCGCACGGGGATCGCTCCCTCGGGTCCGGGGATGATGAAGTCTTCACGGGAAACGCGCGGTTCGCTCACAATCGGTCTGCATTGGCTGATATTGGATGCGACCCATTGTGATCGTTATTGCCAATTTAATAATCTGCGTAAATGTGGAAACACTATTCGTAATTCGCAAACAATGGCGTCCGGCACGCGGACGTACGGTCAATACCGTAAAAAATTGCATGAAAACAACCACACGGATGAGTTTTCCCAATTTATTGATTACAATGGGAACTGATTCTTATTTCCAATCGTGGACATGTCCCGATGTCGCATTTTTCCTCGCACCTGCTGGCCGAGCAGCTTTACCAACAACACCAGCAATGGCTGCGCTTGTGGCTCAATCGCCGCCTGAATAACCATTCCGAAGCGGCCGACCTTGCCCAGGACACCTTCATGCGCATCCTGCTGATGCCGGAGCTCTCGTCGAGCAACCTTGAAAGCGAGCCGTTGCGTGAGCCGCGCGCTTACCTGGCGACAGTGGCGCGCCGGGTGCTGTTGAACCATTTCCGCAGGGCGTCGCTGGAGCGGGCCTGGCTCGATGCGCTGGCGCTGATGCCGGAGGCGGAGGCTCCCTCGCCGGAACAACAGGCGCTGATCGCCGATGCGTTGAACGAGGTGGATGCCATGCTCAACGGCTTGTCTCCCATCGTGAGGGAAGTATTCGTGCTGTCGCAGGTCGAGGGGCTGACCTATGCCGAGATCGCCGAGCAGCTCGACATCGGCTTGCGCTCGGTCAAGCGCTACATGGCGCAGGCCATGGCGGAATGCATCGTACTGGCCTCCAGCTACCAAGGCAGCATCTGACGCCATGGCTGCACCGGAGCTTGCAATTCGCCAGGTCGCCATGCAGGCTGCGGAATGGTTCGTGCTGATCGATTCCGGGGAAGCCACGCCACAGGAGCTGGTTGCCTTCGAACAGTGGCGGGGCGCTGATCCCGCCCACGAGCAAGCCTGGCAACAGGCCCAGCGCATCAGCGGCCTGGCGTCAAACCTGCCGCAGCAGACGGGCAGCACATTGCGGCGCAAAACGCGCCTGGACAGGCGCAAGGCCATCAAGCAACTGGCGATACTGATTGCGGCCGTGCCTGCCGGCTGGCTGGGCTGGCGTACCGGCGAGCAGCAAGGCTGGCTGGCCGATTACCGCACCGCCGCGGGAGAGCAGCGCCGCATTGTCCTGGCAGACGGCACGGTGATCCAGCTCAATACCGCCACCCGCGTTGACATTGACTATAACGCCGCATCACGCACCGTACACCTGCGTGGCGGGGAAATCCTCATCACAACCGCCCCCGATCCCGATGCCCAGCGGAATGGCAAGCCGCGTCCCTTCATCGTGCAGACCGCTTATGGGCGAGTACAGCCGTTAGGCACCCGTTTTGTCGTGCGCCATATCGATGACCATGTGTTTGTGGCGGTGCAGGAGGGGGCCGTGCAAATCAGCAATGGGGCCAGGACTGACATCCTCCATGCCAATGAAGAAACCCGCTTCGATGCCGATGCCATCGACCAGCCGCAAGCATTGTCTCCCCGCGAGTTGAATTGGACGCGCGGCGTGATTTCTGCCGATGAAACCCGCCTGGGCGATTTCATTGCCGAACTTGCGCGCTATCGTCCGGGCATCCTGCGCTGCGATCCCGCCGTGGCGGATATCCGCGTGACGGGGGCTTACCAATTGCAGGATACCGACGCCATCCTGCTCAACCTTGCCAAGGTGTTCCCGGTCAAGCTCGAATACAGAACGCGCTATTGGGTCACTGTGGTAGCGCGGTAGTTTGATGCTATAAAAAATAATCCTCTCGTTCTGGCCCCTTTTACCTGCCTGTCGTGTCCTGTCTGTTGACGTAACAAAAACGATTAACATTACAGGAAGGAACATATGTCATTGCGTCATCAACCCCAAAGCACGATTCCCCAAGACATGCAGGCGGTAAATGTCTCACCGCGTCCTCGCATCCATCATGCTGTGCATGCGGCAGTTTTGGCTATCGGGATGGCGGCAGGTGCTGCCAGCTGGCATGAGGTACATGCCGAACAAGTCACAAGCCAGACCGAGGTCAGGGAGCTGAACATTGCCGCTGGTTCGCTGGCTGCCGCTATTACGGAATTTGCCGTGCAGACCGGCATCAATATCACTGTGGAGCCTGCGCTGGTCCAGGGGCGTGAAACCCCGGGTTTGCACGGCGATTATTCGGTGCGGCAAGGTTTATCGTCATTGTTGGCGCCGCTGGGATTGCAGGCAGAGGAACAGCAACAGGGCAATTTCATTATCAGAGTGATTCCTGAACGGCAGATGGAGCGGGGATCAGTTGCCGTGTTGCCCGAGGTGGCAGTCAGCATTTCCGGCAAGGCGCCGGGTTCGACGACCGAAGGTACGGGGTCTTACACTACCTGGTCGACAAGCAGTTCGACACGACTCAATTTAACGCCGCAGGAAACGCCGCAGGCTGTCACTGTGATGACGCGTCAGCGCATGGATGACCAGAAGCTTGATACGCTGGTCGATGTGCTCGATGCCACACCGGGCATCATCGTTCAGAGAACCTTTATTGGTGAAGGTATTGATGGCACCGACATTTTCGCGCGTGGTTCCCGCCTGCGCAATTATCAGATCGAAGGTGTGCCGACCTCGCTTGCGGTCGGACCTCTGTTGTCAAATACGGCGGCTTATGACCGGGTTGAGGTGGTGCGCGGTGCTACCGGCATTATGAACGGACTGGGCACGCCCGCTGCGACGATTAACCTGATCCGCAAACGTCCGACTGCCGTGCCACAGAAGTTCGTGACTGCCCAGGCAGGCAACTGGGATCGCTATGGAGTTGGCATGGATATTTCCGGCCCGCTGAACGAAAGTGGTACTGCGCGTGCCCGCCTGGCGGCAAACTACAGCGAAGAAGGCGCGTGGGCAAAGCGTTTCGACCAGAAGAATCTTGCGCTATACGGTATCGCTGAATTCGATCTGAGTGAACACACTCTGTTTACCATTGGTTTCAACCATTTAGACCAGAAGACCGATTCCACCATCCTGGGGCGTCCATTGTTCTTTACGAACGGTCAACGGATCAAGCTTTCGCCATCCGACGATGGAACGACTTCATGGAATTACTACGATCATGAGTCGAACAATATTTTCGCCTCGCTCGAGCACCGCTTCGGAACAAACTGGATAGGCAAGGTGGAATACAGCCAGACGCGTTACGATGATGATGCCATCACTGTGGGCGTCACGCAGACAATTGACGCGGCAACCGGAAATGGCATGGAAGTCTGGCCTTACCGCTGGAGCAGCAAAACCCGTCAGAACAACCTTGATGCATACGTGAGCGGCGTGTTTTCGCTGTTCGGACGAGATCATGAACTGATCGGCGGCGTCACATTGTCGCGCAGCCGTTCCAGTACCACTCTTTTCGATTATGATTGGATGAGCTATCCGGCCGACTTTAATATCTATGACTGGACAGATACTGCGCCTGCCCCCGAATTTTTCAAAACGGGCAAAGGAGGTTTTCGTGAACGTCAATATAGCGCTTATCTGAACGCTCGCTTCCAACTCAGCGATGCCACCAGCCTGCTGCTGGGCGGACGTAGTGCGCATTGGCAACTGGACGAGGGATCAGGCAAGCGCAAGGAAGATGTGTTCGTGCCATATGTAGGGCTTGTCCATGCACTCAACGACACTTGGTCGGTATACGGTAGCTACACCAAGATATTCCAGCCGCAGGAAGGCGTCGTATTCTTGTACGGCCGCCCTGGCGCTTCGCCCGACCCCGAGAAGGGGGAAGGTTACGAGGCGGGCGTCAAGGCCAGTTTCAATGGCGGCCGGCTGACCGCTAATCTCGCCGTGTTTCAGATGGATGTGGAAAATCTGGCCTTCTGGGACCCCAATGTCCGCTTTTACGAAGTGCAAGGCGAAACCCGAACACGCGGCGTTGAGCTCGAGGTGAATGGAAAATTGACCGAAGGCTGGCAGACTGGCGCTGGCTACTCCTATGCGCGTACGGAAGATGAGCATGGCGAGCGTGCGTTTACTCGATTGCCGCTACACACCCTGAAGTTGTTCACCACCTATCGCTTGCCGGGTGCGTGGAACAAGCTGACGCTGGGCGGAGGCTTGAACTGGCAGAATTCCATCCGGAGCGGTAGCGCCATCGAGTACACGCAAGGCAGTGTGGCCCTGGTTAACCTGATGGCGCGTTATGAGGTGAGCAGCAATCTGTCTGTTTCGCTGAATTTAAACAATGCGTTGGATAAGGAATACTACTCGACGGTAGCCAACAACTTTGGCACTTTCGGCGCGCCGCGCAACTTCATGGCTTCCATGAAATATACCTTCTGACCATTTTCAAGAGGCGGATGCCGGGTTTGACCCGGCATGCAATTCATCTCCCAAAAGCACAGCATCACGATAAAGATCATGCTGTGCTTTTTTTGTTATAGGCGCATCCCAGCGATATAGCCTGCAAGATACTGAGCAGGCGTATTGGGAATGCTTCGTGTCATTTATCGGACCAGATGAATAAAATGCAGGTGGAGCGCGTCCTCGTTCGAGATATTACGATAAGGGGATGTAACAACAGGTGGTCACAGCCCGAAATCTTCCCGGAAGCGATCGATCTGGTGCATGCGCTCATGCAGAATGGTCACGATACCGATGTCACCGTTCGATAGCTGGCGCCAGTAGACGAAGTGCCGCTCGTACCGGAAGAAGTAGCCATCAATGCCGAACTCGGCTGGAATGGCGCGGGAGGCCGTCTGGTGAGTTGCGATACTGTCAAATGCCTCGAACAGGCCAGTGATGTAGCGATCGGCCTGTTGCTGGCCCCAGCGGTCGCGAGTGTGGCGATAGATCTCATCAAGCCGCCAGGATGCGGCCTCCTGGATGCGTATCTGTGCCATGGCTGGTTCAAGTCCGGTTGCGTGCGATGACTTCGGATGCCGTCAACGGTTGGTACGAGGACTCCGGAGCGGAGTAAGCATGGGATAGCTCTGCCTTGAGCCGCTTGAATGCGGCAGTTTCCTTGGCTTCCTTGTCGCGGCGGATGAGGTCGCGCACATATTCACTGACATTCTCATAGTTGCCTTGTTCGCCTACGTTGGCAGAGACGAATTCACTCAAGGGGCCGCTCAGGCGCACTGTCATTGTGGTGGTCTTCGTACGGGACATGGCTGGATCCTTATTTTGTGAGTTGTCATCAATATAATCAAAAATGAAGACGTCGCCAAGATTTTAATTCCAATGTGTACGGAGGATCAATGAGCGCCCCCGTATCGACTTGTCTATATTTAAAACAATTTATCAATTTTTAGTGAATTGTTAGTATTATTCATAATAATTGTTGATCTAAGTATGAAGGAATGTCTTAAATATGGACCGATTCCAGGCAATGCAGGTATTCACCCGGGTGGTGGATGCCAACAGTTTCACGCGCGCGGCGGATAGCCTCGGCTTGCCGCGCACGACGGTGACGACCACCATCCAGGCGCTGGAAGGCCTGCTCAAGGTGCGCCTGCTCAACCGCACCACGCGGCGCCTGAGCCTGACGCCGGACGGCGCGGCCTATTATGAGCGCTGCATGCGCATCCTGGCCGAGGTGGACGAGACCGAAGCCTTGTTCCGCGACGTGACGCGCGGGCCGAGCGGGCGGCTGCGCATTGACGTGCCGCCCTCGATCGGCCGCCTGATCATCATTCCCAAACTTTGCGATTTCTACACGCGCTACCCGGACGTGGAGCTGGTGATCGGCATGAGCGACCGCCCGGTGGACATGGTGCAGGAGGCGGTGGATTGCGTGGTGCGCATGGGCGGGCTGCAGGATTCCAGCATGGTCGCCCGCCGCATCGGCGCGTTCGGTGTGGTGACCTGCGCTTCGCCGCGCTACCTGGAGCAGCACGGCGTGCCCACGACACTGGAAGACTTGGAGCAGCACCATGCCGTGAATTATTTTTCCAGCCGCACGGGGCGGAACATGGACTGGGATTTTGTCGTGGACGGCAAGGTGACGGAAGTGCGCGGCGTCGGCAAGGTCGCAGTCAACGACGCCGAGGCCTATGTCGCCTGCGCATTGCAGGGCTTCGGCCTGATCCAGGCGCCGCGCTACATGGTGCTGCCGCATCTTCAATCCGGCGAGTTGGTGGAAGTCCTGCCGCAATGGCAGCCGTCCAGCCACCCGATTTCAGTGGTCTACCTGCACAACCGGCACTTGTCGCCCAAGGTCAGGGCCTTTGTGGACTGGATCGCCGAGCTGTTCGCCAGTTGCCCCTTGCTGGGCGAATGCAGCAGCGACATGGTGGATGGGGAGTGCCGCTTTGCCCAGTGCGAGCAGGGCAACACCATGCGCGAGATCATCGACCGCAACAATACGGCCGAGGCGGTGTTCTAGGACACGACAGTTCCTATGTTTATGCGTATAGCAGCGAAGCGTATGCCTGGCGCACGACCTGGTAGCACTCGCACGCCATGCGTTCGAGGCCCGGCCGGTTCAACACGTGGATATGGCCGCGGCTGTAGCTGATCAGCCCTTGTTTCTGCAGTTTCCCCGCTGCTGCGGTGATGCCTTCGCGCCTGACGCCCAGCATATTGGCGATGAGCTCCTGCGTCATGATGAGCTCGGTCTTGTGCAGCCGGTCCAGGCTGAGCAACAGCCAGCGGCATAGCTGCTGTTCCAGCACGCAATGACGGTTGCAGACGGCGGTCTGGGTGATTTGGGTGATGAGGGCCTGGGTGTAGCGCAGGAACAGGTGCGCGACGGCAGGACGGCGGTCGAAAATCTGCTTCAAGGTGCCGGCGCGGATGCGGTAGCCATACCCGGCGCTCTGCACCACGGCGCGGCAGGAAGAGGTATTGGTGCCCATGATGACCGGCGTGCCGACCATGCCTTCCTCCCCGACCACCGCAATTTCCGTCGATGCGCCGTTCTCCATGACGTAGAGCAGGGAGACGATGGCATCGACAGGAAAGAACACGTACTTCAATAATTGTTCCGATTCGTACAACACCTCGCCCAGCTGCATGGAAAGCGGTTCCAGGCTTGCTAACAGCTGCCGCTGATCCTCCAGCGGCAGCGCGTTGATCAAGGTATTGCCATGCGGGCTGAACGGAATGTCCATTTGGCCTCCAAGCAGGTGCTGCAATGCAGTATATGCCGATCGATCCGGCTTGGAAGGGCCAATTGCCGTGTATTAGTCCGATTGGGCTAATTTTCCTATAAATCATCAAGTTATGTTCGCTAGCGCACAGTAAGGCACATGGTTGCCATGCATGCTCGGTCCACCTGGCGCTCATAGCCGGGCAAACGTACTTTTCTTAAAGCAAATGACGATGAGAAGGAAGAGAAAATGAATAAACTGACTATGGCGATTTGTGGGGCACTACTGGCTGCAAGCAGCGGGGTGAATGCAGCGAACATCGTGGTGAACGGGGGCTTCGAGGCTGATGCCATCTCGGGTTCCTGGGAACAGTTGCCTGCGGTGACTGGCTGGAGCTCGGACGGCGTGTTCGAAATACAGCGCGGCAGCGATCATGGCGGTTGGCCCGCATTCAATACTGCATTCGAAGGGGAACAGTACCTGGAGCTGAACTCGACCAACCTGACCTCGATCTGGCAGGACCTGACAACGACTTCCGGCGGTTTGTACAACCTCAGCTTTGCCTATTCCGGCCGCTCGGATACCCCAGGCGACCTGAACAGCGCACTGGAAGTGTATTGGGGCGGGAGCCAGGTGGTGGCAACTTCGGTCACCTCGCATAGCGGATGGGTGGAGTACCACTTCACCAACCTGCTGGCCTCCGATAGCCTGACCACTTTGAAGTTCGTCTCGATAGAGCCGCAGAATGCGCCTTCGTACGGTTCATTCCTGGATGGCGTGATGGTCACTGCCGTGCCCGAACCCAGCACCTACGGCATGCTGGCGCTGGGCCTGGGCGTGATGGGCCTGATCAGCAGGCGCAGACGCCAGCACCAACATCCTCTCTACTAAAATACATTTCTTCTCAATGGGCCAGGCCGACGCCTGGCCTTTTTCATTCCGCTGCCAGCTTGTCGCGGATGGCGGCCACGGCCCGGTACGACTGCAGCCTGACCGCTTGGTCGAATACATGGCCGGTCACCATCAATTCGTCGGGCGCAAGGTCATTGAGCAATTTCCTCAAGCCGGCTTCCACGGTGGCGGCGGAGCCGACCAGCGAACAGGCCAGCATGCGTTCCACGCCGATTTTCTCGGCAGGCGTCCAGTATTGCTCGATGTCGTCCACCGGCGGCGGCAATTGTCCCGGTGTGCCGCGGTGGAGGTTGGTGAAGCCTTGCTGCTGGGAGCTGAACCAGTAGCGCGCTTCTTCATCGGTGTCGGCGACCAGCATATTGGCCGTGACCATGAAGTAGGGCTTGTCCAGCGAGGCGGAGGGCTGGAAGTTGCGGCGGTAAGTGTCCAGCGCCTGCAACAGAAAGGTGGGGGCAAAGTGCGAGGCAAACGCGAACGGCAAGCCATGGGCTGCGGCAAACTGGGCTCCGTAGAGGCTGGAGCCCAGTATCCAGATGGGGATGGTCAGCCCCGCGCCGGGCACCGCTCTGATGCCCTGGCCCGGCTGTGGCAAGGCGAAGTAGTCCTGCAGTTCGGCCACCAGTTCGGGGAAATCCTCACCATGCGCATGCAGGTTGCGCCGCAAGGCACGCGCGGTAGCCATGTCGCTGCCAGGTGCGCGGCCCAGCCCGAGGTCGATGCGCCCCGGGTAAAGCGATTCCAGCGTGCCGAATTGCTCCGCAATCGCCAGCGGGGCATGGTTGGGCAGCATGATGCCGCCGGCGCCGACGCGTATGGTCTTGGTCTGGCCGGCGACATGGCCAATGACGACGGCAGTTGCCGCGCTGGCGATGCCCGGCATGTTATGGTGCTCTGCCAGCCAGAAACGCCGGTAGCCTGATGCTTCCCCAACTTGCGCCAGTTCAATGGAGTTGCTGAAGGCCTGCGCGGGCGTGCTGCCCTGCACGATGGGGCAGAGGTCGAGGATGGAAAATGGAATCATCGCTTGCAAGTGTCGTTCATCAGGATGTTGTGGAAGACAGGTGTTTGCCCTTGAGGTTCGGTTCAAACCCGATTATGCACCGGCCTCAACAATTTCTGTGGGTAACTTTGTGGGCATGATGGGCATTGAATAAATAAGCCGCTGTTATGCCATGCATAAATTAATCCTGCTTGTTTTTTAAGCATCTGCCAGTTTAATTTATCCCACGGGAGAACATACAATACGGGACGCTGTCATTCCTATATACCTTCTCTGCTTCTTGAATCTTATTGATCGGCCCCCATACTTTGACCATGCTTACTTTTGATAACCGTTTCTTGCGAGAGCTGCCGGGCGACCCGGAAACCAGCAACCAGTTGCGCCAGGTATATGGCGCCTGTTGGTCCAGGGTGATGCCGACTTCGGTGTCTGCGCCCAGGCTGCTCGCCTATTCGCCCGAGATGCTGCAAATGCTGGGGCTGAGCGAGGAGGAGATCAAGTCGCCGGCGTGGGTAAGCGCGCTGGGCGGCAACGGCCTGATTCCAGGCATGGAGCCCTATGCCATGTGTTACGGCGGGCACCAGTTCGGCAACTGGGCGGGGCAGCTGGGGGATGGACGGGCCATCAGCCTGGGCGAGGTGGTCACTCCCCAAGGCCAGCGCTGGGAACTGCAGCTCAAGGGCGCGGGCGTGACGCCGTATTCGCGCATGGCGGACGGGCGCGCAGTGCTGCGCTCCTCGGTGCGCGAATTCCTCTGCAGCGAGGCCATGTACCATCTCGGCATCCCCACCACGCGCGCCCTGAGCCTGGTGCAGACCGGCGATATCGTGATCCGCGACATGTTCTACAACGGCAACCCACAGGCGGAAAAGGGCGCGATCGTCTGCCGGGTGTCGCCTTCGTTCATCCGCTTTGGCAATTTCGAGATTTTTGCCATGCGCGACGACAGGGAAACCTTGCAAACGCTGGTGGATTTCACCATCGACCGCGATTTTCCCGAGTTGAAGGATTACCCGGAAGAAGAGCGCTTTGCAGAATGGTTCGCCATCGTCTGCGTGCGCACCGCGCGCCTGATCGCGCAATGGATGCGCGTGGGCTTCGTGCATGGCGTGATGAACACCGACAATATGTCCATCCTCGGCCTGACCATCGATTACGGCCCGTACGGCTGGGTGGACAATTTCGACCCGGGCTGGACGCCCAACACCACCGACGCGGCAGGCCGCCGCTATTGCTTCGGCCGCCAGCCCGACATCGCGCGCTGGAACCTGGAGCGCCTGGCGCAGGCGCTATATGCCTTGAAGCCAGAACGCGAAATCTACGACGAAGGCCTCATGCTTTACGACCAGGCCTACAACAAGGAATGGGGCTCCGTCCTGGCTGCCAAGTTCGGCTTCAGCGCCTGGCGCGACGACTACGAGCCCTTGCTCAATGAAGTGTTCGGCCTCATGACCCAGGCCGAGATCGACATGACCGAGTTTTTCCGCAAGCTGGCTTTGGTGGATGCCGCTCAGCCCGACTTGGCCGTATTGCAGAGCGCAGCCTACAGTCCGGCATTGTGGGAAACCTTCAAGCCCAGGTTCGGCGACTGGCTCAAGCAATACGCACAGGCGACGCTCGCAGACGGGCGCGACCCTGCCGAGCGGCGCGAGGCCATGAACCGGGCCAATCCGCGTTACGTGCTGCGCAACTACCTTGCCCAGCAGGCCATAGACCTGGCCGACGCGGGCGATACCAGCATGATAGAAGAGCTGCTGGACGTGCTGCGCAAGCCTTATGACGAGCAGCCGGGCAAGGAACGTTTTGCCGGCCTGCGGCCGGATTGGGCCAGGCACAAGGCAGGGTGTTCCATGCTGTCTTGCAGTTCTTGATTCAATATTCCGTTAATCAAGGACGAGCGAAGCGAAGCCAAGTGCGGTTTTGACCTTGGGTTCCCCGTTTGGCTGCGCCGAGTAGCGCAGATCTGGCTGGAAAAAGAGCTTGCGTCTGTTTGAGCGAAGCGAGTTCAGCAAGCTCCCAGACAGATTGAGCAACGCAGGGAACCGGGAGCTTGCTCCCGGCGCAGACTCCGGGGTCGCCTTTTGTTTGATTCCTTTATTTTGGCGAAGCAAAATAAAGGGACTCGCTGACAAGCGAAAGGCAACGGGCCAATGGTCTGCAACAGTGGTCAAGACCATTGATCCTTCAACATCCCAATCCCATCAAGCTCAACGATTTTCCGTCTTCATCACTACTCTCGCATCATGTAAGGATGGGTTTCGCCCCTGACGGGCGAGTCACTTTCCTTTGCTTCGCCAAAGGAAAGTAACCAAAGGAAAGGCGACCCGATTGTCTGCGACCCGGAACGTTGTTCCGGGCAACCTGCGTTGCTCGCTTTTAATGGGGACTGGCTGAACTCGCTGCGCTCAGACAGACGCCAGTCCTGTTTCCATTAAAAGTTGCGCTACTCGGCGCAGCCAGACGGGGAACCCAAACCCAAACTTGGCTTTGCTGCGCTCGCCCTAACGTTTTTTTATAGTTGTTCCCGGTCCAGCCTGCGGCTTGCATGTGCCAGCGCGGCAAGTTCGAAGTGTTGTTTGCGTCGCTTGATCAAGCGGGTGAGGGCGATCACCGCGACAGGCGTCAATGCGGCCAGCAGGAAGGCTTCGAGTAGGTGGGTGGCGGGCTGATCCGGCATGGGGAACATGAACAGTCCGGCCGCCAAGCCCGCTACCGTCCCGGTCAAGGCCTCCGTGCCTGTATGCGAGCGGCTGAACAGGCCGAAGAACACGGGGAATGCCGCGGCGGCGCATAGCAGGTCGGCCAGCAGGAACAGGTAGAGCACGCTGTAGCCTTGCGCGGCGACAACCAGCACGGGTATTGCAACCAACAGGACCAGCCAGCGCGACAGGCGCATCAGGCTGGCGGCGCTACGCTTCGGCATCACCCGGCCGATGTCCACCGCCACGATGCTCGAGATGGCGCTGATGGCCGTGTCCGCGCTGCACATCACCAGCGAGATGCCGAGCGGAATCAGGGCGACGGCCAGCCAGAGCGGGATATTGGGCATGACCACGCTGAACAAGGCCACCGAGCTGTCGCCATCCGGTGTCGTCGCCATGAAGGCCAGCCCGAAAAGGCCCATGATGAAGATGAAGGGCACGACCAGCAGGCCGCCGAGCAGGAAGCCGTTGCGCATGGTGGGAATGTCCTTGGCGGAGTAGATGCGCTGCCAGTTGCCCTGGTGGAAGATGCCGGTGAGCAGGATGGCGACGAAGAAGGTCAGCCCGGCCGTGATGCCGCCGATATCCTCAAGGTTGATCAGCTGCGGCGCGGTTTGCTGCAGCTTTTCCACGACCGGGGCAATGCCGCCGGTGGCCTGCCAGCCGATGAAGACCAGCGCCGCCAGCAACGGAATGATGATGACGATCTGCACCTTGTCGGTAAAGATGGAGGCGCGCAGGCCGCCGTAGGTGGTGTAGAGCAGGGTGAAGCCGAGCACGATGGCGGCGGTGGCCCAGAGCGGCACGGGCGCCAGCAGTGTCACCATCTTGGCGATGGCCGTGATCTCGGCGCTCATGGCGATGAACAGGTAGAACAGCATGATGGTCAGCGCGAGCAGGTACATGGGCTTGCCGTAGCGCGCCACCAGGAACTCGGTGAGGGAGTGGCCGTTGGGCATCAGCTCGCGCATGCGCTTGCCGAGCGGGATCATGGCGATGCGCGGCGACATCGCGCCGATGGCGTAGCCGATCACGGCGGTCAGGCCGCCCCAGGTCGCCGCCTGCGCGGGCGAGAACAATATCCACGCGCCCAGCGACGAGGCCAGCAAGGTCATGATGCTGGCCAGCGTGCCCTGGCTGTTGCGCGCGACGATGTATTCTTCAAGGTTGCCGCGGAACCTGCGCGAATAGGCCATGCCGGCGATGGCGAAAACGGCGGCGAAAAAGACTAGCCAGGCGAGGGTGGCTTGCGTACTGAGCATTGTGTGGTGACTCCTGTAATCGACGAACGACAAGGAGTACGCAAATGATGGATGCGCTATTTCCTTCCCTTCGCCAGCATGATCTGGATCAAGTATTAAGGGTCATGGCAATTGCCATTTCTCAGCCGCAAGCGGCTCCCCTAGGTTAGGCCTGGAATTATAGCGATATTCCTCCAGTGTGCGATGAAGACATGCGGATAATTCATGTTTCATGGTATGGTTCGGCCTCAGAGTGGCTAACAAAACTCAGCGAAGCTGATCCTGACTAGGCGCTCTGCCGCAGACAGTACAAATAGTACGGCAAGGCAGAGCAACAACGTCAGGAGAGTTTTGTTAGCTACTCTTTGGCACGGGGTGCCCTGAATAAGCTGTTCCTTCAGGGCTGAGACTACACCCGTAATACCTGATCCAGATCATACTGGCGGAGGAATGCCTGTCGCAGCTTTTTTGCTGCGCATTCCTTTGCCATGAAAAATTGCAAAGGAATCGCATGGGCAATCCATCTTCACCGCTACTCCCGATTCAAGAACAACTCGTGCTCGTCACCGGCGCAGGCCGTGGGCTGGGCCGGCATATCGCCCGCGCCTTCCTCGGCCAGGGAGCGAGCGTGGTCGTGAACTATCTGCATAGCGCGGACGCTGCTGCGGCCTTGGCGGACGAAGCGCCGGGGCGGGCCCTGGCGATCCGGGCGGACGTGAGCGACGCCGACGCCGTGCGGGCGATGGCGGAGCAGGCGCAAGCGCATTTCGGCAAGGCGATCACCACGGTGGTCAACAACGCCCTGCCCGACTTCAGGTTCAACGGCGATGCGCGGGCGCATGCGCATGATCTCGGCTGGGAAGGGTTGCAGCAGCAATTCGAGGGCGTGGTGCGCGGCGCGCTCAATACCGTACAGGCCTGCTTGCCCGGCATGCTTGCGCAGGGATGGGGGCGGGTGGTCAATATCGGCACCAACCTGTTCCAGAACCCGGTAGTGCCCTACCACGACTACACCGCCGCCAAGGCGGCGTTGCTTTCCCTGACGCGCACCTTGGCGCAGGACCTCGGGCCTGGTGGCATCACCGTCAACATGGTGTCGGGCGGCCTGCTGCGCACCACTGATGCTTCCGCCGCCACGCCGGATGCCGTGTTCGACCTGATTGCCGCGAGCACGCCATTGCGCCGCGTCACTACGCCGGAAGAGTTCGCCGACGCGGTGCTGTTCTTCGCCTCGCCTTGGTCGCGCGCGGTGACGGGACAGAACCTGGTTGTCGATGGCGGCCTGGTCAAGAATTAGAGCCTGTTCACGATCATTTCATAGGGCAGGCTCTTAGCCAGGATCGCTACGCCATGTTTTTTCAGCCGCTCTTGATCGCACATGCTATCCGCTGACTCAGCGCCTGCTATTCCTGAATTCACTAAAGAGGCTCTTGTTTTGCCATGATGCACATCAACCTGTTCCTGTTCGGCTGCGGCCACCACAACGCAGCCTGGCGCCATCCGGATTCCCAGGTCGAGCGGCTGGGCGATATCCGCTATTACGAGGAAATGGCGCAGCTGGCCGAGCGCGGCAAGCTCGATGCGGTGTTCTTTGCCGACGGCCATGCCACCAACAATATCACCGACGGCCCGCGCTGGTTCCTCGAGCCGGTGACCATGCTCACGGCCATCAGCCGCGCCACCCAGCACATCGGCTTGGTGAGCACCATTTCCAGCACCTTCTTCACGCCGTTCCATGCCGCGCGGCTGATGGCTTCGCTCGACCATATTTCCGGCGGACGCGCGGGCTGGAACGTGGTGACTTCCATGTTCGACGTCGAGGCCAGGAACCACGGATATGAAGCCATGCCCGGCCATGCCGAGCGCTACGCCAGGGCGGAAGAGTTTATCCAGGCGGTGCTGCAGCTGTGGGATAGCTGGGACGACGGCGCGTTGCTCAACGACCGTGCAGGGGATTATGTCGATGAAAGCCTGGTGCGCCAGATCAACCACCGGGGCACGCATTTCCTCGTCGATGGGCCATTGACCGTGCCGCGTCCGCCGCAAGGCAACCCCGTGCTGTTCCAGGCCGGCGCTTCCGAGCATGGACGCGTGCTGGCGGCGAAATACGCCGAGGCGATCTACGCAGTGGCCTATGACCTGCCATCGGCCCAGGCCTATTACAGCGACGTCAAGGCCAGGGTCAAGGCCGCCGGGCGGCAGGTGGACGTGCCTATCCTGCCAGGCCTGGTGACCTTTATCGGTTCTACCGAAGCCGAGGCGCGCGCCAAGCAACGCGAGCTTGATGAACTGCTGCCTGCGGAAACCTCGTTGCGGCAATTGCAGTTGTTCATCGACCAGGACTGTCTGGACTGGGAGCTGGATGGCCCGGTACCGCCGTTGCCGCCGCTGGAGGCCTTCACCGGCCCCAAGGGGCGCTATGCCACCGTGCTGCGCATCATCGAAACCGAGCGGCCCACGGTGCGCCAGCTATTGGGCCGCCTGGCCGCCGGGGGAGGGCATTGCACCATGGTCGGCACGCCGGAACAGGTGGCGGACCAGATGGAGCATTGGTTCCGCAACGGCGGCGCCGACGGCTTCAACCTGATGCCGCCGGTGCAGCCCGACAGCGTGCGGGATTTCGTCGACCACGTGATTCCCATCCTGCAGCGGCGCGGCCTGTTTCGCGAGGATTACGAGCACGCGACATTGCGCGGCCACCTGGGGCTGGCGAGGCCTGGGAGAAAGTAGCGCGGCTTCGGCTTTGCCGTTACTGGAGCCTGTTTCGGATATAGCGCCCTCATGTATGATGCAATTCATTGTGTGAGAAAGCTGCCTTATGCCTGAGTCCGTTTCCGTAGAAGTCATGTTGCACCTGCTCATCGCCCTGGGGGCAGGGCTATTGATCGGCGCCGAGCGCGGCTGGCAGGAGCGCGACGAGAAGGAGTCCTACCAGAGCGCGGGGATACGCACTTTCGCCCTCACCGGCCTGCTCGGCGGCTTGAGCGCCTTGCTCAGCCAGCATCTCGGAATCGCGGTCTGGGTGACGGTGCTGGTGGCGCTGATGCTGGTCGTCAGCATCGCCTACGTCGGCGATTTGCGCCGTACCGGCGACCAAGGCATTACCAGCGAGGTGGCGCTGCTGATCACTTTCCTGCTGGGCAGCCTGGCGCTCTCGGATTACGTCATGCTCGCCAGCGCCGGGGCGGTGGTGGTGGCCTTGCTGCTCAGCCTCAAGAATGTGCTGCATTCGCTCCTCAAGCGCTTGAGCGAGACCGAGCTGTCCGGCGCGTTGAAGCTGTTGTTCATCTCGGTGGTCATGTTGCCGGTGCTGCCTAACGAGAGCTACGACCCCTGGCAGGTATTCAATCCCTATACCACCTGGTGGATGGTGGTGCTGATCGCCGCCCTCAGCTTCATCGCCTATATCGCCGTGCGCCTGACCGGCACACGCTACGGCTTGATGATCACCGCCATCCTCGGCAGCCTGGTTTCCTCCACGGCCATGACATTGACCCTGTCGCGCTTGTCTTCCAAGAACCTGCACAAGCTGCTCGCTGCGGGGTTGCTGGCGACGTCGGGCCTGATGTTCCCGCGCGTGCTGCTGGAAGTCGCGGTCGTCAATGCCTCCTTGTTGCCGCCGCTGGCCTGGTCGCTGGGAACGATGTTCCTGGTCTATATGGCAGGGGCGGCTGTTTTCTGGCGGCGCGCTGTCAAGGACGAGCCCGCAAACGCTGAAACCCCGCTGCGCAACCCGTTCGAGCTGGGGCCCGCGCTGCGGTTCGCCTTGCTGTTGACATTGATCCTGTTCCTGGTGGAGGCGGGCAGGCGTTACTGGGGAGATGCCGGCGTCTACCTGGTTTCCCTCCTGGCCGGGATCGCCGATGTGGATGCGATCACCTTGTCCCTCTCGCGCAGCGCGCGCAATGAGCTCAGCAGCCATGTCGCGGTGCAGGGTATCGTGCTGGCGGTCATCAGCAACAGTGTGTTCAAGGCGGCCTTGGTGGGCTTCATCGGCGGGCGGGAGCTTGCGTTGCGCACTTATCCGGTGGTGGCGCTCGGCCTGGGCGCTGGCATATTGGTGATGCTGATGACAGCCTGATCGGCTGGTGTAAAAACAAGGGCTGCATTTGCAGCCCTTGTGTCGATTCAAACGTCAGCAGGATATCGTAAGTAGCGTTTAAGGCGCAGGTACGCCGTATTTGTCCGCCTGCATCTTGCCGTTCACGCTGTGCGAGCGCACATCCGGGGTGATCGGCAGCATGCTGTTGTTCCAGTGCTGCCATTTTTCCTTGAGCTCGGCCAGCACCTGCGGGTGTTTCTCGGCCAGGTTGGCGCGTTCGCGCTGGTCCTTGCCTAGGTCGAACAGGAATTCGTTACGATCGCACCAGCGGCAGAAGCGTCGATGGGTGTTCTTCCAGTCGCCATAAGCGGGTGGCAAGTCACGCCAATGTGTCATGCATGATCTCCAGGCAAAGTGAGCGCCGCCGGGAATTCACGGCGGCGTGCCATGAGCATACTGCAATCAAGCAAAATCGGCATCCAGCACTACCCTGTATCGTGCATTGCCATCGGCCAGATGGCGCATGGCGTCATTCACCCGGCTCATGGGGAAATGCTCGACTTGTGGATAAATCTGGTGGCGCGCGGCAAAACGCAGCATGTCGGCAGTGGCGGCGGGGCTGCCGTTGAGCGAGCCAGCCACGCGCTTCTGCCCGAAAATGAGGTCGATGGCCGAGATTTGCATGGGGTCGAGAATCGCGCCGACGATCGCCATGCGGCCATTGGGTTTCAGGGTTTGCAGCAGCGCGGACCAATCCAGCGAGGTGTTGACGGTAATCAGCAGTAAATCCAGCGTGTTGGCCGCCTTGATGATCTCATCGGAATGACAGCTGTTGACGACATGATGCGCGCCAAAGCTGCGGGCTTCGTCATGTTTGGCGGGGTTGGAGGTAAAGGCCGTGACTTCACAGCCCCATGCCCTGGCGAATTGCAGGCCAAGATGCCCCAAGCCGCCTATGCCGACGATGCCTACGCTGTCGGTCGGCTTCACGTCAAAGGTCAACAAGGGCGTGAATACCGTTGCGCCCGCGCAAAGCAAGGGGCCGGCGGCGGCCATGTCCAGGCTGTCGGGCAGCGGCACTGCCCAGGCCCAGTGCGCCCGCACCCGTTCCGCGAAGCCGCCATGGTGATTGACGATGGTGGGTTGTATGCTGCCGCAGAGATTGTGCTCGCCGGTCATGCAGGCGTGGCAATGCATGCAACTGCCGGCATTCCAGCCTATGCCCACCCTTTGTCCGAGTTGCAGGCCCTTGACCTGCGGCCCCATGGCGACGATATGACCGACCACTTCATGGCCGGGAATCAGCGGGTAGTGCGACAGGTCCCAATCGTTATTCAACATGGAAAGGTCAGAATGGCACAAACCGCAATAGGCCACCTTGATCTCGACCTCTTCCGCGCCCAGTGCAGAGGGAGCATATTGATGCGGCTGGAGTTCAGCGTGAGGAGCCAGCGCTGCCCAGCTTCTGATCGGTTCCATGATTTTTCCTTTATTCGAATGAGGGAAGAAACAAGGTTAAAGGCTGCGAGAACGGAAAAAACTCCGATTCTTGCTATTGAGTCATGGGGTTTGCCATTGCCATAGATGCGCCGCGAGCAGGGAGCGCCATGGGCTGAACGGCTGCAGCCAGCTTTCGGCGGATTTTTCGGTCAGTTCATTGGCTTGGAGGCTAGTGTCGGATTGCATCAATGCGCGGATGGCGCGTCTGACAGCGGCATCACCATGCAGCGAGCCATCCAGCCAGGCATAGCCGCGCAGCAGGGTGTAGTTGATGGTCCATGGGCCTATGCCCTTGATGCTTCTCAAGGTGGCGGAAATGTCCGGGAAAAGTTCGGCGGGCGCATGCAACCATGCGTCCAGTGGCAGGCGCTGTTCCAGCACGGCATGGCTGATGGCAAGCAGGGCGGCTGCCTTGCCTTGCGATATGCCGGCGAGCCTGAGCGTGCCGCTATCCATGCCGGATAAATGATAGGCGTCAGGATAGCAATACAAGCCAGAAGAGTGGCGGATGCCAGCCTGCCGGATCAATTTCCTGCGCAGGGAGAGTGCCGCGCCCAGGCTGATCTGCTGCCCGGTGATGGCCCAGCTCAATGCCTCGAACGGCGAGGCGCATACCGGCACCCGCAAGCCAGCCTGCTGCCGGATCATCGCGCCCACCACGGGGTGCATGCCATGCGTGGCTTCAAACTGCTCGATATCCTGCGTCAGGCCCAGCATGCGGCTCGCCAGCGCAGTCAGCGCGGCGGCATCGTCCGGGCGTGGTTGCGCGTCGTCTACCTGTAATTCAACCTTGGCAAGCCTGGTTTGCAGGCTGATGGACAGCAATGCAGGTTTGCCATGCCAGAGCATGCCTTTTTGCAGAGTATTGCCCGAGATGCGCTCGGAAACGCTCTGGCTGTCGCGCCCGTGAAACGACAATATATCCGCGGGGCGATAGTTGAGCGGCAATGGGAAAGTCTGAGTAAGCAACATGGAGCCTATTTCTCTGCATCGTGCAGAATCACGCCCAGCGTGTGCCGCTGGCCGGACAATATCCTGCTGACGCCATGGCGCAGATGCACGCGGTAAACGCCGCGCGTGCCTGCGGCGGGTTTGTGGTGTGTGGCAAAAATGGCGGCATCGCCCTGCTGCAATGGCACAACCTCGACCCTGGATTGCATGCGCGGCCTTTGCTCCGTCATGACAAATTCGCCACCAGTGAAATCTTTGCCGGGCGCGGACAGCAACACCGCCATTTGCAGCGGGAACACATGCTCGCCGTACAAATCCTGGTGCAGGCAGTTGTAATCGCCCTGGGCATATTGCAGCAGCAACGGCGTGGGCAACGACTGTCCGGCTTGGTGGCACTGGGCGATGAAATCCTCATGGCGCGGCGGAAACCGCGCCTCCAGCTTCATGAGCTGCTGCCAGCGGTTGGCAATCGGCGCGAGATGCGTATAGAGCGTTTCCCGCAGCGCTTGCAGCGGCGCGGGCAGGGGATAGGCGAAATACTGGTATTCACCGTTGCCGAACCCGTGGCGTTCCATTACCACGCGCTTCCTGAACAGGGGTGCATCGTCATACTGCCGCGCCATCCATTGGCATTGCCTGCGCGAAAACAGGCCGGGAATGATGGCATGGCCATGATGATTCAAGTGATCTTCCACCTCGGGCCAATCCTGTTGCTGCAGGATGTTGGCTGGGAAGGGATGCGGCAGGGTGGTTTCACTCATTGCAGTTTTCCGGCTGATTGTCCTCTTGGTTTTTCTGCGACGTGGCCTGCGCTTCCTTGTCGAGCAGGCGCTGCTTGCGTTCCACGCCCCAGCGATAGCCCGAGAGCGAGCCATCGGTGCGCACGACCCGGTGGCAGGGAATCGCCACCGCCAGCGCATTGGCCCCGCACGCCTGGGCGACCGCGCGGACAGCCTTGGGCATGCCGATTTTTTCCGCAATTTGGCTATAGCTCGCCGTGCTGCCATAGGGAATGTTGCGCAACGCCTGCCAAACCCGCTGCTGGAACGCCGTGCCGCGCACATCCAGCGGCAAATCCAGCCCGAGCTGCGGCGCTTCCACAAAGCCTACCACCTGCGCCACCAGTTGCTCATAAGCGGCATCCGCGCCGATCAGGGTGGAGCGGGGAAACCTGTCCTGCAAATCCCGCAGCAGGAATTCCGGGTCGTCATCCATTAGAATGGCGCACACGCCTTTGGCGCTGCTGGCAACCAGGATGCTGCCCAGCGAGCATTCCGCAATCGCAAACCTGATCTCGGTATCCTGGCCGCCTTTTTTATAATCCGAAGGCGTCATCCCCAGCACCTGTCCCGCTGTCTCGTAAAAACGGCTGCTGGAGCCGTAACCGGCGGCATAAATGGCATCCGTGATCTTGTTCTGCTGGCCGAGATGTTCCTTCAACACCCGCTGGCGCTGAGCGGTGAGATAGGCTTTCGGCGTCAGCCCGGTGGCAGCCTTGAACAGGCGATGGAAATGATGTTCGCTCATGCCGACATGCGCCGCGATCTGCGCCAGGGTGGGCGCTGCGCTGGATTGCTCGATAAAGCGGCAGGCTTGTTCCACCAACATGCGATGCCGCTCCGCCAGGTGGGGCTGGTCGGGCTTGCAACGTTTGCACGGCCTGAAGCCCGCTGCTTCGGCCTCTTGCGCGGTGTTATAGAGCAACACATTTTCAGGCCGCGCGGGGCGGGCGCCGCAGGAAGGACGGCAATACACGCCGGTCGTCCTGACTGCATAATAAAATGTCCCATCCGCAGCGGCGTCGCGCGCCAGCACTTTCTGCCAGCGAGGGTCGTTCAAGGTCATGGCAGCGCGTTCAGCAGTCGTTTTATTCATGATGCTCACTTTAATCCTCTCTGGTATTGCAGGCATCATAAGCCATGCTTTCCATGCAAACACTCCAACTCTTGCTTTTGAATTCTATCTATTGAAATACCAGCTCTCGTCGGGGTTGGTGAGGAGTGCCAAAATATTGTGGCAGTAAATGCTTGACGCTGTGTACATTCGTACAGTACATTTTTGCTTATGGGACAAGACAAAGACTTTGAATACCTGGGCAAGATCCAGGACTATTTCGCCGAACACAAAACGCTGCCTACATTCAGCCATGTGGCGCAGTTGCTTGGCTTCAAATCCAAGAACGCCGTCACCTCATTCGTGGCGCGCTTGAAGCTGCAAGGCTTCATCGACTACGCGCCGGACAAGAGGCTCAAGCCAGGCCGGCGCTTCTTCGAGCGCATTATTGCCGAGAGCACGGTGCAGGCCGGGTTCGCCACCCCTACTTATGGCGACAGCCTGGACACGATGGGGATCGACGACTACCTGATCGAGAAGCCGTCGCAGACCATCCTGATCACGGTGCGCGGCGACTCCATGAAGGACGCGGGCATTTTCGACGGCGACGTCGTCATCGTCGAAAAGCGCGCGTTCGCCAATGTCGGGGATATCGTCGTCGCCATCCTCAACAAGGAGTTCACGCTCAAGACCTTGGGCAAGGAAGGCAACCAGTTTGTACTGATTCCTGCCAACAAGGATTTTCCCGTTATCCGGCCGAACGGGGATTTCGAGATATTCGGCGTGGTGGTCGGCCAGTTCCGCAAGTATTCCTGAGACTTTATCCGTCATCCTGACGGGCTGCCTATAAAACGGGCAGCCTTGTTTCTTTCCATCGTATCAGCCGCTTGACCGCTGTTTCCCCAGGCCGCCCACAATGTTATGCACAGACTTTGTGGGCAGGTATCGGTGGTTTCGCCTGCCACATATCACCGCGTTTAGCCGTTTTGTCCTGGGTCAGCGCCATCTGCGGCAATCTGCCTCATTCTCGGCTTGAATACAAAACTGCATGTTGCCAAGGCCACCGGCAGGGATGGCTTCTTGTGATGATTGTCTTGTTGTTGAACAGGTTTTGCTGCTGATTGTCGCGGGTCAGGCCTGTCCGCGTTACAACCCCTGGGTTTGCAGGCGCAGCATCGAAGGCGTAAGCCCGGTCCAGCGTTTGAGCGAGCGGCGGAAGTTGTTGACGTCGTGGAACCCGAGGTAGGCGGCGATCTGGTCGTTGCTGTAGCCGTGTTCCTGGATGAGCTGCAAGGTGACATGGATGCGCACCTGGTCGAGCTCGGCCTGGAAATGGGTGCCGTGCAGCGCGAGGTGGCGCTTGAAGGTCGCGGGGCTGACGCCGAATGCGGCGCTGGCTTTTTCCAACGATGGGCTCGTGCGGATGTGCTCGAGCAGGTAGTCGTAGAGGCTGGCAAGCAGGCTGCGCCCGTATTCCATCTCCATACCAGCAAGGGCGGCGGATACCGCGATTTCGCTGCCGCGCGGCCATGGCTGCTCCAGCCATTCCAGCGGCAGGCTCATGGCGTCCAGGTGGTCGTTGAAATGCAGGTCCGGGCCCAGGTGCACGGCATATTGCTCGATATGCGCGGGACGGGTGCGGTTGAAGCGGTAGCGCCAAGGCAGTTTGGTCTCGCCCAGCCAGCGGCTCATGCCGGCGACCGCGGCCATCATCATTTCGACAGTGAAGCCACGCAGGCGCGGCGTGATGCAGCTATCCGTCCAGTAGAGCACGGCATGCCCCGAATGCTCCACGAGGTGCGGCGCGAGCAAGGGGCTCAGCCACGACTGGTACGCGACCAGGATGTTCAGGGCCTGGCGCAGGTTGCCTGCCTGCAGCATGGCATGGCTGAGGTTGCCGTAATGGCCCGGCAGCAGTTGCTGCCCGAGCATGAAGCTGGTGTCGGCTGCGGATAGCCCAGTTTGCAGGTTATTCAGCAGTTGCAGGTAGTCCGAGGGGCTGAGCTGGGTGGAGGGCGCGAGGATGTCCTGTTCTGAAAGCCTAGTGCCGCGCAGCAGTTCTTGTGCCGTCATATCCCGGCTGAGCGCATATTCAAGCAGCAAGGCGGCCTGGTGCCTTGCCGGGATGAACGGCGTCGTTGTCAGGTAATAGCGCTCTATGGTCGAGGTCACGATACGGCCGGGGATGCGTGCATAGCGGCTTGCGATGGCGCTTCGAGCCTGGCGTTCATCTTGGCGAGCAATTGCTCGGGGTCCTCGTCGGCGCGGGCGCAGGCTGTCCTGGCGGAGAGGTTGATGCGGTGCTTGCCGTCGCGCGTGTGGTGCGCCAGGGTGGCGATGGCCTGCTGCAGGTGGGCGGCGGCCCACCTGGCCTGGATTTCCTCCATGTCCGGCAGCAGGATGGCAAAGCGGTCGCCGGCATAGCGGCAGACGAGGTCCTGCGGGCGCAGGTTGAGCAGCAGGAGGTGGCTGACGGCCTGCAATAGCCGGTCTCCCTCGCGCTGCCCGTATTCGCGGTTGACCTGGTGGAAATTGTCGAGATCGAGCAGGACCAGCATGCCTTCGTCGCCGAGGTGGTTTTCCTGCTGCATGCGGATCTGCCGGTACAGGTAGCTGGCGTCGGCAAGCTGGGTGATGCGGTCGAATGACCTGTGGTCGCGGAACAGGCGCTCGCGCTTCTGCATGTGCTCGTTGAGCACGGCCTGCTCCTGACGCCAGTAGTAGAGGCCCACCGTCACGATCAGCATTCCCACCGGCATGAGCGCTTCCAGCCAATTGTCCCAATATTGCGTGGAGGGAATCGCGAAGAATTCATCCAGGCAGTCGGCCCAGGCGCCGAGCATGATGGTGACGAGCCCGCCCGCTAGCAGCATGGTGACACGCCCGCCAGGACGGCTGCTGACGATCAACAGCGCCCAGAGCGCCGCCATGGCGGCAGTGCCGCCTTCGCCGACGATATCCATCCATTTCCAGGCGGACATCGGATTGGCCTGGCCCAGGCTGGCATACAGCAGCGAGGTGGTCAGCAGCAGCGCGAAAATGCTGAAAAGCGCGGTATGGTTGAGTTGGGGCATGGTGGGGTTGCCTTGTATGGACTGATGGGAATCCTAGGACATTTGCGTGACAGAACGATGATGAAACGATGAATGGCGGGGAGGGGGTGCGATCGGCTCACGGCTGTGTGGCAACTTCGTATCCGTCCAGATTAGATTCGACTAATTCCTTATTGGTAGGGCTTGTAACGCAGGGTAATGCCAGGGTCTTAAAAGCTCAGATTGAATTGATTTTTAACGTAAGTGGTTGATTTTTATTTTTTAATTTTATTGCTGTCATGGAAATGAAATTTTTCACGGTTAGCTTGTGCGGCATTCGCAACGACTCAAGCAGTTTTTTTAAAGGGGAATGACCGTGCAGGAAAATCATGAATTGAAGCTGGGCAAGGCCGGGTGTGGCCTGCCGACCAGGGCGATTGCGGCGGCGATCGCGCTGATGGGAGGGCTGGCCCAGGCGGACGATACGCCCGAGCTGGTATTGCCCGTGGTGTCGGTGGTAGGGCAGGCGGCCAGCATGAACAGCGCGCTGGACGTGCAGCAGATGGCCGACAATATCGTCAGCGCGGTACATGCGGACGATATCGGCCAGTTGCCGGACACCAATGCGGCGGAAGCCTTGCAGCGCATCCCCGGGATATCGATCGAGCGCGACCAGGGCGAGGGGCGTTATGTGCGCATCCGCGGCCTCGGGCCCGACCTCAATGCCGTGACCATCAACGGCAGCCTGGTGCCTGCGCCGGAAAGCGACCGCCGCGCGGTGTCGCTCGACGTATTGCCCGCGGGCCTGATCCGCTCGCTGGAAGTCAGCAAGACCTTGATGCCGAGCCAGGATGCGAATTCGATCGGCGGCACGGTCGAGGTGAAGACGATCTCGGCCTTCGACCACAAGGGCATGTTCTATTCGTTGGAGGCGGGCGCTTCCCACGACAGCAATACCGACCGGGAAGGCCCCAATTTCGCGGCGGCGTGGAGCAACCGCTTCCTCGACGGCAAGCTCGGCATCGCGTTGGGGGTGAATTCCTCCAAGCGCAAGTTCGGCTCCGAAAACGCGGAGACCGGCGGCGCATGGGATTTCTCCGGCCCGCGTCCGGCACTCGAGGAGTTCCAGCGCCGCGACTACGACATCACGCGCGAGCGCCAGGGCGGCATTCTCAACCTGGACTACCGCCCCAACGACAACGAATCCTACTACCTGCGCACGCTGTACAGCCGTTTCGTCGATAACGAGATACGCCAGCGCCACAACATCGAGTTTGATAATCCCCAGTTTGCAGGAGAGCTGGGCGACGCCGAGTCCTCGCGCGAGTTGAAGGCGCGCGAGGAAACGCAGGATATCGCTTCCATTGTGCTCGGGGGTGAACGCACCTTCAAGGACTGGAAGGTGGCGGTGGCGTTCGGCACCAGCCGCGCAAGCCAGGATACGCCGGATGCGATCGACGCGGCCAGCTTCGAATCCGGCGAGACCTATAACGCCGGGTATTCCAGCTCCAGGCTGCCGCGCCTGATCGGCGGCAGCGGCATCAACAACGCAGCCGACTACGAGCTGGATTCCATCGAGCTCAGCAAGCAGAAGACGGTGGACCGCGAGCGCAACCTCAAATTCGACATCGACCACAACTGGCAGGTATTCGGTATCGATTCCGAGTTGAAGTTCGGCGCCAAGGCCAGCCGCCGCAAGAAGACCAATGGAATGACCGCCTGGGAGATCGACGGCGGCGATTTCGGCAATCCATCGCTCGCGGGCTTCCTCGGCAGCAACGTGGATTATGCCTACGGCAATTACGGCTCGTCGATCAGCCGCTCTGCGGTCAAGCGCTTCCTGTCCGGGGTGGACATGTCCAATTACGTGAACGAGGAGGAGTCGAGGATCAACGATTTCTCCATGCGCGAGGATATCAATGCGGCCTACGCGCAGAACACCTTCAACCATGGCATGTGGCGCATCCTTGCCGGCGTGCGTTACGAGCAGACCAAGTTCAGCGCCAACGGCACGTCGGTCGAGGACGGAGCGTATAGCGACGTCAGGGCATCGCGCAAATACGACCACTGGCTGCCGGCATTGCATATCCGCCGCGACCTCGACAACGACACCTCGATCCGTGCTGCGCTGACCAACTCCGTCGTGCGCCCGACCTTCGGCCAACTCGCGCCGGGCGTGGTCATCAACGCCGACGAAGCCAGCTTCGGCAATCCCTCGCTGAGCCCGATGGAATCGCGCAACCTCGACCTGGGCATTGAGCACCGCATCGGCTATGCGGGTGTGCTTTCCGCCTATGTCTTCCACAAGGACATCAAGAACTTCGTTTACCGCACCGACCTTGCCGGCACCGGCATGTGGGCGGACTTTACCCATGCGGACACCTATGCCAACGGCAGCTCGGCCAAGGTCAAGGGCCTCGAGCTCAACTATATGCAAAGCTTCAAGGAGCTGCTGCCCGCGCCGTGGAATGGCCTGCTGCTTTCGGCCAATGCCACTTTCGTCAGCTCCGATGCCAAGATCGACGGCTATAGCGACGGCGTGCTGGCGAGCCGCAAGATCTCGCTGCCCAGCCAGTCCGACCGCACCATGAACCTGATGGTCGGTTACGAGCGCGGCCCTCTGAACATGCGCCTGGCGGCCAATTACAAATCCAAGTACCTGCTCGAGGTGAACGACATTGCCGATTCCCGCAGCGACCAATACGTGGATGCGCAGACGCAGTACGATTTCTCCGCCCGCTACAATATCGCCAAGCAGGCGCAGATCGTGTTCGAGGTGCTCAACCTGACCAACGAGAAATATTACGTCTACACCGGCAGTCGCAGCCTGAACGCGCAATACGAGTCCTATGGCCGCACTTACCGGTTGAGCATGAAGATAGCGACGTTCTAGGCGAGGCTGACAAAAGAGCGGCTCACAAAACGCTCCTGGCGTTGTTGCCCTGCCTTGCCGTACGACTTGTACTGTCTGCGGCAGAGCGCCTAGCCAGGACCGCTTCGCTGAATGTTGTTTGCCGCTCTAAATGTCGAGTGAACAACGCTTGAACACATGGCGCGGCATTGCCGCGCCGTTTTGATAACACCTGATAATTGAGCCACTATGCAGCGATTGAAGATATTCCTGGTTTTTTCCTTTTTATGCATGCAGCATCCCGCTGCAAATGCGGCTGATGCGCCACGCACGTTGCCGGTGCTGAAGACGTTCAAGGAGGTGGCCGCCTTGCCCGACGGCCGCTGGCTGGTCGTCGACAAGCGCGCGGTGCGGCTGCTCGACCAGCGAGGCGTGGAGCAGGGCAGCTTGGCCTTGCGTGCGCAGCACCTCGATACCCGCGTATTGCCGGATGGCGTGCTGGCGGTCGTGTTCGATGCCGACAAGCAGCAGCCGCTGCTGCTCAGGGTAGATGCGAAGCGGCTGCGCATTGATAAAGAATTGGCGCCGGTCGATTTCGCGCTGGACAGCATGTGCCTTTACCGTGACGCGCAGCAGCTCAACCACCTGTTCCTGATCGCCAAGGACGGCCAGGCCGAGCAGTGGCTGCTGGCCGGCAATGCGCCCAAGCGCCTGCGCCGCCTCGCCCTGCCGCCCGGCGTGGAGTCCTGCCGCGTAGACGATACACGCCAGGCGCTGTACGTCAGCGAAGCAGGCTTCGGGGTCTGGCGCTATGCCGCCAACGGCGAGGGCATCCCGGAACGTGAGCTGCTGCTGGGACGGCGGCCGCATGGCGATATTGCGGGCGAGCCCGGTGCATTGGCCGTGCTGCCGCATGGCGTTGCCGTGATTGATAGTAAAAAGGGAGAGGTGCATCTGCTGGACCATAACGGCAACTTCCTGTCGCAGCAACTGTGGCTGAAATCCGCCGAGGCGCTTGCCGTGGCGGGTTCGGACTTGCTGGTGCTGGACGGCAATGCTTGGCAGGCGCATGCGCTGGCGGGAGAAAGCCAGTCCAGGGAGAAAGTGCAGAACCTGCCGGTCGTGGTGGCGCGTGGCCAGACCGAGACGGTGGCACGTTCGGGCGATGCCGCCGACGACCCCGCCATTTGGGTGCATAGGCAAAACCCGGTGCAATCGCGCATCATCGCGACCAACAAGAAGCAGGGGCTATTGAGTTACGACCTGAAAGGCAGGCAGATGCAGTTGCTTGAGGCCGGACGCCTCAACAACGTCGACGTGCGCCAGAACATCGCCTGGCCGGGCGGCAAAGCCGATCTTGCCGTAGCGACGCAGCGAGACGAGGCGGCGCTGGCCGTGTTCGAGATCGACCGCGACGGGCGCATCCGTGACGCGGGCAGGATCGCGACCGGCCTCGACGACATTTACGGCACCTGCCTCTACCAGCCGCCGGGCGGCGGCCTGGAGGTGTTCGCCAACGACAAGGACGGCCGCATCGAGCACTACCGCATCGAGCGCAAGAAAGGCGGCTACCAAGGCAAGTTGCTGCGGGCTTTCAGCGTGGATAGCCAGCCGGAAGGCTGCGTGGCGGACGACCATGCCGGCCGCCTGTTCGTCGGCGAGGAAAAGCACGGCATCTGGGCCATGCCTGCAAGCGCTGATTCGGCACAAGCGCCGCAATTGGTCATGCCGGTAGGCGGGCAACTGGTGGCGGATGTCGAGGGATTAGCGCTTTACCATGGCAAAGGCGCCAGTTACCTAATCGCATCGAGCCAGGGCAACAGCAGCTACGTGGTGCTCGATGCGCAGCCGCCTTATGCCTATCGCGGCGCTTTTCGCATCGGCATCAATGCCGACGCGGGCATCGACGGCGTCTCGGATACCGACGGCCTGGAGGCGAGCGCGGTGGATTTCGGCGGCGCTTTCCGCAAGGGCCTACTGGTGGTGCAGGACGGCTACAAGCGCCTGCCGGATGGCGCGCAGAACTTCAAGTACGTTGCTTGGGAGGATATTGCACGCGCCTTGAATCTGCCGTAGCAACCCGTTAATCCATTGCCTGCCAACTATAATAGGTTGGCAGGCACGGACTATACCGTTGTTAGAGCCGCTAAAAACCAGCGTAGCGATTCTGGCTAGGCGCTCTGCCGCAGACAGTACAACGACGACAGAAGGGTTTTGTTGGCGGCTCTTATTGGGCCTGCAGCGCCTTCCAGCCCATTTCCCTCATACACAGCAGCAGCCCGCGCGTCGCCTTAGCAGTGGTGCCCGACATGTCGGGCTGGTGCTCCGGCCCGAGCTTGGCGACGCATTGCTGGATGTCGCTTTTCAGGTTTTCCGCTCCCTTGCCTATCTTCCACCAGGAGCTGACGGTAAAGACGTCCAGCGGGCTTTTCGGTGCGGGCGGAGGTGTTTCTTTGGCTACGCCAGCTTCAGTGGTGGCGGTATTTGCAACGACAGGCCCTTGCTCCTGGGCGGGTGAGGTATCACGGTAATCATTCTTCAGCGATGCCTTGATCACCGGGTCGTCATCGTCCAGGCTGTCTTGCGGGTTACGGAATACCCAGCCGTTGTCCTCCATGCATTTCGCAAATGCATTCCCTTGCAGGCCCTTGGCCTGGCATTCGTTTTTCGCCGTATTGAGGTCGTGTACGCCGGCCCCCCTTTTGTAGGCGAATTCGCCGCCGCACCCGGCCAGCGCCAGGCACAGGATGACTGCGGCGGATAACGGTTTTTCTCTTCCTTGATTCTTCATATGATTTTCCGGTGTTGGCATGCCCGTCGGGTGGCGGGCATCAATTGTCGACGAGGCCAAATTACCACGCTGCCTCATTCTGGCATGTACGCAATATGACGTATTTAAGCCGACCCCCTCAATCGCTAATCTGGCAACACGAAAGATTTGGCGGGTAGTTCACCGTTCGGTTTGATGGTTTTTGGTGAAACTTAAATTAAGGGGTAAGGGAAATGAAATTCAAGATGAAGAAGTGTGCATTCATGGTGGCACTGGCAACATCCGCTGCGTTGCCATCCATGAATTCACAAGCTGCAGGCACGATCACTTTCGGTGAAGATAAGTCTATCAGCATCGGCTTGGGCGTGCGTACTGCATTCACCAGCGTTGAGGATGCAGCACCTAACGGTAGCTCCCGTTCCAAGGATTTTGATGTGGATGACGCGCGTATCTACATCAATGCTTCTTTCAACAAGTATATCAAGGCGACGTTCAATACTTTCACTACCACTAATGATGGTAGCGGCAAGGATGACATCAGCACCCTGGATGCTTATCTGCAATTTGAGTTCATGGATGAATTCAATATCTGGATGGGTCAGTTGTTGCCACCATCAGACCGTGCCAACCTGGATGGTCCTTTCTTCCTCAATGCCTGGTCTTACCCAGGTGTGGTGTCTCGCTACCAAAACAAGTTCGTTGGCCGTGATATTGGTGTGACCGTCTGGGGTAAGTTGCTCGACAAGCGCCTGGTTTACTCCGTTGGTGCTTATGAAGGTAATCGCGTTTCCAGTTTCAACAATGACAGTGCACTGAACCCCAACCGTTCCGACAACCTGATGTACAGCGGTCGTATCCAGTATGACTTCCTGGATGCAAACAACGATCCAGCCTACTACACCAGCAGTGCGTACTACGGCAAGGACGTGCTTTCCATCGCACTGGTCGGGATGTTCCAGAAGGACGCAGTAGGTATTGCTGGCAACAGTGATGACTACAAGGCTTACAACGTGGATGCCTTATTCGAGAAGAAATTTGCTGCAGGCGTGCTGAACCTCGAAGGGGCTGCTTACAAATACAACTTCAGTGATGCAGCCGTTGCTGCAGATTCCGCAGCAGTCGTTGCTGGTGGTGGTACTTTCACTGGTGCCGTACCAGGCAAGGCTTACCTCGGCTTAGTGTCCTGGATGTTCGGCGATACCGTAGGCTGGGGCAAGTTCCAACCCTATGGCCGTTACCAGAAATTCGATGCAGACGGCACGATTGGTCGCGACCAGAAGGAATACGACATTGGCTTGAACTACATCATCGACGGCCATAACGCCCGTATAAGCACCGTATACACCAAGACCAAGACCGAGGGCTTGAGCGATATCGACAAGTTCACGGTCGGCCTGCAGTTGCAATTCTAGTTGGGGATGGCCGCCATCGCTAGATGCGATGGCGGCTGTCGTGAGTTTAGTTGTTAAAGGAGACGTATAGATGAAGACCTTGATTAAGCTGGATTTCGACAAGCCAGCCTGGGAGCAGGACGGCCAGATCCATAACCGTTGGCACCCGGATTTGCCGATGGTGGCTATGGTCAAGCCGGGCGACGAGTTCCGTGTCGAGTGCATGGACTGGACCGGCGGCCAGGTCGGTAACAACGACAGCGCGAACGACATCCGCGATGTCGACCTGTTGCAGGTGCACTACCTGAGCGGGCCGATCGGCGTCGAAGGCGCGGAGCCAGGTGACCTGATGGTGGTGGATATTCTGGATGTGGGCACTTTGCAGGACCAGCAATGGGGCTTCAATGGCTTGTTTGCCAAGGAAAATGGCGGCGGCTTCCTGACCGACCACTATCCCGACGCCTCCAAGAGTATCTGGGATTTTCACGGCATCTATACGACTTCCCGCCATGTGCCCAACGTGAAGTTCGCCGGCATCATGCACCCCGGACTGATCGGCTGCCTGCCATCCCGCGAGTTGCTGGACACATGGAACAAGCGCGAGGCGGACCTGATCGCCACTGATCCAAACCGTGTGCCCGCGCTGGCATTGCCGCCGAACGAAACCGGCGCCGTCATGGGCCGGTTGAAGGGCGAGGAAGCCAAGGCTGCCGCGCAGGAAGGCGCACGTACCGTGCCGCCGCGCGACCACGGCGGCAACTGCGACATCAAAAACCTGACCAAGGGCTCGAAGATTTTCTTCCCGGTCTACGTCAAGGATGGCGGCCTGTCCATGGGCGACCTGCACTTCTCGCAGGGCGATGGCGAAATCACGTTCTGCGGCGCGATCGAGATGGCCGGCTACCTTGATATCAAGGTCAGCCTGATCAAGGACGGCGTCAAGAAATACGGCATCAAGAACCCATTGTTCCAGCCTAGCCCGTTGACGCCGAACTATCGCGATTTCCTCGTGTTCGAGGGCATTTCGGTCGACGAGCAGGGCAAGCAGCACTACCTCGACGTGCACATCGCTTACCGCCAGGCTTGCCTCAACGCCATCGAGTACCTGAAGAAGTTCGGTTACAGCGGCGAGCAGGCCGTGGCGATCCTCGGCACTGCGCCGGTGGAAGGCCATATCAGCGGCGTGGTGGATATTCCGAATGCCTGCGCCACCTTGTGGCTGCCGACCGAGATCTTCGATTTCGACCTGAAGCCGAATGCGGATGGCCCGAAGAAGATCATCACCGGCACCGCGGATGTCGCCAAGACATCCTGAACAGCGTTTCTTTATTGACGATTTGAAAGCATAAGGGGAAGAGCCATGCCTATGTATGAATACCGATGCGACGAGTGCGGCGTGTTTTCCGCACTGGGGAAGATGAGCACATCCAGCGAGCCCACGATCTGTCCGGATTGCGGCGAGTTGAGCGAGCGCATTCTCTCGGCACCGCGTCTGGCCATCATGGGCAAGGCTCAACGAAGTGCGCATGAACGCAACGAAAAATCTGCCCATGAACCCCGGTCCACCCGCCGCTCCAGCTGCGGATGTTCCGGGAGTCATACCTGCGGTTCATCCTCCACTTCGAAGCAGTCCACTCAGGGAAAAGAGAAAGGAAGCCTATTGCAGATGCAAACCAAGAAAACCGCCCGCCCCTGGATGCTGGGGCATTAGGGATGTCCAGCATTGCGCGATAGCGGCGTTGCGCCTCCTTGCCGTACTTGTTCGTACTGTCTGCGTTGGCGTGCCTTGCTCTCACACAATGCTGAATATCCTCGGTAGTTAAGTTAATTGAACACCCCACTTTTTTAGTTTTTTCAGGAGAATTCTGATGAGTAAGACAAATCGACGCCAGTTCATCACCAAGACAGGCGCCCTGATGGGGGCAATGCTCGCAGCAGGCATTATTTCCGGCAGCGCTTATGCAGCCGACTTCCCGACAGCCAAGGTCAACACCACCAAACTGGCGGTGACCGACACTACAGTCAAGGTCGGCATCCTGCATTCGTCCACCGGCACCATGGCGATCAGCGAAACCGGTTCCATCCAGGCTGAGAAGCTGGCGATCGCCCAGATCAACGCCATGGGCGGTGTATTGGGCCGCAAGATCGAGGTGATCCAGGAAGACGGCGCTAGCGATTGGCCGACTTTCGCCGAAAAGTCCAAGAAGCTGCTGGAAAAAGACAAGGTAGCCGCAGTGTTCGGCTGCTGGACTTCCGCTTCCCGCAAGGCGGTGTTGCCGGTGTTCGAGAAAGACAATGGTTTGCTGTTCTACCCGACTTTCTACGAAGGCCTGGAGCAGTCCAAGAACGTGTTCTACACCGGCCAGGAAGCCACGCAGCAAATCCTCGCTGGCCTGGACTGGATCGCCAAGGAAAAGAAGGCCAAAACTTTTTACCTGATCGGTTCCGACTACATCTGGCCGCGTACTTCCATGAAGATCGCCCGCAAGCACATCGAGAACAAGCTCGGCGGCAAGGTGGTGGGTGAAGAGTACATCGCGCTGGGCGACACTCAGTTCGGTTCGGTCATCAACAAGATCAAACTGAAGAAGCCTGACGTGATCTACGCAGCGGTTGTCGGCGGCAGTAACGTGGCATGGTTCAAGCAGTTGAACGCCGCTGGCCTCAACTCCAAGAAGCAGAACATGCTGACCATCTCCGTGACCGAGGACGAAGTCCTGGGCATCGGCGGCGAGAACCTCGAAGGCTTCTACTCCGCGATGAAGTACTTCCAGACCTTGAAGAACCCGAACAACGAGAAGTTCGTTGCCGAGTTCAAGAAGATGTGGGGTCCCAAGGCTGTGATCGGCGACGTGACGCAGGCTGCCTACCTCGGCCCATGGCTGTGGAAGGCTGCGGTTGAGCGTGCTGGCAGCTTCGATGTGGACAAGGCAGCTGCAGCATTGCCTGGCTACGAGTTCAAGGAAGCACCAGAAGGCTACGTCAAGGTTGATCCTAACCATCACTTGGAAAGTAAGCTGCGTGTAGGCAAGTGGCGTGCTGACGGCCAGGCGGACGTGGTTTACGAGTCCGAGCTGATCAAGCCTGATCCGTTCCCAAAAGGTTATCAATAATCAGCTAGCGCTGACAATGCAAGAACCCGTGACAGCCCCTTATGGGGTTGTTACGGCGTGCAGTACCGGAATTTAAATCTGTAAGTAAAAGGCTGGAGGCCGATTATGTTTGATTATTCAATGGCAGAGATAGGCAATATCGTTGTCATGCAGGCTTTCTCGGGGTTAAGCCTGTTCAGCGTTCTTCTCCTGATGGCACTTGGCCTGGCGATCATCTTCGGGCAAATGGGCGTGATCAATATGGCCCATGGCGAATTCATGGCGATAGGCGCCTATACCACCGTGTTTCTTTCCCGGGTGGCCGAGACTTACGGAATCGTCAATTACTACTTCCTGTTTGCGATCATCGCCGCGTTCATTGTGGCGTTCATCATCGGTTATATCGTAGAGTTCGCCCTGATACGGCACTTGTACAAGCGGCCTCTCGATACCTTGCTTGCCACCTGGGGCTTGAGCCTAGTGATGCAGCAGATTTTCCGTTCCACTTTTGGCGCCAAGGAGGTTAGCGCCGTGCTGCCAGAATGGCTCATGGGCTCCTTCCAGCCGACGCCTGACATCGATATCCCGATCAACGGGGTGTTCGTGCTCGGTCTGGCATTGGTGGTCACCGTAGGCGTCTTTATCTTCATGTTCCGTTCCCGCTGGGGCCTGCGCGTGCGCGCCACGGTGCAGAACCGCGTGATGGCGGGTGCCGTCGGCATCAATACCAAGAAGGTCGACCGCGTGACCTTTGCGCTTGGCTGCGGTATCGCCGGCGTGGCAGGCGCGGCGTTCACCACGATCGCTTCCACCGGTCCCACCACAGGCTCGCTCTACATCGTCGACAGCTTCATGGTCGTCGTGTTCGGCGGCGCGGCCAGCGTATTAGGCACGATCGCTTCCGCCTTCGGCATCGCCCAGGCGCAATCCATCCTGCAGTTCTTCATGACCAGCTCCATGGGCAAGGTCGCGACCCTGATGGTGATCGTCGGCATCCTCATGATGCGTCCGGAAGGCCTGTTTGCATCCAAAGTACGTAAGTAAGGGGAACAACATGAATGAAACATTGAGCAAAATACTAGGCGGAAAGCAGGGGGCCATCGGCCTCGGCATCCTCGCCGCGTTCATCCTGGTGGTGCTGCCGCTGGGCCTGGACCCCTTCCGCCTTGGATTGGTCGGCAAATACCTCACTTACGCCTTCGTCGCGGTCAGCCTGGTGCTGCTGTGGGGTAACGGCGGCATCCTGAGCCTGGGTCAGGGCATCTTCTTCGGCCTGGGCGGCTACGCGATGGCGATGTTCCTCAAGCTCGAAGCGTCCGACCCGGTCAGTACCGCGATCCAGTCCACGCCCGGCATCCCCGACTTCATGGACTGGAATCAGCTCACGGCCCTGCCGTGGTTCTGGGAGCCGTTCAAGAGCTTGCCGCTGACTATCATCGCAATCCTGGTGGTGCCTACGCTGTTCGCCTTCATCATCGGTTATGCGATGTTCAAGCGCCGTGTCGGCGGCGTGTATTTCGCGATCATCACCCAGGCGATTGCACTGATCCTGTCCATCCTCATCATCGGCCAGCAGGGCTATACCGGCGGCGTGAACGGAATCACCGATCTCAAAACCGTGCTGGGCTGGGATATCCGGACCGAGAACGCCAAGTATGTGCTGTATTACCTCAATGCCGCGCTGCTGATCGGCTGCATCCTGCTCTCCCGCTATGTCCTCAGCAGCAAGTTCGGCATGCTGCTGCTGGCGATGCGCGACAAGGAAGAGCGCGTGCGCTTCTCGGGTTACGACGTGTCCAACTTCAAGATATTCATCTTCTGCCTGTCTGCCCTGATCTCGGCGATCGGCGGCGCGATGTTCACCTTGCAGGTCGGCTTCATGTCGCCATCCTTCATCGGCATCGTGCCTTCGATCGAAATGGTGATCTTCGCGGCGGTAGGCGGGCGCATGTCGCTGATCGGCGCAGTGTACGGCACCTTGCTGGTCAACTTCGGCAAGACCATGTTCTCGGAAACCTATCCGGAACTGTGGCTGTTCCTCATGGGCGGCCTGTTCATCGCCGTGGTGATGTTCTTCCCGAACGGCCTTGCCGGTATCTACGACAAGTATGCAAAGAAGGTGCCTTTCCTGCGCAAATTATCGGAAGAAACGCCCAAGGCCAAAAAGGCTGAAGCTGTACCAGCCGCGCCGATTGAAACCAAGGAAGTGGGGGTAAAAGCATGAGTAATACCGATTTCGTACTGGCTGTCGAGGACCTGACCGTGTCGTTCGACGGTTTCAAGGCGGTCGACAAGCTCAATATGTACATCGACAAGAACGAGTTGCGCGTGGTGATCGGGCCCAACGGCGCGGGCAAGACCACGGTGCTGGACCTGATCTGCGGCAAGACAAAATCGACTGCCGGTTCGATCAAGTTCAAGAACCGCGAACTGACCAAGCTTTCCGAGCACGAGATCGTGCGCGCCGGGGTAGGCCGCAAGTTCCAGACGCCGTCGATCTACGAGAACCTCACGGTGTACCAGAACCTGGAAGTCTCCTATCCCAAGGGCCGCGGCGTGTTCGGCAGCCTGTTCTTCAAGCGCAGCGACGAAGTCGTGGCGCAGGTGCACAAGATTGCCAAGGAAATCATGATGGAAGACATCCTGGGCATGGAAGCGGCGCTGCTGAGCCACGGCCAGAAACAATGGCTGGAAATCGGCATGCTGCTGATGCAGGAGCCGGAGCTGTTGATGCTGGATGAGCCTGTGGCGGGCATGAGCGCCAAGGAGCGCGACCAGACGGCCGAGCTGCTCAACCGCATCTGCCAGAACCGCTCCGTGATCGTGATCGAGCACGACATGGAATTCGTCAAGAAGATCGCGCACAAGGTGACCGTGCTGCACCAGGGCAAGATTCTTGCTGAAGGCGCCATGGACAAGGTGCAGGCCAACGAGAAAGTGATTGAGGTCTATCTGGGCCATTAATGCATGAAAGATGCGGCACTGGCTGACTAGGCCAGTGCCGCCAGCCCGGACAATGAAAGGATAGAAAATGATTGAGATTGAAGACCTGACAGTCAGCTACGGACAAAGCGAAGTCATCCACGGCATCAGCTTCAGCGCCGCCAAGAACGAAACCCTCGCCATCATGGGCCGCAACGGCATGGGCAAGACCACCTTGTTCAAGTCGTTGATGGGCATCCTGCCTAGCAAGAGCAAGAAGGCCAGCGTGGACGGTGTGGACATCGGCGGCAACGAAACCTTCCAGCGCGTGCAGAAAGGCCTGGCTTACGTGCCGCAGGGCCGCATGATCTTCCCGACCATGACCGTGCAGGAAAACATCGAGACCGGCCTGGAGAAGTCAAAATCCCGCCAGATTCCCGAGGACATCTATGCCTTGTTCCCGGTGCTTTACGACATGCGCAACCGCAAAGGGGGCAACCTTTCCGGCGGCCAGCAGCAGCAATTGGCGATTGCCCGCGCATTGGTGACCAACCCCAAGGTGTTGCTGCTGGACGAGCCGACCGAGGGCATCCAGCCGTCCATCATCAAGGACATCGCCAAGGTGCTGAATGAAATCCGCAAGATGCGCGAGATCACCATCATCGTGTCCGAGCAGGTGCTGAGCTTCACCATGGAGATCGCGGACCGCATCATCGTCATCGACAAGGGCAACTTCATCCATGAGAACAAGCGCAGCGAGGTGGATGCGGCAAAAATCAAGGGCTACCTCTCGGTCTGAGTGGAACAATCAACAAGGTCTGCTGGCGGCGTTGCGCCTCCTTGCCGTACTCATACATACGTACTGTCTGCGTCGGCGCGCCTTGCCAGCACCGTTTCACTGACCTTCTTGATTGTTCTTACATGCCAGGAGGGCAATTGTAATTATTTATGATGCTGGCGTTTTTATGGCAGGATGCTGCCGATGGATGACTCACAAACAAAAACGGCGGCATGGGCGGATAAGCGCTGGCAGGCATTGCTGGCGCTAGATTTTGCAGCCAGGGCAGGGCGGACGACGCTGGTAGGCAAACGCCACCAAGGGCCGCTGATGGTGCAGAAAATGCTCTACCCGGAAGGAGACGAGGTCTGCCACGGCATCATCATCCATCCGCCGGGCGGCGTCGCGGGCGGCGACCAATTGCAATTGGTCGCAACCTTGGGAGCATTAGCTAAAGCCTTGTTGACTACGCCGGGTGCCGGCAAATGGTACAAGGCCAACCAATTGAGCGCGAGCCAGGAAATACGGTTCCAGTTGGCGGCCAATAGCTGCCTGGAATGGCTGCCGCAGGAAAACATCCTGTTCGACGGCAGCGATGTGCGCTTCAGTAGCGAAATCGACCTTGCCGAGGGTGCCGTATTCTGTGGCTGGGACATCATGTGCTTTGGCCGCCAGGCGCGGAGCGAGCAATGGGACGAAGGTGAGCTGCGTCAGGTGATGCAAGTGCGGCGTGAAGGGCGCTTGATCTGGAACGAGCGATTGTTTGCCCAGCCGCAAAGCCTGGTGATGCGTTCCGGTATCGGCTTGAAAGGCATGCCGGTCAATGGCAGCCTGGTGGTGGCCGCAGGCGCGGTGCCTGTGGATATTGTCGAAGCCTGCCGGGCGATCGAAGCCCGTGGCGATGCGCATTACGGCGTGACTGCCTTGCCGGAGATATTTTCGGCGCGTTATATTGGCCGTTCCTCGGAAGCTGCGCGGGAATACTTCGAGCGGCTCTGGCAAGTGCTCAGGCCATGGTATGCTGCGCACCCTGCCGTCAGGCCCCGGATATGGAATACCTGACTGGCATCACATTGAATCGATGAAGAAGAACTGTCTATGGAATTAAGCCCAAGAGAAAAAGACAAGCTGCTGATCTTTACCGCAGCCTTGCTGGCGGAGCGGCGCAAGGCGCGTGGCCTCAAGCTCAACTATCCCGAGTCGATTGCATTCATCAGCGCCGCCATCATGGAAGGCGCGCGCGACGGCAAGACGGTGGCTGAATTGATGGGGTACGGCGCGACGCTGCTGACGCGCGAGGATGTGATGGAGGGCGTGCCGGAGATGATTCCGGAGATACAGGTGGAGGCGACGTTTCCGGATGGGACCAAGCTAGTCACCGTCCACCAACCGATTCCTTGAGGTCGTGTTTCACAATCCATCGCTAGCGGCGTTGCGCCTTCTTGCCGTACTCATCCGTACTGTCTGCGTCGGCGCGCCTTGCTAGCAATGGATTGTGAAGCACTCAGGACAGTGTGAAATTGAAAAAAGTAAATGAGCGCGACTGGAGCAATACACATGATCCCAGGTGAAATGAAAATAGACGCAGGCGAAATCCTGCTCAACGACGGGCGCGAGACGGTGACGTTGGAGGTGGCGAATACGGGCGACCGGCCTATCCAGGTGGGTTCGCATTACCATTTTTACGAGACCAATGAAGCCTTGTCGTTTGAGCGGCAACTGGCCTATGGCTTCCGCCTCGATATTGCCGCAGGCACGGCGGTACGTTTCGAGCCGGGGCAAAGCCGCACGGTACAATTGGTTGCCTTGGCCGGAGATCGCAAAGTGTATGGGTTTGCCGGCAAGGTGATGGGAGCGCTGAAATGAGTGTGAAAATCGACAAACGTGCCTATGCCGAAATGTTCGGCCCGACGGTGGGCGATCGCGTGCGCCTAGCTGACACTGAGCTGTGGCTGGAGGTGGAAAAGGATTACACCATCTACGGCGAGGAGGTGAAGTTCGGCGGCGGCAAGGTGATCCGCGACGGCATGGGGCAAGGCCAGGGCGTGGCGAGCGAGGTGGCGGATACGGTGATTACCAATGCGTTGATCGTCGACCATTGGGGCATCGTCAAGGCCGATATCGGCATCAAGGGCGGCTATATTTCCGCCATCGGCAAGGCGGGCAATCCCGACATCCAGCCCGGCGTGGAGATTGCCATCGGCGCGGGCACAGAGGTGATCGCGGGCGAGGGCATGATCGTCACCGCAGGCGGCATCGACACCCATATCCATTTCATCTGCCCGCAACAGATCGAGGAGGCGCTGATGTCCGGCGTCACCACCATGATAGGCGGCGGCACCGGCCCGGCGACCGGCACGTTTGCCACTACCTGTACCCCCGGCCCCTGGCATATCCACCGCATGCTGCAATCGGCGGATGCCTTCCCGATGAACCTGGGTTTTCTCGGTAAGGGCAACGCCAGCCTGCCGCAGCCGTTGCGCGAGCAGGTCGAGGCGGGCGTGGTCGGGCTCAAGCTGCATGAGGACTGGGGCACCACGCCAGCCGCGATCGACAATTGCCTGAGCATTGCCGAGGAAATGGATGTGCAGGTGGCAATCCATTCAGATACCCTCAACGAATCCGGTTTCGTCGAGACCACGCTGGATGCGTTCAAGGGCCGCACCATCCATACCTTCCATACCGAGGGTGCGGGCGGCGGCCATGCGCCGGACATCATCCGCGCGGCGGGGCATCCCAATGTGTTGCCATCGTCGACCAACCCGACCCGGCCTTTCACTATCAACACCATAGACGAGCATCTCGATATGCTCATGGTCTGCCACCACCTCGACCCGGCAATTGCCGAGGACGTGGCGTTCGCCGAAAGCCGCATCCGCCGCGAGACGATTGCGGCGGAGGATATCCTGCACGATCTTGGCGCGTTCGCCATGATGTCTTCCGACTCGCAGGCCATGGGCCGCGTGGGCGAGGTGGTGATCCGCACCTGGCAGACCGCGCACAAGATGAAGGTGCAGCGCGGCCCCTTGCCTGAAGACAGCGCGCGCAACGACAATTTCCGCATCAAGCGATACATTGCCAAATACACGATCAACCCTGCATTGACGCACGGCATCGCCCATGTCGTCGGTTCGGTCGAAGTCGGCAAGCTGGCCGACCTCGTGCTGTGGCGACCGGCCTTCTTCGGCGTCAAGCCTTCGACTATCCTCAAGGGCGGCATGATCGCGGCTGCCGTGATGGGCGACGCCAATGCCTCTATCCCGACGCCGCAGCCCGTGCATTACCGTCCAATGTTCGGTTCCTATGGCGGTGCGTTGCAGACCTCGGTGACTTTTGTTTCGCAGGCGGCGTTGAGCAACCCGGAAGTTGCGGCATTGAACCTGAAGAAACCGTTGGTGGCGGTCAAGGGCACGCGTGGCGTCAGAAAGTCGGATATGGTGCACAACGGTTGGATGCCCGAGATTGACGTGGACCCTGAAACGTATGAAGTGCGTGCCGATGGCATGGTGCTGAGCTGTGAGCCGGCGGAGGTGCTGCCCCTGGCCCAACGCTACTTCCTGTTTTGACGCGCACTCAATAAAGCGACCCCGACGTTGTTGCTTTGCCTTGCCGTACTAACTGTACTGTCTGCGACAAAGCGCCTAGTCAGAATCGCTTTGTTGAGCGCTTGTAGTCCTTATTTTAAGAGTTTAAAGACATGATGCTGGAATTTGAATGTTAGGAATCAGCAAGAAAATAGAGAGTGCCAGCCGGGTTGACGACCAGCTAGTGCTGCCGTTCGACCGCAGGCAGAAAAGCCGCTTGCGTGTGGAGCTGGCTTCGGGCACTGAGGCGGCGTTGCTGCTGGAGCGTGGCACGGTCTTGCGTGGCGGCGATTTGCTGCGGGCCGAGGACGGGCGTGTGGTGCAGGTGGTCGCGGCGGATGAGCCGGTATTGCGGGTGACGGCTGCGACGCCGCGCGAATTGGCGCGGGCGGCCTACCACCTGGGCAACCGCCATGTGCCGCTTGAGGTCGGTGATGGCTGGCTGCGTCTGGAGCAGGACCATGTGTTGCAGGAGATGCTGCTCGGGCTGGGCGTGCAGGTGGAAGGGCAGATGGCGCCGTTCGAGCCGGAGGCCGGCGCGTATGGCGGCGGGCATCGCCATCATCATGACGACGATGCGCCTTCGATTCGCCCGCCGGCACGCTTGAGGACGTATGAATAAATCTAGGTCATTGGTGCGCCTGCTGCAACTGGCAAGCCCGATGCTGCCAGTGGGCGCGTATAGCTATTCGCAGGGGCTGGAATGGGGCATCGAGTCGGGCGAAGTGCATGACCTGGCAAGCGCCCAGGCCTGGATAGGCGACGTATTGCAGGTGTATCAGGGCGGTTTCGAACTGCCGCTGCTGAGCCGGTTTTACCGTGCATGGCAGCGTGGCGACGCTGAGGCATTGAACGAATGGAACGCGTTTTACCTGGCCGGGCGCGACAATGCCGAGGCCTTGGCTGAGAGCAGGCAGATGGGGTATTCGCTTAAGCGACTATTGTTGGAATTTGATGATTTGCCCAATGGCTGGATGGCGATGCTGGAGGCTCTGCCCACAGCCTCTTTTCCTGTTTTGTACGCGGGCATTAGCCAGGTTTGGGGCATCGACGAGCAGGATGCCTTGCAGGCGTATGCCTGGTCCTGGCTGGAAAACCAGGCCAGCGCGGCGATGAAGGCGGTGCCGTTGGGGCAGGTGGCGGGGCAGAAGATATTGTTGGGAGTGGCGGAGAAAATTCCTCTGTTGGTGGAGGCTGCGATGCAGATGCAGGATCACGAGATCAGTAATTTTTGTCCTGCGTTGACTATTGCGGGATGTAGGCATGAGACGCAGTACAGCAGGTTGTTTAGGTCGTAGGCAGTTTGATGGCGAAAGGATGGTTGTCGTCCCTGACGGGCGAGTCACTTTCCTTTGCTTCGCCAAAGGAAAGTAACCAAAGGAAAGGCGACCACGATTGTCTGCGACCCGGAACGTTGTTCCGGGCAACCTGCGTTGCTCGCTTTTAATGGGGACTGGCTGAACTCGCTGCGCTCAGACAGACGCAAGCCCTGGTCCATCCGTCACTTGCGCTACTCGGCGCAGCCAGACGGGGAAGATTGGGCGGATGGCGAGCCTTTTGCTTATAGATAGTTACCGTGTCGAGCTTTTTTGTTTTTGAGTGATTTTAAATATTGGATCAAGTAATGCAGATTAAGGAACCTTTACGCGTTGGCATCGGCGGGCCGGTCGGGTCGGGCAAGACGGCGCTGACGTTGGCCTTGTGCCAGCGCTTGCGCGATGTGTACAACATCGCGGTGGTGACCAACGACATTTATACGCGGGAGGATGCCGAATTCCTCACGCGCAACGAGGCGTTGGCGCCGGAGCGCATCATCGGGGTGGAGACGGGCGGCTGCCCGCACACGGCGATCCGCGAGGATGCTTCGATGAACCTCGAGGCGGTGGCGCAGTTGAGCGAGCGTTTCAACCCGTTGGATATCGTGTTTGTCGAAAGCGGCGGCGACAACCTGGCGGCCACGTTCAGTCCGGAGCTTTCCGACCTGACGATCTACGTGATCGACGTCGCGGCGGGCGAGAAGATTCCGCGCAAGGGCGGGCCGGGCATCACCAAATCCGACTTGCTGGTGATCAACAAGATCGACCTGGCGCCGCTGGTGGGGGCCTCGCTCGAGGTGATGGACCGCGATGCGCGCAAGATGCGCGGCGATCGTCCTTTCATCTTTACCAATCTCAAGAGCAGGCAGGGCCTGGAAGAGATTGTCGGCTTTATCGAGAAACAAGGGTTGATGCTCTAGCAAGCCAAAAAATAAGGAAAACATATGAAAATTCATCGTTTCGCAGCACTGGGCCTGTTGGCGTTCTCCCCGTTGGCTTTCGCGCACCCTGGGCACGAAGCCCAAGGCTTGCTGGCCGGCTTCATGCATCCGCTCACCGGGCTGGACCACCTGTTGGTCATGCTCGCTGTCGGCTTATGGGCCGGACGCATCGGCGGCGCGGCGCGCTGGCAGCTTCCGGCTACCTTCGTTGCCGTCATGGCGCTGGGCGCCGTTATCGGCATGGCGGGATACCGCCTGCCCGCTATTGAAACGCTGCTTGCCGCGAGCGTGATGGCGCTGGGCGCATTGCTTGTCATCAGCCTGCGCCTACCACGGGCGCTGCAAGCCGGGCTGGTCGCCTTGTTCGCCCTGTTCCATGGCATTGCCCATGGCAGCGAGCTGGCCACGGATCAAGGTTTGGCGGTGATGTTTGGCATGTTGGCCGCAACTACGCTGCTGCATATCTTCGGTCTGGTATTGTCCAGCCGCCGCTTGCGGCTTCCTGTTTTGGTGCATTCAATTTTTGGATGCACCATGATGGTGCTAGGCGCATGGTTGTTGGCAAGCTGATTATCGCCATGGGCGTATGCCCGGTTGATTAGCCGGACAATAGAGGGAATATGGTTTTCTAGTGCCTGACTGGCTTGAAACTTGCTGCATTGATGGCAGGCATTAACGGAGAACAACACGGCTGCATGACGGCGATTGACTATCAGGCGGGGGCAAGCGGGGGCGTTGGCGAGGTGATGGAACCCACGCAGCGCATCGTCAAGGTGCGCCGCGACTACAACACCTGGGTAGTCAACGAAACGCTGGAGGATTACGCGCTCAGGTTCACGCCGCGCTCCTTCCGCAAGTGGTCGATCTTCCGCGTCGCCAATACTGCGTTCGGCGCGATTTCCTTCCTGGTGTTGGAGGCGATCGGCGGCACGTTGGCCGTCAATTACGGCTTCACCAACGCTTTCTGGGCGATTCTCGCCATTGGGCTGGTGATCTTCATGACCGGGCTGCCGATCAGCTATTACGCGGCCAAGTTCGGGCTGGACATGGACCTGCTCACGCGCGGCGCGGGCTTCGGCTACATCGGCTCCACCATCTCCTCGTTCGTCTACGCCTCGTTCACTTTCATCCTGTTCGCGCTCGAGGCGGCCATCATGGCCTATGCGCTGGAGCTGTATTTCGACCTGCCGCTCTACATCGGCTACCTGGTGAGCGCGCTGGTGATCGTGCCGCTGGTGACCCACGGCGTCACCCTGGTCAGCCGCATCCAGATGATTACCCAGCCGGTCTGGCTATTCCTGCTCGCATTGCCCTATGTGTTCATCATCTACAAGGACCCCGGCGTGCTCGGCCGCCTAGGCGAGTTCGCGGGCAAGTCGGGCTACGACAGCGACTTCAACCTGCTGATGTTCGGCACGGCGATGGCGGTCGGCATGGCCTTGATCCCGCAGATCGGCGAGCAGGTGGATTTCTTGCGCTTCATGCCGGAAAAGACGCACAAGAACCGCTTCCGCTGGCACCTGGGCGTGCTGGTGGCGGGGCCGGGCTGGATATCGCTCGGCATGCTCAAGATGCTGGGCGGCGCCTTGCTGGCCTACTTGGCGGTGGAAGGCGCCAGGTCTTTCGAGCAGGCGGTCAATCCCAACCAGATGTACATGGCCGGCTTCAGCCAGGTGTTCTCGAACCCCGAAGTCGTGCTGGCGGTGACGGTGTTCTTCGTGGTGATCTCGCAGATCAAGGTCAACATGACCAATGCCTATGCGGGCTCCCTCGCGTGGTCGAATTTCTTCGCGCGCCTCACGCACAGCCACCCGGGCCGCGTGGTGTGGGTGGTGTTCAATGCCATGATCGCGATCATCCTCATGGAGATGGACGTGTTCCAGGCGCTGGAGCAGGTGCTGGGCCTGTATTCCAATATCGCCATTTCCTGGATCACGGCGGTGGTGGCCGACCTCGTCATCAACAAGCCGCTGGGCCTGAGCCCCAAGGGCATCGAGTTCCGCCGCGCCTACCTTTACGACATCAACCCGGTCGGCGTCGGGGCGATGGTGATCGCCTCGCTGCTGTCGGTGGCCGCGTTCTTCGGCATATTCGGCGTCGAGGCGGAAGCGTTCTCGGCCTTGATCGCGCTCGGCACCGCGTTGGTGGTTTCCCCGTTGATCGCCTGGCTGACCAAGGGCAGGTACTACATCGCGCGCCGGCCGGTGAGCTACCAGCCGGTGAGCGGCGTGCAGCGCTGCAGCATCTGCGAGAAGCAGTACGAGGTCGACGACATGGCGCATTGCCCGGCCTACCAGGGCGCGATCTGCTCGCTATGCTGCTCGCTGGACGCGCGCTGCAACGATATCTGCAAGCCGCACGGTCGCATCGAGTACCAATGGCAGCGCGTGATGCGGCGGGTGCTGCCGGACAGCTGGGTCGAGGTGATGCAAAGCGGCCTGGGGCATTACCTGCTGCTGATGGCGGTGACGCTGGCGTTCCTCAGCGCCTTGTTCGGACTGATCTATTTCCATGAATCGCTCACCTTCACGGGCGAGAAGGAAGTCCTGCTGCCCGAGCTCAGGCTGGGCTACCTCAAGGTCTTCGCAGCGCTTGCGTTCGCGAGCGGCATCATTGCCTGGTGGATCGTGCTGACCTCGGAGAGCAGGCGCGTCGCGCAGGAGGAATCCAACCGCCAGACCAATTTATTGCAGCGCGAGATTACCCTGCACAGGCAGACCGACGCCGAACTGCAGCGCGCGCGCCAGGTCGCGGAGCAGGCCAACCAGGCCAAGAGCCGCTACATCACCGGCATCAGCCACGAGTTGCGCACGCCGCTCAACAGCATCCTCGGCTATGCGCAGCTACTGGACAACGACCCCAGCATCCCGGAAAGCCGCCACCAGTCGATCCGCGTGATCCGCCGCAGCGGCGAGCATTTGCTGTCCCTGATCGAGGGCACGCTGGACATCGCGCGCATCGAGAGCGGCAAGCTTACGTTCGATCTGCGCCTGGTGCGTTTTCCCGAATTCATCCAGCAGCTCGTGAGCATGTTCGAGCTGCAGGCGCACAACAAGGGCATCGGTTTCCATTACGAGCTGCATGGTGATTTGCCCAAGGTGGTGCGCATCGACCAGAAGCGCCTGAGCCAGATCCTCATCAACATCCTCGGCAACGCCGTGAAGTTCACGCGCCAGGGCGGCGTTTCGTTCAAGCTGCGCTATGCGCGCGAAATGCTCAATATCAGCATCGAGGATACCGGCCCGGGCATTGCGCCGGAGGAGATCGAGAAAGTGTTCGAGCCGTTTGCTCGCGGTTCGGCCGCCGCCAACAGCAATATCGGCGGCACCGGCCTCGGCCTCACCATCAGCAAGATGCTGACCGAGCTCATGGGCGGCCAGCTCACGGTGCGCAGCACGCCGGGGCAGGGCAGCCAGTTCAATATCCGCCTGTTCCTATCGCAGGTGCGGGTGGCTGAAGAGATCGAGAACGCCTCCATGCCCATGCCGCTGGCCTACAAAGGCCCGCGCCGGCGCATATTGGTGGTGGACAACGAGCAGGTGGACAGGGAGCTGCTCAAGAATATCCTGCAGCCCCTGGGCTTCGAGGTGGCGGAGGCGGCGAGCGGGCGCGAGTGCCTGCAGGTCTACACCGAGTTCAAGCCCAACGTGATCCTCATGGACCTTGCCATGCCGGACATGGACGGCTGGGAGGCGAGCTACATGATACGCAAGGTGCACCAGTCCGACGTGCCGATCGCGATCGTCTCGGCCAATGCGTTCGACAAGGGGCTGGAAAACACCGCAGGCATCCCGGCCTCGGATTTCATCGTCAAGCCGGTGAACGTGATGGAACTGTTGCGCTGGATCGGCGAGCAGCTCAAGCTGGAATGGGTGACCGAGATGGGCGACGCGGTTGCCGATGCAGGCATTGCCGTCGCTTCCGGACCTAATGCCGTGGAGGCGCCGTCCAAGGAGCAGCGGGACGAATTGATGGCCTTGATCAAGGTGGGCTACGTGCGCGGCATCACCCGCAAGCTCGACGAGATCGGGCAGGACGACCGATATGGGACTTTTGTTGCGGCGATGCGCCAGCTGTCGCAGCAGTTCGAACTTGAAGCAATGCAGAAAATGTTGGAAGAAGTGAATGATGGAGGCTAGAAAAGACACCGCGGTCGTGCTGATCGTGGACGACGTGCCGGATAACCTGGCCGTGCTGCACGATGCGCTGGACGAATCCGGCTACATGGTGCTGGTGGCCAACAACGGCGAGACCGCGCTCAGGCGCGCGGAAGAGGCGCGCCCCGACATCATCTTGCTGGATGCGATTATGCCGGGGCTGGATGGTTTCGAGGTCTGCGCCAGACTCAAGGCCAACCTCAACACCCGCCATATTCCGGTGATCTTCATGACTGGGCTCACCGAGTCCGAGCACGTGGTGGCAGGCTTCGCCGCCGGCGGCACCGATTACGTCACCAAGCCCATCCGCACCGCCGAAGTCCTGGCGCGCATCAGCACCCACTTGCAGGCGTCGCGCCAGATGCATCAGGCGCGCGGCGCCCTCGATGCCTTCGGACAGGCGGCCATCGCCGTATTGCCCGCGAGCGGCCGCATCGTCTGGCAGACGCCCCTGGCGCGGGACTGGATGCAACGGTATTTCAGCGCCAGCGAAGCCGATACCGAAACGCACACGCCGCAGGCATTGCTCAAATGGCTGGCCAGCCTGAAAACCAGCGGCGCGGAAGCCAATCCGCTGACCGTGGTCCAAGGCAGCGGTCGCCTGATCTTCTCCCCGGCCGACCTCAATGCCGAGGAGCAATGGGTCATCATTCTCAGGGAAGAATCCGACGCCGCCCAGATCGAGGCCCTGATGCAGACCTTCGGCCTGACCCAGCGCGAATCCGAGGTGCTCTACTGGGCGATCAAGGGCAAGACCAACCGCGACATCGGCGACATCCTCGGCACCAGCCCGCGTACCGTCAACAAGCACATGGAACACGTCTTCGCCAAGCTCGGCGTGGAAACCCGCACCGCAGCCGCCGCGCTCGCCACCAGCAAGATGCGCAACCTCAAGGCGGGCTGACGGCCAGACTTGGAGAGCGGCTAACAAAATTCAGCGAAGCGATGCTGGCTAGGCGCCCTGCCGCAGGCAGTACAAGCAGTACGGCCAGGCAGGGCAACAACGCCAGCAGGATTTTGTGGCAGCGCTTAGGCCGCCTGTTCCAGCATATCCCCTGTCTCCGCATTGGATGCGGCGGCATGCGAATTCACCTGCTGCGCCGCTTCGCTGATTCGCGTGATCAGGTTGACGGCCGATAGCAGGATCAGCAGGTTCTCGCCTTTTTCCGTCATCACCTTGGCAATGCCTTCGGCCGGGATGTTGATGGTCGCGAAAAAGGCCGACAGCGGCTCGATCGCGTTGGGGGCGATGGCGGGGATTTCTCCGAGTGCGCTCACCAGCAGGCCGAACTTGGGCAGCTTGGGGACGGCCTGGACAATGACGATCTGCTTGTCCTGCTCGGGCGGCTGGAAGTCTATGCCGGTCAGACGGGCGAGGTTGAGCACCGGCACGACGTTGTCCTCATGCTTGAGCATGCCTTCCAGCACAGATGAGGTGTCGGGCAACGGCTTGATGTTGTTGGCCTGTACCGCTTCGACAATTTGCGAGGCGGGCAGGCCGAGCCAGTGCTTGCCGATGTAGAAGGTGGCGTATTCCTCGGCATCCGCGGCGGCGGCCTGGTTGCCTGCCGGTTTGAACTGGTTCTGCTGCAGCAGGTTTTCCGAATCGATCATGGCGTTGATGTCCGCAGCCTTGCCCAGCGGAATGAAGATCAGCGCGGTCACGTGGTTCTTGTAGCTGTCGTCGGCACCCTTGTATTCGCGGTACCCGGCCGATGCGCGCGCGCCCACGGCGTAGTAGTTGCCGTTGTAGAGCGCGATGTCGAAGCCGGTGCTTCCCGGCGTCAGCTTGCACAGCTCCGGATGCACGGCGAAGTGGCTGCCGACGGCAAAATCGCGCGAGGTGGATGAGATCACGCGCAATTTTTCATCAACGTAGAGCGTGAAGCTGCCTTTGACGACATCGTTGTCCGCGCCGCGAGGCAGGGCGTCCGCGAGCATGGCGGAAAACTGCGGCGTGCTGTCGAACACGATGCCGATGCCGCCCACGGTCTGCTCCTGGTGGCGGATGGCGGCGGCATAGATGTAGGTGGGCTGATTGCCGTAGAGCGGGCTGGGCTCGAAATCCGACACGACGTAGTCTTGCGAATGGCGCAATTGCAATGCCGCCTTGACCCAGTCGGCGGTGATTGTTTCGCCGACCAGCCGCTGATAGGCCGGGTTGGAGGCCGCCACGATACAGCCGTGGCGGTCGAAGACGACCAGGTTGGAGTACACCGTGTAGGCCTTGTTGATGTAGACCAGCACCTTGGTGATCGCATTTTTCTCCTGCATGCTGAGTTCCGGCTGGGATAGCAGGCGCTGGAACGTCGCGGTCAATGCCCACCAGCGGCAGTCGTTGGCGCGCTCGTACAGGTTGCGGTCCATGATGTCCACTGCCAGCGATGCAAAGAAACGGGAGTTTTCCAGCATCACGGCCACCACGGTCTGGTAGAGGTCGGCCACCGTCTTTTCCACCACGTTTTGCGTCTTGAAGCCGGTATTGCTGATTTCCCACAACAGCATCTTGGAGAAATTGTTCTGCTGCGCGTTGTGGCTGGCGTCGCGCTTTTGCCAGATATTGCCGTTCCATACCGATTGGTTGAGCTTGCTCTGGATGGTGGCGGCCTGTTTGGGAATGCCCAGCAATGTCGCCGAGAACAACAGCGGGCTGCGCATGACTTTCTTCAGCAGCTTGCCGTCGATGCCGGCAATGATGTTGGCGACATTGTCTTCGAAGGCGTGCTCGAGCGGGATCATCACATGGCCGCGCCAGCCCGGGCCCATGTAGCCCTGGTAGCCTTTGGTTTCACGCGTGACGGCAAGATAGAGCCTGCCGGCGAAGCGCGTGAGTATCCAGTCCTGGCCCTGGGCATGCTCCAACGGCGCGCCCAGCGGGATCTGGTAGTGGTCGCTGCTGGCGACGACCCGGTCATTCTCGTCCAGCAGTAAGCCCACGCACCATTCGTTCTTGCGGATCAGGTCCTTGAAGATGCCATCCATTTCATTTTCAAACTTGAAGCAAAGGCAGAGCACGCCCAGCGCGTCGTCGCTGTCGTCGTGGCATACCCTGCGGGCATAGATCAGGCTGGTATCCTGCCCGGGCGATAAGTCGCTGTGACGGAATACCTCGATATAGGGTTCGTCGGAATGCAGGGCTTCCTTGATCAAGGGGTCGTGCGATTGCCTGGCCGGGTTGTCCTCATCCAGTTGCACCAAAATGTTGCCTCCTGCATCAAGCAGGATCACGTTGAAGTACACCGAGTACTTCTGGACGTACTCGCTGAAGCGTTCGCGCAGCAGCATGTAGTCATCCTCGTCGGCGCTGCCCGCAAGGTGCTTGTCGAGGAAGTTGCTGAGATTGTCGTCGGTGGAAAGAAAGCCGATATCCGCCGTGCGCTCGAACAGGTTGCGCACCACGATATCCACCGCCACCTGGGCCTTCGCCGTGATCGCTGTGATGGTCTTGTTCAGGGTTTCCCTGGCCAGGCTGTCCAGCACGTCGGTCGTGACCTTGCCGAAGGCCTGGCGCGTCTCGCTCATGTCGGTGCCCGTGCCGGAAAGCTGGCTGAGCAGGGATAGGTTGTCCCATGTGCTCTGCAATTGCTGCAACGATTCGCGATAGCGGTTGAGGCTGCTCATGCTTTGCGTCATGGCAGGGATATTGTGGTTTGCGGTGGTCATGCTTTGCTTTCTTGTCGGGATGCCTGCCTCCAGAGCAGCAATTATCATGCCCGTTGTGACGGCCCGGATTGGCCCTTGATTTCTCCCGAAGCTGAAAGTGCGCTTAGCCAGGGAGTAGGCAAATGTATTGTACGAACGTACAATATGCCGATGCAAGTGAAACAGAAACTCGAAATACTGGCCGACGCTGCCAAATACGACGCCTCGTGCGCCTCCAGCGGCACCGAGCGGCGCGACTCGCGGGACGGCAAGGGCATAGGCTCGACCACGGGAACGGGGATTTGCCACAGCTACGCGCCGGACGGCCGCTGCATTTCCCTGCTGAAAATATTGCTCACCAATTTTTGCCTGTACGACTGCGTCTATTGCGTCAATCGGGTAAGCAGCAATGTGCCGCGGGCGCGATTCAGCATAGACGAGGTAGTGCAGCTGACGCTGGCGTTTTACCGCCGCAACTACATTGAGGGCCTGTTCCTGAGCTCGGGCATTATCCAAAGCCCGGACTACACCATGGAGCAGGTGGTCGAGGTGGCGCGCACTCTGCGCGAGGAGCATGGCTTCCGCGGGTATATCCACCTGAAAACCATCCCGGATGCCGATCCGGAATTGCTGGCGCGCGCGGGACGCTATGCGGACAGGCTGAGCATCAATATCGAGTTGCCGACGGCAGCAAGCCTGTCCGCGCTGGCTCCGGAAAAGGACGGCGCGGCCATCCGCATTTCGATGGCGCGGCTGCGCGAACGCATTGACGCGGGCAAGGACAAGACCGCCAGCGGCAAGCGCCCGCCGAAATTCTCCCCGGGCGGACAAAGCACGCAAATGATCGTCGGGGCGGACGCCACGGACGACAGGACGATACTGAGCACCAGCGCCGACCTGTATGGGCGCTACCGCTTGCGGCGCGTCTATTATTCCGCGTTCAGTCCCATCCCAGATGCGAGCCCGGTATTGCCGTTGCAATCGCCGCCGCTGGTGCGGGAACACAGGCTGTACCAGGCGGACTGGCTGATGCGCTTCTACGGGTTCGAGTCGCATGAAATCATTACCGGCGAACAAGGCATGCTGGCGCTGGACATGGACCCCAAGACGGCATGGGCGCTGCAGAACCGCGCCATGTTTCCCGTGGACCTCAACCGTGCGCCCAAGTCTACGTTGCTGCGCGTGCCGGGCCTGGGGGTGCGCAACGTGCAGCGCATCCTGGCAGCCCGCCGCGTGCGCGCAGTGCGGCTGGATGACCTGGTGCGCATGCATGCCCCGATCAACCGCATGCTGCCGTTTATCCAGTTGCCGGACCATCATCCCGGCGCGACGCTGGACGCCGCCAGCCTGTCGGCGCGGCTCAAGGACACGCGTACAGCCCCGCAGCAACTGGGATTGTTCATGTAGAGCAAACACCATATGCACAATGTTTATCTCAAGGATGAAACCGATATCGAAGGCTGGCGCGCCGCAGCGCGGCGGCTGGTTGCCCAAGGCGTTGCGCCGCAGCAGGTGGACTGGTACGTGAGGCCGGCCGCAGACGAGGCGGTTCAGGAAGATTTTCTGGCGATGGCGGATGAGGCAGCGAACTTGGCTGGTGCTCAACCGCTCATTGCCGCCCCGGCAAAAAGCGCAGATATGGCGCCGCCAGCCATTTCAGAAGGGCAGCCTGCCGCCAGCGCGCGCCTGATGGTGCCGCGCCCATTCGTCGAGCTGGTGCGCCCGGTGATCCTGCACCGGGCGCCGGAGCGCTTTGGCTTGCTTTACCGGGTGCTATGGCGCTTGCAACGGGAGCGCGGCCTGATGAGGCTGGCAGGGGATGCCGATATTGCCCGCCTGAATTCCATGGTCAAGGCGGTGCGGCGCGATATGCACAAAATGACGGCGTTCGTCCGTTTCCGCGAGGCCATGGTGGAGGGCCGGCCGCGCTATCTGGCCTGGTTCGAGCCGGAGCACCACATCATGGCCGCGATCGCGCCTTTCTTCATCGGGCGTTTTGCCGCGATGGACTGGACCATCATGAGCCCGCGCATGGGCATGCGCTGGGACGGCGGCACGCTGCATTTCCTGCCCGGAGGCAAGCAAGAGGCGCTGCCCGCGGAGGATGCCGGCGAAGCGCTGTGGTTGAGCTACTACCGGCATATCTTCAATCCCGCGCGCCTCAAGCTCAAGGCCATGCAAAAGGAAATGCCGAAAAAATATTGGCACAACCTGCCCGAGGCGGAGCTGATCGCGTCATTGATCGCAGGCGCTGGAACGCGCACGCAGGCGATGCTGGAAAGGGCGCCCGAGCCGCCCAGGCGCAAGGTCGTCGGCTATCGGCGAAAGCCGCGGCGTCCGGATATCGCTAGCGGAAACGAATAACGGCATTCAGCATGCGATAGAGAGCCGGTAAAGCAGCAAATGTCGTGGCTGGCATTTTTCGTGCTTTTGCTCGGGTAACCCGCAAACCGCGAACAACCATAAGAAGCCGCCATGCAAATATTCCTGTTCCCGCTATCCGCTTTTTTCTGCCTTTACTTTCTTGGTCTCCCAGCAGTATCCGCAGGCGATGGCGCATCCCAGGCGCAGGCCATGGATAGCGTCTGGGTGGCGATTTCCGGCGCGCTGGTGTTCATGATGCAGGCCGGGTTCGCCATGCTGGAGAGCGGCATGGCGCGCGCCAAGAACGCCGTGAATGTGATGATGAAGAACTATATGGACTTGGCTGTCGGAGCGCTGTTGTTCTGGCTGGTGGGGTACGGCCTGATGTTCGGCGGCAATCCCAGCGGCTGGATCGGCACGGACCATTTTGCCTTGGCCTACGGCGGCGACTGGAGCGCCAGCATGCTGTTTTTCCAGTTGATGTTCGCGGCGACGGCAGCGACCATCGTGAGCGGCGCCATGGCCGAGCGCACGAGTTTCGTCGCCTACCTGCTGGGGGCTTGCGGCATCATGGCCTTGATCTACCCGGTGTTCGGCAGCTGGGCTTGGAATGAGCATGGCTGGCTCAAGCAGATGGGCTTCATCGATTTTGCCGGCTCCACAGTGGTGCATTCGGTCGGGGCATGGTGCGCGTTGGCGGGCATCATGGTGCTTGGCCCCAGGCTGGGGCGTTTCGGCAGCAAGGGCGAGGTGCACATGATCCCGGGGCATAACCTCAGCCTGGTGGCGATGGGCGGCTTCCTGCTCTGGTTCGGCTGGTTCGGCTTCAACGGCGGCAGCACGCTGGCGGCAGGCAGCGAGATCGGCCCGATTCTCTTGAATACGCATATGGCCGGCGCCGCAGGCGCGGTGGGCGCATTGCTGACTGCGCTGGCCATGCGCCAGCCGGTGCTGATGGCCTTCGTGGTCAACGGCAGCCTGGGCGGTCTGGTGGCGATTACGGCAGGTTGCGCCAGTATGGATGTGCCATATGCGGTACTGACCGGTTTCATGGGCGGGATCGTCACGATGTTCGGGGTATGGGCGCTGGAAAAATTAAGGCTGGATGACGTGGTGGGCGCGGTGGCCGTGCATGGCTTCAGCGGCGTATGGGGCACGATTGCGGCCGGCTTGTTCCTCAAGGGCAATATGTTCGACCTCAACCAGGTCATCGTGCAGCTGATCGGGGTGGCCGTGGCTTTTGTCTGGGTCTTCCTCAGCGCGTTGCTGATGTACGGGTTGCTGGCGCGCACGATCGGCTTACGCGTCAGTACCATGCACGAACAGCGCGGGCTGGACATCACGGAGCATGGCGAGGTGGGCTATCCCGAGTTCAACCGCGATGCCGCCTACCAGCGCGAACATGTTCAGCAACTCAACCGGCTCTGAGTCGATCTATGGATATCGTGTTACGCCGCCGCGCAATCCTTACCGGGCTCAGGCCATTCCTCAGCGATGAGGAGTTGCTGCCTGCGGTGGCGTTATGGGAGCGAGAGTATGCCGGGCAGCCAGTATTTGCCCTGAGCGGGTTCATCGCGAAATGCTGCACACGGCCGGCGCTCAAGGCGCAACGCGGCCAGATGCTGCGTGCCGTGATCGGCGCCATGGAGTTGCCGGAGAGACAATTGCTGTCGGACCCGGGCGCCCGGGAGGGCGATGCGGAAACGGCGCAACGCACGACAAGCTTGAGCGCAGATGATAAAACCAGTATGTTCGCCGTCCTGCTCCAAGCCATGCTATTGCTTATTGAGCCTGCATTGCAGGGTGCGGTTCGCAACCGCCTGTTGCAGCAGCTCGACAAGCAAAAGTTTGAAGGCGTGCGCCAGCAGGTATTGCAGGAGTGGCTGGCGGGCCATAATGCCACGCTGACCCACAGCTACAGCCTCGACTTGCTGCGGTCGTTCATCAACCAGGCTTATGTCGCGATGTGCGAAGCCCTGGGGCCGGTCAAGGCTGACCAGCTATTGGCGCAGGCGATCCGCCAGGCCGAGATACAAGGGCATCACCTGAGTTTTCGGGTGCATGATTTGTTGTAGATGAAGAGGCCAATAAAAAAGGGAGCTAATGCTCCCTTTTCAATATAGCCAATCGGTCTTACTTCACGCGGTTCTTGTATTCCAGCGTGCGGGTGTCGATTTCGATCTTGTCGCCGATGTCACAGAACAATGGCACTGGCAACTCGAAGCCTGTGTTGATCTTAGCCGGCTTCATTACCTTGCCGGAAGTGTCGCCCTTGACGGCCGGTTCGGTGTAGGTGATTTCGCGTACGACGGAGTTTGGCAGCTCGACGGAGATGGGCTTGCCGTTGTAGAACACCACTTCGCACTCCATGCCGTCTTCCAGGAACTTGAGCGCGTCTTCCATGGTTTCAGCTTCAACTTCGTACTGGTTGTATTCCGCGTCCATGAACACGTACATGGGGTCGGCGAAATAGGAGTAGGTCACTTCCTTCTTTTCCAGCACCACCACGTCGAACTTGTCATCAGCCTTGTAGACCGCTTCGCTCGGGGACTCGGTGAGCAGGTTCTTGAATTTCATCTTGACCACGGAGGAGTTGCGGCCCGATTTGCTGTATTCGGCCTTCAGCACGACCATGGGATCGTTGCCTACCATAAATACGTTGCCTACGCGAAGTTCCTGAGCTGTTTTCATGTGATGTCCTGGGACTTAAAATTGGTGAAGTGTAAAAAGTCGCGCATTATACCCGAAAATTAGAAAAATTTCTTACAGTAAATCACCAGCTTAGCGGCCAAGCCGGTTTGTTTTGCACATGCCTGGGCATAGTTCTGCGCCTGCCGCTGCCAGCCAGGCAGGGCGGTGAGCAGCGCTTGCCAGGCTGAGGAAGTGAAGCCATACCGGTTCCAAGCGCGATGGGCCGCCATGATGTGTACGGTCAAGTCTGACGGACTATCTTGACAATAGCGTTGCAGGAAGGCCTCCAGCTTGGCGAGGTGGGCATCCTCCGCTTGCAGATAGGGCTGCCAGATCATGGGCTTGCCTGCCCATAGTGCCCTGACCCAGCTGTCCTCGCCGCGCACGAAGTTGAGGTCGCAAGCCCAGAGCAACTGGTCATAGCGGTCCTGCGGGAGAAATGGGACGGTGGCGATCCTGAGCCCGCCTTGATTCTCCCTCTCTTCCAGCCAGCGCATGGCCTGGTCGGCGACAGGGCCGTGGGGAATAATGCAGAGGACCGGTTTATCCGCTTCCGCCATGGCATCCAGCAACGAGTCCACCGGCGCATGCGGATAGCAGAACAGGCTGACGGTATAGGCATGCTGCGGCATGATGCCCAGGCTCTGCCAGAAGGCCGCCTGCAAGGCCGGGCTTTGCTGGAAGCGCGCGCGGGCTTCCAGCAAGCGGCCTTCGCGCAGCAATCCGCCGGAAGCCGGGCTGAACCCTGGAAAGAAGAAGTGCTTGGTCAAGCCAAGCTGCGGGTGCGGGGAAGGCCGGGCGTGAAAGTCGTCCACCCATTGTTCCGCGCTCAGGTATTCCAGATTGACCCACACCGGCCGGGCATCCTGCATGGCGCGCAGGTAGGGTTCCGGCAACGCGCAGCCGAATGCCTCGATCACGACATCGGCAACATCCACTTGCGGGAATGGCGCAGTCCAGTGGCGGATTTCCACCCCAGAGGTTTCCTGCGACGCCAGTGCCGGGTCCAATCCCTGGACCAGCTTGGCGGCGGTTTGGGGCCGGTCTATCCACAGCCTGACTTTTATCCCATGCTCGTGCGCCAATTGCCTGGCCAGACGCCAGCAGACGCCGATGTCGCCGTAGTTGTCGACGATGCTGCAAAAGATGTCCCAGCGCATGGCTTCAGTCAGCCTTGTCTGGCGCATGGTAGCTCACGTCGACGACCTCGAAGCTTTCTTCCCCGGCCGGCGTCTCCACGCGGATCACGTCTCCGGGCTGCTTGCCGAGCAACGCGCGGGCGAGCGGCGATATCCAGCTGATATAGCCCTTGCCCGGCTCGAGTTCGTCCTGGCCGACGATACGGTAATGATGCTCGCTGTCCTTGTCGATGGAGTAGAGCTCGACCCAGGCGCCGAAATAGATTTTCTCCAGGTCCTGCTGCTGCGCCGGGTCCACGACCACGGCAATGTCCATGCGCTTCATGAGGAAGCGCAGGCGGGAGTCGATCTGGCGCAGGCGCTTCTTGCCGTAGATGTAATCGCCGTTCTCGCTGCGGTCGCCGTTGCCTGCCGCCCAGGCGACATCGCTGACGACCTTGGGGCGCTCGATTTTGTAGAGTTGCTCGAACTCGTCCTTGAGCCGCGCGTAGCCTTCCGGCGTGATGTAGTTTTTCTTGTCTGCCATAGGCTCGCAAATTAGGCGGCAAGGCGCCGGCTGTCAAGCGAGCAGGCGTGAAAAGCCGTAGCCATTGCATGAGCATGAGCTTTGGAGGTAAGCTCGACCCTGCCTTGCAGGCAAGGCAGGCATCATCAATTTATATAACAGCAACAATAAATTAAGGGAGTTTCATGATGAGTGGGGAGCAAAAAACGCCTGTCGTGTTCACAGGCAGGACGGGCGAGTATTTCGGCATCTGGATCGTCAACCTGCTGTTGAGCATCCTGACCTTGGGCATTTATTCCGCTTGGGCCAAGGTGAGGCGCAAGAAATATTTCTACCAGCATACCTTCATCGACGGCGTCGCCTTCGACTATCACGCTTCGCCGGTCGCCATCCTCAAAGGACGCTTTCTCGCTTTCGGCTTGTTCGTTCTGTATTCGATCAGCGCCGAGATTTCTCCCGTATTGTCCGGCGTGTTCATCATCGCCTTTATTATCTTCCTGCCCTGGATCATTGTGCGCTCGTTGACCTTCAATGCGCGCAATTCCAGCTATCGCGGTCTGCGCTTCGATTTCAAGGGCAGGCTATGGGACGCAGTGCTGTATTACATCTTGTTGCCGATACTGATGGTGCTGACGCTGGGCCTGCTGTACCCCTTCATTTCCCAGCGGCGCAACCGCTTCCTGGCCGAAGGGCACCGCTTCGGCAGGAGCCCCTTCATTGCCGGTTTCAAGGTGAAGGACTTTTACTTCGCCTACCTGAAAGCCTTGTTGCTGCTGGTGGGGCTTTTACTGGCGGCAGGGCTTTCCATCGGCTTGCTGAACGTCAACAACACCGACGCCTGGGCCAAGGAAAGCATGCAGCAAGCCATCGTGCCCTTGATATTCATCTACCTGCTGATCCTCACCATTTGCGGGGCCTTCCTGCGTGCGCGTTTGCTCAACCTGGTCTGGAGCGGCACGCGCGTCGAGCATGTCGGGTTCAGCGCCAACCTGCGCTCGCGCGACCTGGTCTGGCTCTATGCCACCAACCTGCTGCTGATCGTGCTTTCGCTCGGCTTGCTGACGCCATGGGCGCAAATCCGTACCATGCGCTACCATGCCGAGCGCCTGAGCCTTGTGGGCGAGACCGATTTCGCGCATTTCGTCGGCGAGAAAAAGGCGGAAGTCAAGGCCGCGGGCGAGGAAATCGGCGAGATGTTCGACGTCGAGCTTGCCCTGGGATAATTCCAGGAACATTGGCCTGTCATGCGCGTTTTTGAAGCGGATTATTTCGACGGTATCACTGCCGATGCCAAGCCTGTGCTGGTGACGCTTGAAGCGCAGCACCTGAGCTTTGGCATCGGTGGCGAACCCGAGCGTTTCCTGCTCGCGGCAATCCGGCCGCAAGCGCCGGTGGGCAGCGCCAGGCGCGTGATCGAGCTGCCGGACGGCGGCCGCCTGGAAACGCGGGACCATGCGGCCTTCGACAGCTTGCGCCTGCCTGCGGGCAACCGTTTCTGGCGCCTGCTGCATTTCATTGAAAACCACCTGGCGTGGGTGCTGCTCGCATTATTGCTGGCCGTGCTCGCCGGCTGGGGAATGATACGCTACGGCGTGCCGCTGGCCGCGGAGCAGGTGGCGCGCATGGTGCCTGCGGGCACGGAATCCGGCCTGGGGGAACAGGTGCTCAAGGCCATGGACCACAAGTATGGCTATTTCAAGCCGACCAGGCTGAAGCCCGAACGCCGGCAGGCCTTGGAGCAAGCTTTGGCTGCATTCTGCGCCCGCCAGGAAAGTTGTCCTCCTCACCGGCTGGAATTCCGACGCGGCGGTGATATCGGCGCCAATGCCATGGCGCTGCCGGGCGGCATCATCGTGGTCACCGACGAGCTGGTGGCGTTGAGCCGCAGCGACGACCAGGTGCTGGCCGTGCTCGCGCACGAACTGGGGCATGTGCAGCGGCGCCACTCCCTGCGCCACGCCTTGCAGGCGACATTGTCGGGATTGGTGCTGGTGGCGCTGACCGGCGATTTCGACGCGCTGGCCTCCGGCCTGCCGGCCGTGCTGTTGCAGCTCAATTACTCCCGCAGCATGGAAACCGAGGCAGATGCCTACGCCCTGGCAGCATTGCGTCAGGCCTGCATTCCTCCCAGTGCGTTTGCGGAAATCCTGACGGCGCTGCAACGCCAGGCCAAGGGCGGCAGGGTGCCGGAGATGCTTTCCTCGCATCCCGGTACGGTAGCGCGCATTGCGCCTTTCAAGGACGGTCTGCCTGCAGGTTGCGGAATTTAAGCAAGAGCGGCTAGCTAACATCCTGGCAGAGCTGTTCTGCTTGCCGTACCACTATAGAACGTCTGGCCAGGATCGCTTCGCTGGGCCTTGTTGGCCGCGCTAAGTCCTGAATGCCGATGCATAATCAAGTAAAATCCCGCTGATGAGTACCGATCACCTAATTCTCTGCGCCACGGCACGGCTGGCGCGCGCATTGCAGTTCGACCATGCCAGGGCGCAGTCGGCCCGTGGCATGAAGCAATGGGCGCTGCTGGATGCCATGACGGTCAGCCAGTGGCTGGACGCCTTGTTCGAGGAAGCCATGCTGACGGGCGGGCTGGACGTGCAGCAGGTGCCGCAGGGCGTGCTGAGCAATGTGCAGGAGCGCATGCTGTGGGAGGCGGTCATCAAGGAGATGTTGTCAGCCGAGGTGGCTGGCGAACTGTTCGACGTCAAGGGGCTGGCATGCATGGCGCAGGAGGCAAACCAGTTGTTGCTGGAGTGGCGCCTGCCGTTGCCCGATGCCGGTTATAGCGAGGAAACACGCCAGTTCCTCGCCTGGCGGCGCGAGTTCGTGTCGCGTTGCAGGCAGGGCGGCTGGATGGAGGCTGCGCGTTATCTCGACTGGCAGATCGACATGCTGGCGAACGGAGCGGGGCGTCTGCCGGACAGGATCGCGTTCGCGGGCTTTGACCGCATCACGCCGCAAATGGCGCGATTGCAGGAAATATTGCGGCAGCGCGGTGTCGATGTGCAGCGGCACCACACCGGACTGGCTGAACCAGGCCATGTCCGGCGTGTGCTGCTGGCTGACCAGGAGGCGGAATGCCGTGCCGCCGTTGCCTGGGCGAAACGGCAGCTTGCTGAAAACCCCGGCGCCAGCATCGGCATTGTGGTGCCTGAATTAGCCAAGCTGCGGGGCACGCTGGCACGTTTGCTGGATGATGTCCTGCATCCTTCATGGGTGCGTCCTGCCATGGTGGAGGCGCCGCGGCAATATGATTTTTCCCTGGGGCAGCCCTTGCAGCGGGAGCAGGTAGTGCAGACGGCGCTTGAGCTGCTGCGGTTCTTCAGCCAGTGCCGGCACCGGGACAAGGTAGAACAGCAGGATTTCTCGCAATTGCTGCAGCGGCCTTATTGGTCGCATGCCGTGACCGAGGCGGATGCCCGCGCCCAGCTGGATGCGCGCATGCGGGAATGGCTGCCGTTGTCCATGAGCATGCCGCGCCTGGTCCGGTTCATCCGGCGCGAAGCGAGCAGCGAGAAGGCGCCGTTATCGTTGGCCGGCCTACAGGCGCACATCAATGCAGCATTGGACATTCTGCAAGCCCAGTCCGACCGGCAGCTGCCTTCGGCCTGGGTCGACGTCATGCAGCGCACCCTGGAAGCGCTGGACTGGCCGGGCAGGCAGCGCAGCCTGTCCAGTTTCGAATTCCAGGCCATCCAGGCTTTCGATAAGGTCTTGCAGGCGATGGCGGCGCTGGATGTGCTGCAGCAGCCCATATCTTTTCAGCAGGCATTGGCAAGGCTGCGCGAGTTAGTGCAGGAGCAGATCTACCAACCGGAAGCGGAAGGCGAAGTCAGGTTGCAAGTCATGGGCATGCTGGAAAGCGTCAGCGAGCCGCTGGACGGCTTATGGGTGATGGGCATGAACGACCATAGCTGGCCGCCGCCGCCGCGGCCCAACCCCTTGCTGCCAGCCTCGATGCAACGCCAGCATGGCGTGCCGAACGCCGATAGCGCGGTGCAGGCCGCATTTGCCCAGGTGATCCATCAGCGCCTGCTGCATAGTGCGCATCGTGTCGTGTTCTCAAGCGCAGCGAAGGAGGGCGAGCGCGAGTTGCGCCTGAGCCCGTTGGTGCAGGCGATTCCCTTGCGTGAAGATATGGCGGAAGCCAGCCAGAGCCTGGCGCAGATGCTGGCAGAGCACGATAACAAGCCGCTTCAGCGGCTGGATGACCACCAAGCGCCGCCGGTTGCGGAAGGGGAGCATATCTCGGGCGGCACCGGCCTGCTCAAGGCGCAGGCGGTTTGCCCGGCCTGGGCCTATTTCCAGTACCGCTTGCATGCGCGGGCGTTGAAGACCCCTGTCAACGGCCTGGATGCGGCGGAACGCGGCACGCTGGTACACCTGGTGCTGGAGCATTTCTGGCGCGGAAGAGGCCTGCACGACCTGCAGGCGATGGACGAGCTGCAACTGGAACAGGCGCTTGCCGAAGCGGTGCGGTCCGCCTTGGCTACTTATATGGAAACTTGCGGCGAAGTATTGAGCGACGCGTTCGCCGGGCTGGAAACCATGCGCCTGACCCGCTTGCTGAAAGGCTGGCTGGCCTTGGAGAAAATGCGCGAGCAGCCGTTCACCGTGCTGGCAAGCGAACAGCAACAGAAGGTGGTCATCGAGGGGGTGGAGATCAGCCTGGTCATCGACCGCATCGACCGCTTGGAAAACGGCAGCCGCATCGTCATCGATTACAAGACCGGCCGCAAGCCCGATACCCGCAACTGGGCGCAAAACCGCATCACCGAACCGCAATTGCCGGTCTATGCCGCTTTCGTGCTGTCATCGCCTGACCCGGCAGATACGGGAGCAGGCAGCACGGGCGGCGACAGCGCCGAAATCTCCGCTATCGCCTTCGCCATGGTCAGGCTGGAGGAGCACGGCTTTGCCGGGCTTTCCAGTGAGAACGTGCTGCCGTCGATGCCAGTTTTGGACGACAAGAAGACGCGGGAAATCTTTCCCGAGGCGGATTTCCCCGATTGGCACAGCGTGCTCGCGCACTGGCGCGGCAGCATCACCGCGGTGGTCGATGAGTTGAAGCGCGGCGAGGCGGCGGTGCTGGTGCAGGACGAAAAGGAACTGGCCTATTGCGAAGTGCTGCCCTTGCTGCGCCTGCCGGAAAGGCGGCTGCAGTTCGAGCACATGCAGCAGGGAGAAGGGAAATGACTCAAACGACAGGTCAAGCCTTGGATTTGCTCGAGCTGGACCGCGTCAGCCGCGAACGCGCCCTCGAGCTTGCCTCCTTCATCGTGGAAGCGCCTGCAGGCGCCGGCAAGACCGAGCTGCTGACCCAACGCTTCCTGCGCCTGCTCACCACCGTATCTGCGCCCGAGCAGATCATTGCGATCACCTTCACCAACAAGGCGGCCGCTGAGATGCGCTCGCGCATCCTCGACAGCCTGCTCATGGCGGCGAGCGGCAACATGCCGCTGGCGGCGCACAAGCAGCAGACCTTCAGGCTGGGCGTGGCGGCATTGCAGCATGCGGCCAGCCAGGACTGGCAACTGCTGGACAATCCCTCGCGGCTGAGGATATTCACGATCGACTCCTTATCCGGCCACCTGGCGCGGCAGATGCCGTTGTTGAGCCGCTTCGGCAGCCAGCCTGCCATCAGCGAGGATGCCAGTGCGCATTACCGGCTTGCCGCCGAGCGCACGCTTGCTCTGGTGGATGAAGACGGCCTGGGCGAGGCGGTAAGGCTTGCGCTGAGCTATGTCGACAACGACGTGCAGAAACTCACGGGCCTGCTGGTCGATATGCTGGGCAAGCGCGACCAGTGGCTGGATTACGCCAACCACGGCGACCTGCAGCAGGCTGCCGAGCGGGCGCTGGAGCATTTGATCGCCCAGGACCTGCAAGCTGCCGCCAACCTATTGCCGGGTCGCTTGCAAAGCGCCTTGATGCCGGTGGCGCGGTATGCCGCCGGCAATCTGGCCTGCGACGTGCCCCAGGCCTTGTTGCTGGATTGGGAAACGCCATTGCCTGCCGCACCGCAGGCATTGCGTGCATGGCTGGCGCTTTGCGACCTCTTGCTGACCGGCACCGGCACATTGCGCAAGACGGTCAATGTCAAGAACGGCTTCCCGGCAACGCCGGAATCCAAGCCGTTCAAGGAGCAGTTTGCCGAGATCGTTGCCACCTTGCAGCAGACTGCCGGCGCGGAAGCGGCTTTGCAGCGCCTGCGCAGCCTGCCGTTGCGGCAGGACGGACAAAGCTGGCAGATGGTGGCGGCGCTGGCGCAGTTGTTGAACATTGCCGTGGCGCAATTGTGGCTGGTGTTCCAGCAGGCGGGAGAGGTCGATTTCGTCGAGGTGTCGCAGCGCGCGTTGCGGGCATTGGGCAATGAGGACGATGCGCCCAGCGAGCTGGCCTTGAAGCTGGATTATGAGATCAGCCATTTGCTGGTGGACGAGTTCCAGGACACCAGCCCGGGCCAGGTCAAGCTGTTGCAGCGGCTGACGCAAGGGTGGACGCCCGGCGATGGGCGGACCTTGTTTGCCGTAGGCGACCCGATGCAGTCGATTTACCGCTTCCGCAAGGCCAACGTCGGCCTGTTCCTCGAAGTGGCCGAGGAGGGCATAGGCGAGCTGCCGCTGGAGCGTCTGCAGCTTTGCCGCAACAACCGTTCTTCGCCGCCGGTGGTGGACTGGATCAATGCCACGTTCCGGCATGTGTTCCCTGCCGATGACAGCGTCGTGCAGGGCGCAATCCGCTACCGCGAGTTCGTGGCGACCCGCGGGCATGAGGCCGGTGCCGGCGTGACGGTGCATCCGTTGATCTGCGGAACTGAAGAGGACGCCGAAGCCCTGCGCATCCGCGAGGCGGCTACGGTGATCGAGATCATACGTAATACCTGGGCAAGCAAGCCTGATGCGAACATTGCGGTATTGGTGCGCGCACGCGCGCATCTTGAAACGCTGGTGGCGGAAATCCGCCGCCGCCATCCCGACCTGCGTTTCCAGGCGGTGGAAATCGAGCAGCTTACGGGACGCCAGAGCGTGCAGGACCTGCTGGCCCTTATCCATGCCCTGTTGCAGCGCGCCGACCGCGTCAACTGGCTGGCGATATTGCGCGCGCCCTGGTGCGGCCTGCAGCTTGCCGACCTGCATGTATTGGCCGGGCGCGAGCGCTATCGCACGGTCTGGTCGTTGTTGCATGATGGCGGTTTGCTGGCCGCCATGAGCGAGGATGGCCGCCAGCGCAGCCAGCATGTGATGCATGTGTTGTCGGAAGTCCTGGGGCAGCAAGGGCGTATGCCCTTGAGCCGGTGGCTGGAGAGCGCCTGGCTGATGCTGGGCGGCGCGCAATGCCTGTGGCAGCCGGGCGATATTGCCGACGTGGAAGCCTTTTTCTCGCTGGTGGACCAGCTTGACCAACAAGGCCGCTTCAGCTTGGAGCGCCTGGTGCAGGAAGTGGAAAAGCTCTATGCCGCACCGGATGTTGCAGCCGACGGCCAATTGCAGTTCATGACCATCCACAAGTCCAAGGGCCTGGAATTCGATACGGTCATCCTACCGGGGTTGGAGCGCCGCCCCCGCAACGGCGAAACGCCATTGTTGCTGTGGGAAGAAGTGGCAGTGGAAACCGAGGCCGGCGTCAGCACCGAGCTGGTCACGGCCCCTTTCATTCCCAAAGGCGCAGCGGGGCGGGACGAACCCAGTCCGTACAGCTACCTCAGGATGCTGGAAAAGGAACGCGCGGATAATGAAAGCGCGCGGGTGCTCTATGTCGCGGCGACCCGCACGGAGCGGTGCCTGCACCTGCTTGGCAGCGTCGCCCCGAATGCCAAGGGCGAGCTCAAGCCTGCCGGAGGCGCCTTCCTCGATTTGCTATGGCCGCATCTGGCGGGCGAGTTCCTGCAAATGGCTGCGCAAGATGTTCAGCCTGCGAATAATGCAAGCCAAGGCCCGCTGTTGGCCGACTTCATTCCCAAGCTGGTCAGGGTTGCAGAAGCAGGGATGCCCGCCATATATGCCGACAACAGGCACGAAGCCATTTCTTCCGGCCAGCCACATGGCGAGGCGCCGATGTTGGGCAGGCAAGCAGGGCTGGAAGCCCATATCGGCACGCTTGCGCATAAATATGTAGAAATGATCGCTGCCGATCCTGATCTGGATGACTGGCTTGCGCGCCTGCCGAGCCTGAAGCCTGCGATGGCCCGCTGGCTGGTCCGGCAAGGGCATCAGCACCATGCCGCTCAGGTGGCGGCAGACCAGGTGCTGCAGTTGTTGGAGCTTACCCTGCAAAGCAAGGATGGCCGTTGGGTATTGTCGGCCCGTCCGCAGGCGGCAGCCGAGCTCGCTATCGGGCATATCGGCGATACAGGCTTCAAGCAGCAAATCGTCGACCGGTGCTTTATCGAGAATGGCGAGCGCTGGATTATCGACTATAAATCAACACGTCTGCCCGCCGACGCGGATACTGAAATGATACTGAACGCCGCTTCGGCATATGAAGCGCAATTGGCCGGTTATGCTGCGTTGTTTGCGGATGAGGGAATCACGGTTCGCAAGGCGATTTACTTCATGGCGCTAGGAAAACTCTGTGAGTTGCCTTGAAAGGAAGTGGCAAGATTGACGAAATCATGACGCATGATTGTCAGAATTTTGATGGATGTGTGGAAATTTTGTCATATTGACTGGCATGGTCTTCAACCACAATCAGGCGTTTTTAATTGAAAATATATGGCCGTTAATTTTTAAATTATTGAATTTTAAATATATTTATCAATTAATCCTTAATTTGGCATACTGTCGATCCAGATTGGTACAGGGGTTGCTTATAGTAAAGCGAACGTAACCCCACTATAGGAAAACTGAAAGATGAAAACGAAGTTAGGTATGTTGGCAGTATTGGCAGCAATCTCTGCTCCGGCCGCTGCGGGTACGATTGATCTAGGGGTTGCGAGCGATTACAACGCATTCATTTTTGGCGATTACAGGACCAGCGGAAACTCTGTCGCTGGAGCGTTGGCAGTTGGTGGTGATGCGACCTTGTCCAGCAACAGTATTGCCAACGGCAAGCATAACGAATACGGCTTGGTGGTGGGGGGAGACTTTAACCAAGTATCTGGCGGTAGCCTAAATGGTAACGCCTGGATAGGCGGCAATAACGGCATTACCCAACAATACAGCGTTTCTGGTCACGTCGATACTGCGGCGACAGTGGGGGCACCAATCGATTTTGCCTCTGCTCAGGATTATCTGGCTTCATTGTCCAGCGGCTTGGCTGGTGTCGATGCCACAGGCACATATAGCAAGCCAAATAACTGGACTCAGGCGCTGACCGGCTCTGGATCGGCAGTAGAGTTCTTTTCGCTGGATGCTAGCGATTTTATCTCTGCGAATTTCGCATTAAACAATATCGTATCCGGCGCGACCTTGATTTTCAACGTGGCGGGGAGCGATGTTACCTTGGGTTGGCCGTGGCAGGTATTGAACGGCAATTACAACGTACTGTTCAACTTCTACGAAGCGACGAGCGTGAGACTGGAGAATGCGAGCATCAATGCAAGCATTCTGGCAGTCAACGCCACTATCACGGGTTCAGGAAACCTATATGGCACAGTGGTAGCCAACCAGTGGGACAATGCCATGACGTTGGGCAACGGCAGTTTTACGGTGACCGAGACCGCCTTGTTCTCCGGCATTACAACCGCTGTGCCGGAACCGCATGATTATGCCTTGCTATTGGCTGGTTTGGGTGTGATCGGGTTGACAGCAGCCCGTCGCAGGAAGATTTTGGCTAGGAAGTAAAGCCAGACCGTCTGAATCCCGGGGGGGATAGAGGAGGAGAAAGGCGTGGGGTAGCATTACCCACGCTTTTTTCCTTTCTGGCGTTTGCGTTTCTCTATCCGTTTTGACGGGATGCAGCAGTCCGGATTAACGGTGGTCGTGGTGGTGTACGCGGCGGATGGCCTTGAAGTGGCGCCTGACGTACCACACGGCAAAGATCACGCCAACGACGACCAACACGATATGGAACTGGTGGAAGTAAACCTCTAAGGATTCCCAGTGCTGGCCGAATTTCATGCCGGCATATGCCAGCAGGAAGCACCAGATAAGGGAGCCGACGAAGGTATAGGCGACGAACTTTCCTAGATGCATGCGTGCCACGCCGGCCGGGAAGGCGATGAAGGTGCGCACCGCAGGCAGCAGGCGGCCGATGAAGATGATGATGTCGCCGTATTTCTCGAACCAGCGGTCCGCCAGGTGTAGGTCGTGATGCGAGATCAGCACCCACTTGCCGTATTTCTCCACCAGTGGGCGGCCGCCGAACATGCCCAGATAATAGGCGGGGATGGAGCCGACCACGCAGCCCACAGCCCCAGCCAGCGCCACGCCCCATAAAGTCAGCTCTCCCGTGAACACCAGGTAGCCGGCAAACGGCATGATGATTTCAGAAGGCAGGGGAATGCAGGCGGACTCGATCGCCATCAGCAACACGATGCCGCCGTAGCCCATGGTCGAGATGATGCCGATGATCCAGGCTGCAACTGCGGCAATGATTTTTTCCAGCATGTCAGGCGAGTTCCTTTAACAAGTTCTTGATGAAGTCGGCGCGTGGCGCAATGCCGGGGTATTGTACCGTAACCCTGAGCTTGTCCGGCCCGTTCATGCGGCAGCGGCGGTCGCGTTGCAACAGCGCGATGAGCTTGGTCGGGTCGAGGTCGGTGCTCGGCGCGAAATGCAGCTGGATCGCGGAGTCGCTGGCGTCGATCTTGTTGATGCCCAGCGGCTTGGCGGCGATGCGCAAGCGGTGGCAGGCCATCAATGCCTCGCCTTGTTCCGGCAGCAATCCGAAACGGTCGATCAGTTCTTCCTGCATGGTGTCCAGCTCATCGTCGTCGTTGCAGTTGGCTAGGCGCTTGTAGAGCACCAGGCGTTCATGCACGTCCGGGCAATAGTCGTTCGGTAATAAGGCAGGCGTATGAAGGTTGATTTCGGTGGTAACGCCGAGCGGGGCCGAGAGGTCCGGCTCCTTGCCTGCCTTGAGCTGTTTCACGGCATGGTTGAGCATGTCGGAATAGAGGGTGAAGCCGATTTCCTGCATTTCCCCGCTTTGGCTATCGCCCAATAGTTCGCCCGCGCCGCGGATTTCCAGGTCGTGCATCGCTAAGTGGAAGCCTGCGCCCAGGTCTTCGAGCAGCTGGATCGCGTCCAGGCGCTTTTGTGCCTGTGGCGTGATATTGCGGTCGGGGTCGGTCAGCAGGTAGGCGTAAGCCTGGTGGTGCGAGCGGCCCACGCGTCCGCGCAACTGGTGCAGTTGCGCGAGGCCGAACATGTCGGCGCGGTTCATGATGATGGTGTTGGCCGTCGGCACGTCGATGCCGGTTTCGATGATGGTGGTGCACAGCAGCAGGTTGAAGCGCTGCTGGTAGAAGTCACGCATGACATGTTCCAGCTCACGTTCACGTAATTGGCCGTGGGCGATGCCGATGCGGGCCTCGGGCAGGATTTTCTCCAGCTTTTCCTTCATGACGAAGATGGTGTCCACCTCGTTGTGCAGGAAATACACCTGGCCACCGCGCTTGAATTCGCGCATGGCAGCTTCGCGGATGATGCCCTCGGAATAATGGGTGGCGAAGGTCTTGATCGCCAGGCGCTTCTGCGGCGGCGTGGCGATCACCGAGAATTCTCGCAGGCCTTCCATCGCCATCGACAAGGTGCGCGGGATCGGCGTGGCGGTCAGCGTCAGCACGTCCACTTCGGCGCGCAGGGCCTTGAGCTGCTCCTTCTGCCGCACGCCGAAGCGGTGCTCCTCGTCGAGGATGACCAGGCCGAGGTTCTTGAACTTGACGTCCTTCTGGATCAGGCGGTGGGTGCCGATGACGATGTCGATGCTGCCGTCTTCCAGGCCCTTGAGCGCCTGCGCTTGTTCCTTGGCGGTACGGAAGCGGGAGATTTCAGTGATTTTCACCGGCCAGTCAGCAAAGCGGTCGCTGAAGTTGTTGAAGTGCTGTTCGGCCAATAGCGTCGTCGGCACCAGCACGGCGACCTGCCTGCCGCCCATGACGGCGACGAAAGCGGCGCGCAAGGCTACTTCGGTTTTGCCGAAGCCGACATCGCCGCAGACCAGCCTGTCCATGGGGCGTCCGGACTGCATGTCGCCGATGACGGCCTCGATCGCGGCAAGCTGGTCGGCGGTTTCCTCGAACGGGAAGCCTTCGGCAAACGCCTCGTAATCATGCAGGCCGAGCTTGAAGGCATGGCCTTTGCGCGCCGCGCGCTGAGCGTAGAGGTTGAGCAATTCCGCGGCAGTATCGCGTACCTGCTTCAAGGCTTTTTTCTTGGCCTTTTCCCAATGGCCGCTGCCCAGGCGGTGTAACGGCGCGGATTCCGGCGGCCCGCCGGAATAACGCGAGATCAGGAACAGTTGCGACACCGGTACGTAGAGCTTGTCGTCGCCGGCGTATTCGAGCAGCAGGAACTCGGTCTCGCCTTCGCCGAAGTCGATATTGACCAGGCCGCGGTAGCGGCCTACGCCATGCTGTTCGTGCACCACCGGGTCGTGCTCGCGCAGCTCGGAGAGGTCCTTGAGCATGCCCTCGGTATTGCGCTGCTTTTCTTTGTCGCGGCGGCGCTGCTGGCGCACGGTATTGGCGTAGAGCTCGGCTTCGGTGATGACGGTCACGTCCACCAGCCTGAAGCCGCCATGCAGGGGGCCGATGCCCAGCATGACGTGGGCAGCGCTAGCCTGGAAGCCTTGCCAGTCCTCGCAGGTCTCGAATTGGATGCCATGGTCGTTGAAAAGCTGCGCCATGGTTTCGCGGCGGCCCAGGCTTTCGGCTGCAATCAGGATGCGGCCCTTGAAGCGGCGGATATAGTCCTCCAGCTTATGCAGCGGTTGTTCGGAACGGCGTTCCACTTCGAGCGCGGGCAGTTTCTTTTCCGCATCGAGGTTCAGTTGCAGCCTGGCCCAGCCGTGGCTTTGGCCGAAGAAATCCTCCGCCTTGATCAGCAGCGCATCCGGTTTGAGGATGGGGCGCTCGGGGTCGTGCGCCAGCTGGCGGTAGCGCGATTGCGCGTCGTGCCAGAAGGCTTGCGACGCTTGGTCGAGATTGCCATGCAGGCATAGCAGGGCGTCGGGCGGGACATAATCCAGCAGCGTCGCGGTCTGTTCGAAAAACAATGGCAGGTACCACTCGATGCCGCCGCTGGCGATGCCCTTGGAAACATCCTTGTAGATGCGGCTGCGCGAGGGGTCGCCCTCGAACACTTCGCGAAAACTCTGGCGGAAGCGGGCGATGCCGGTTTCATCCAGCGGAAATTCCTTGGCCGGCAGCAGGCGGATATCGGCCACCGGGTAGAGGCTGCGCTGGGTATCGACATCGAAGGTGCGGATGGTCTCGATTTCGTCATCGAACAGGTCCAGGCGGTAAGGCAGGGCGCTTCCCATGGGAAACAGGTCGATGAGGCCGCCACGCACACTGAACTCTCCCGGGCTCATGACCTGGCTGACATGGTGATAGCCTGCATCGGCACATTGGTTGCGCAAGGCCTCGATATCGAGAGTTTGTCCCTTTTTCAACAAGAAAGTATGGGCTGACAGGTAGGCATGAGGCGGCAGGCGTAGCAGCGCAGTCGATATCGGCACGAGTACGATATCGCAACTGTTCTGGCTGATCTGGTACAGCGTCGCCAGCCGCTCCGAGATCAGGTCCGGGTGCGGCGAGAAATGGTCGTACGGCAAGGTTTCCCAATCGGGCAGCAGGTGCACGCGCAACTGCGGTGCATACCAGGGAGTTTCTTCCAGCAGGCGCTGTGCATCGAAGGCATTCGAAGTGATGACGACGATAGGTGTCTTGGCTGATGCCTGTATGCGCTGGATGGCGAGTTGTGCGAGCGCCAGGCTGTCGGTGCCGGGCGTGAGTGGATCGATCCGGGATGTTTGGCCGGGTGCCGGGATGGGCAGGGAAAACTGCATTGCTTTGCCGTGACGTATTGAATAAACGGCTTATTATAGCCTTTTCACCTACCGGACAGGGCTAATGCCGGCATCAGGCGGAATTCTGGGATGGGGTGTCCCAAATGGCATTCCAGGCTGTCCGCTTGCGGACATGCCAGGAGCCGGACTTGAGAGAATTACTTGCTGAGCAGCTTGCTGATTTGCGCTTCGGCAGCCGTCCAGTATTCCACCGGGCTGCCAGCAAAACCATTGCGTTCGGCAAGAAAATAGGCGGCTACTTCCACCATGCGATAGCGTTCTTCCGGGCTGATCTGAGTCACGGTATCGGTAATCTTGGCCTTGCTAGTGCTAGCCTTCCTGGTGGCGGTGGTTTTTTTGGGAGATGCTGGTTTTGCCGTTACGGCCTTGGGCGTTGCGGTTTTTTTTGCAGTAGTGCTCTTGGATGTAGCCATTTCGGTTCCTTTCTTGTAGTCGGGACTTCCATGCTGCTTGGAATGGGAGGCGAAGGCGGTAACCTTCGCTTCCCATCATATTAAACCGTTCCGCCTACCGTCAAGCCGTCTATGCGCAGGGTGGGCTGGCCGACGCCGACCGGCACGCTCTGGCCTTCCTTGCCGCAGGTGCCGACGCCGCTGTCCAGCGCCATGTCGTTGCCGATCATGGACACTCGGGTGAGCACGTCCGGTCCGTTGCCGATCAAGGTGGCACCCTTGACCGGGTAGGCGAGCTTGCCGTCCTCGATCATCCATGCCTCGGCAGCGGAAAATACGAACTTGCCGCTGGTGATATCCACCTGACCGCCGCCGAAGTTGGCGGCATACAGCCCTCTCTTCACCGACTTGATGATTTCCTCTGGCGCCATGTTGCCGTTGAGCATGTAGGTATTGGTCATGCGTGGCATGGGGATATGGGCGTAGGATTCGCGGCGGGCGTTGCCTGTCAGCGCCATGTTCATGAGGCGGGCATTGAGGCTGTCCTGCAGGTAGCCGCGCAAGATGCCGTCCTCGATCAGCACGGTGCGCTGGGTGGGGTTGCCTTCGTCGTCGATATTGAGCGAGCCGCGGCGGTTGCTGATGGTGCCGTCGTCGACCACGGTCAGGCCCTTCGCAGCGACCTGCTGGCCGATCGCGTTGCTGAACGCGGAACTGCCCTTGCGGTTGAAGTCGCCTTCCAGGCCGTGGCCGATGGCCTCGTGCAGCAGGATGCCGGGCCAGCCGGCGCCGAGGACGACCGTCATGCTGCCTGCGGGGGCAGGGCGCGCCTCCAGGTTCACCAACGCCTGGTGCACGGCTTTCTGCGCGTAATCCTGCAACACTTCGTCGGTGAAATAGCTGTAGTCGAAGCGGCCGCCGCCGCCGGCGGAACCTTGCTCGCGCCTGCCGTTCTGCTCGGCGATCACTTGGATGGAGAGTCGCACCAAGGGGCGTACGTCAGCCGCCATGACGCCATCGTGGCGCGCCACCATGACCACTTCGTATTCGCCTGCGACCGAGGCCATGACCTGGGTGATGCGCGGGTCCGCCTTGCGCGCATACAACTCCAGGCGCTCCAGCAGCTTGACCTTGGCCTCGGCGCTCAGCGAGGCAATGGGGTCTTGCGGCAGGTAGAGTTGGGGCGCGCTGATGCGCTGAACGGCTTGTCCCTGCTTTTCCTCGCCGAGCGCGGCGATGGCGCGGGTGGCGGTGGCGGCCTGTTTCAAGGCTGCCAGGTTGATGTCGTCGGAATAGGCGAATGCGGTTTTCTCGCCGCTCACCGCGCGTACGCCTACCCCTTGGTCGATGCTGAAATTGCCCGACTTGACCTGGCCTTCTTCCAATCCCCAGCTTTCCGCACGGCTGTATTGGAAGTACAGGTCGGCGTAATCCACCTGGTGCGACATGATATTGCTGATCACGCCCTGCAAGTGGCCGACATCCAAGCCGCTAGGGTTGAGCAGGGCTTCTGTCGCAGTATGGAAATGCGAGTCGGTGGCGGGGCTGGAGGCGGTCGGTAATGTATCTGGCTTCATGGCGGAACGTCTTCAAGGTTGATTGATACCATCATAACAGCCCGCCGGGATGGCGGAACATAAGTATTTTCTGTAAATGATGATCAAGATATTGAGCTGTTTGGCTGTTTTTCAAGCCAGACAATTTAGAGCAACCAACGAACTCATCTTGCCGTTGTTGCCCTGTCTTGCCGTACTTACTTGTACTGTCTGCGGCAGAGCGCCTAGCCAGGATCGCTTCGCCGAGTTTTGTCAGTTGCTCTTTTACAGCTTGCGGTGCTTCAATGCCGGCAGGCTCTTGCGCAGGCTCTTCAGGTAGGCGGTATTGATGGATGAGATCACGATGCCCGACCCGCGCGGCAGCCTGTCCTGCACGACGCCCCAGGGGTCCACGATCATGCTGTTGCCATGGGTCTCGCGACCGGAAGCGTGATAGCCGCCTTGGCCTGGCGCAATCACGTAGCAAAGGTTCTCGATCGCGCGTGCCCGAATCAAGGTTTCCCAGTGGGACTTGCCCGTCGTCTCGGTAAAGGCCGAGGGCACGGCGATGATGTCGACATCCCCCATGGCGCGGTACAGCTCGGGAAAGCGCAGGTCGTAGCAGATGGAAAGTCCGAGCTTGCCGAAGGGGGTGTCCACGGTGACGACTTTGCTCCCGGGCTCTATGGTCTTCTTTTCCTGGTAGTGTTCCTGGCCTTTTTCGAAGCCGAACAGGTGAATCTTGTCGTAGCGCGCCACCTGCTTGCCCTTGTCGTCAAAGACTAGGCAGGCGTTGCGGACTTTTTCCGGGTTGTCGCATTCCAGCGGGACGGAGCCGCCGATGATCCAGACCTGGTGTTTTTTTGCCGTCTTCGAGAGAAAGCGCTGGATCGGGCCGCTGCCCTCTTTTTCACGGACGGCGACCTTGTCGGTGTCCTTGAGCCCCATGATGGCAAAGTATTCCGGCAGGGCGACGAGCTTGGCGCCCATGTTGACGGCAATTTCGATCAGGCGTTCCGCTTCGCTCAGGTTGGCGGCGACATAAGGCCCGGATGCCATCTGGATGGCAGCGATGCGGTTGATCCCGGGGATGGAGTTCTTGGTCTTGCTTTTGGCAACTTTTTCTCTTGATTTGATGGCCATATTTTAATTTCCGGACGGAATGCGAATTATCAGCTTGGTTTGTTGCATTTGTATGAGCAACCAGTCACCTGCCCAGCGGCAGCGGCGCCTGGTTGGCATTGTCCCGCTTGCTGCTTGCCTTGATTTCCACCGGGTTGTCCCAGGTGCCGACGAACTCGTACTCCGAGGAGGCGATCTGGTTCAGCGGGTCTTTCAGCAGTTTCTGCGCGAGGTAGGTGGCGGCGCCCACGACAGGGCCGCCTGCAAGCGCCGCAATCGAGAGGCTGTCGCTGACATAGGGCGTTACCTTGACCTTGATGTGCTGGGTTTCCTTCTGCAGGTCGGTTTCGCCTGTCATTTGCACCAGGGCGGTAGGGCCTTCCAGGCGGAAATCGTCGCTGCGCATGATGCCGTCATCAATGCGCACGTTGGCGCCGATCTTGTCGAAAGCAAAGCCGCTGCTGAACACGTCGCGGAAATCGAAAGTAAGGCGGCGCGGCAGGTTCTGCAATGTCAGCACGCTGAACAGGCGGCCGACGCCGGGCTGTATCTTGAGGATTTGCCCCTTGCGCACGTCGAGCTGGAGGTCGCCGCTCAGCTTGGTGGTTTCAAAGTCATGCGGGCTGCCGGGCCACTTGAGCTGGCCGGTGAGGTTGGCTGTGCCGTCCCTGATGGCGTTGGGATAGCCGAAGCGTTCCAGCGTCTTGCCTACGTTGCCGATTTTCCAGTTGATGTTGAGGCGGGTGTTGGGGGAGCGCTTCCAGTTATGCCATTCGCCATCAGCGTTCAGCTCGCTTTCCGGGGATGAAATGCGCAGTTTCTCTATGCTCCAGTCATTGTTGTGCTCGTTGGCGAGCAGCTCCAGTTTCCCCAGCTGCTTGGCACCATATTCGAAGCTGTCGGCGACGATGTCCAGCGAAGGGTATTCGCTGACATTGCTTTGCTGGCTGAACTGGCCCTGCGTGCGCAACATGGCGGTATCCGGCGTCGAGGAAGGGATGCTCAGGCGTTTCAGGCGCGCCAGCACTTTGCCGTTGCCCTGGCTTAGCCACTGGATATCGCCGGTCAATTCCTTGCTTTGCGCCTGCATCTGCCAGCCGTCCTTGATCGCGGTGGCGGCCAGCTTGAGGTCGTTGATGCGGCGGTCAAACACGTCCAGTTTGTTGATGTCGAGGTCTATCTTGCGGATGTCGACACTGTTGCCGGCTTGCTGTTTGTCGCCCTTGGTGCTGCTTGCCAGCTCCCGCCATTCGTCCACATCCAGGTGCTCGATCTTGCCGTGCACCGTGATGCCCGACTGCTGGGCGAGGGAGGGCGCCACGTTGAAGCCGATGTCTCCGCGCTCGATTTTCCAGTCGCCGTTGCCCTGTTTGCTGCGGGTGAATAAGGCGCCGAGGTTGCTGCCGTAGCTGATGCTGATATTGTCCTGGCTGGGATTGGGCTGCTTTTTCTCGATGCGCAACGGCACGTTGTCATTCATGGCCTTGTTGAGCGGGAAGGGCAGGCTGGACGTCATGCCTTGCAGGTTTGAATTGATGGCGATGTCGACGCCATTGGGGCTGACATTGATATTGCCGTTCCAGTCCGCAGTGCCGAATATGCGGTCGAAGACGCCATTGCCGAAGCTGGAGCGCAGGCCGGCATCGCTGACTTGCCCGCGTGCGGTGATGCGGACGGACTTGTCCTTGCCAGTGTTGAGGCTGACCTGCGCCGGGCCGCCGTACACCCAGGTCCCCAGATTCTGGCCGCGCACGCCGTTTTCAGTGAAGTCCAGCTTGCCGTTGATACGGGTCAACGGCGGCATGTCGTCGCTGGAGAGGCTGCCGTTGATGATGGTGTAGCTGCCCTTGACCTTGGTGGTGTTGACGTCATGCAGCGGAATCTGCAAGTCCAGCGCCAGCTTGCCGTTGCCGCTGGTTTGCAGGCCTTGGGTGAAGCCGCCCATGATCTTGACCAGCGGGCTGGAATTGAGGTACTGGATGCCGTTGCTGATCGGGCCCTGCCCTTCGCTCACCACGCTCAGGACCGGTTGGTGCGATGCCAGGTTCGGTATCACGACCTTGCTCCTGACCACCTGCGTGCCCAGCGTGCTGCCCTTGTTGGCATTCAATTCCATGCGGTTGCCCTCGAACAGCATGTCGAGGGCGATGTTCTCGATCTTGGGCCATTCCGGGGCGAACTTGAGTTCGCCGTCGTGAATTTTCGCCTTGACCTGGAACAAGCCGTTCTTGTTATCGGCGAAAGGGAATTGGCGCACGTTGCCCTTGATGATGACGCTGACGTCCTCGCTTTTGCCGGCCAGGATGGAGTTGTCCAGCCATGACAGGGTATGCTCGCCCAGCAACAATGGGTAGTAGAAGCGCGCATGCTGCCCATCCACGCGGTTGAACTTGCCGATCAGTTCGAGTATGCCGCCCTTGGCAGGGTCGTGCTGGAAGCTGGCGTTGATGGCGCCTGCAAGGTGCCGGTTGGCAATATTGAGATTGTTGACGCGAACTTCCGGTTTGCCGTCATTGGTTTTCCATTTCACCTGCCCGGTGAGCTTGTCCACAGGCAACGGCCAGCGCAGTATGTCCTTGAACTCAAGCTCCGTGTTGCGCGAGTTGAGCGTGAGGCTGCCGCCATCTTCATCAGCACTGATGGAGCCGCTCAACTGCTTGAAACCAGGTATCTTCATGTAGGGCTGCATGCCCAAGTCGCTGAACTGCGCGTGGAGCTTGTATTTTTCCGGAAAGCCGCCATGGCTGGTCCATTCCAGGCTGAGCTTGTGCAGGTCGCCCGCGGGCTTGATCTCTTCCAGGGCCTGTTTGAGTTTTTCCGGCAAGGGCAGGTGGGATGCGAGGAGATGGGCGGACGGCAGCGATATTTCATCGAGTGTGATGTTGCCTTCGAGCGATTGCTTTTCCGCAGCATGCCGTTCGCGCAGCGCAATCTGGCCGTTCTGCATATCCAGGCCGTTGGGCGTGACGATTTTGAGGTTTTCGCCCACCAGCTCCTGCCCGTCACCGTGCTTGATCCAGGTCAGCCTGCCGGAGAGTTTCTCCAGCCTGGTTTCGGGTTGCTCCTGGATAATGCGGCTAACGACGTTGTGCAGAATCATGTCGCTGACGAGCTTCTTGGGCTCGCCATTGGCAAACTCCAGCCATGCCCGCGTGGCGCCGTACCCTTGGCGGATATCGATCAGGTTGGCCGGCAGCCATTGGTGCCAGGCGGCGATATCGGTGCCGTCGGCGTGGACATACAAGGTGCCGCGCCAGTCGCCCGGCCTGCTGATGTCCTTGCCGTAGAGGTTGCCGCGTACATCGATCGGCCCGGAAGCCGCCACCGAAGGGACGGTCTGCAATCCAAAGCGGTGGTGGCCGACCAGGCTGCTCCAGGCCGGGTTTTCGACATGCAGGTTGAGTTTGTCTAGGCTCAGCGGCGGGGCCTGGCGCAAGTCGTCATGCCAGGTGATGCTGGCATTGCTTACATCGATGCGGGCCTGGCGCAGTAGCCAATTGGCGAAGTCCGGCTTGGAGGGGCCGCCGGTTGCAATGCCGGCGATATAGACCGTGCCGTCCGCCTCCCGGCGTATGCTCAATGCGGGCTCATGAATGACGAGCGAACTGAGGCGAGGCTCCAGCAGGGCAATGCTCAGCCACGATACGCTGGCCTCTATATGCTGGAAGGAAAGCGCAACGCGCTGCTCGGCATCGTAAATATCGATGTCGCGCAAGGATAGATGCGGGTTCAATCCGCTCCAACTTGCGTGCAGTTGCTTGATGGTCACGGTCTGGCCCAATGCCTCGCTGACCTTGGCGGCAATGCGTTCGCGGTATTCGCCGATATTGGGCAGGACGAGGTAGCGCAGGCTGAGGACGATGATGGAGAATGCAATGATGGCGAACCATAGCAGGGCAAGGGTGGCGCGGTAACACCATAGCAGGGACTTTTTGACCATATTTTATTGCACTATCATCGCCGGAATCCGCACGAATTGTGCCTGTGAGCAGCATGTCTATTTAATATGCCCAAAGTATTTCATTGGCACGATGGTTGGTCAACGCTTGAAGGGCGAAAGTTGCCAGGATTGGCTTACAATAACAATTGTTGACAATATATTTCCTGCAAAAGTCCTTCTTTAGACTTGGGCATTATCGAGTAAAGTTCTTGATTCAGCTAAAAAACATCAAATTATACCGTGGAGTGAAGTGCCTGGTCGAAGGCGCAAGCTTCCAGCTTCATCCCGGCCACAAAGTCGGCCTGACCGGTGCGAACGGCGCGGGCAAGTCCAGCGTATTCGCCATGTTGCGCGGCGAACTGCATCCCGAGTCGGGCGAACTGGAAATTCCCGCCCATTGGACCATTGCCCATGTGGCACAGGAAACCCCGGCGCTTGCCGACGCTGCGATCGAGTTCACGCTGGATGGCGACGTCGAGCTGAGGCAGGTCGAGGCGGCGTTGCGCGAGGCAGAGGCCGCGGGAGAAGGCGAAAAGGTCGGCGAGTTGCATGCCCGCCTGGGCGAGATCGATGGTTATTCCGCACGTGCGCGGGCGGCCGAGCTGTTGCATGGCCTCGGCTTCGCTACCGCCGATTTGCAACGCCCGGTTTCCGATTTCTCCGGCGGCTGGCGCGTGCGGCTCAACCTTGCCCGCGCGTTGATGAGCCGTTCCGACCTGCTGCTGCTGGACGAGCCGACCAACCACCTCGACCTCGACGCCGTGATCTGGCTGGAAAACTGGCTCAAGGATTACCGCGGCACCTTGCTGCTGATCTCGCACGACCGCGATTTCCTCGATGCCATCGTCAACCACATCGCGCATATCGAGCAGCAGAAACTCACCCTTTATCGCGGCGGCTATTCCGATTTCGAGCGCCAGCGCGCCGAACGGCTGGCACAACAGCAGGCAAACTACGAGCGGCAGCAGCGCGAAGTGGCGCACTTGCAGAAATATATCGACCGTTTCCGTGCCCAGGCCACCAAGGCCAGGCAGGCGCAAAGCCGTATCAAGATGCTGGAGCGCATGGAACTGATCAATGCGGCGCATGTGGACAGCCCGTTCAGTTTCAGCTTCCGCGAGCCATTGGCCGCACCCGATCCGTTGCTGGTGCTGGATGAGGCCGATGCAGGCTATCAATCCACCCCGATATTGCAGCGCATCATGCTGACCTTGCGCCCGGGCGAGCGGGTCGGCCTGCTCGGCCGCAATGGTGCAGGCAAGTCCACCCTGATCAAGCTGCTTGCCAATGCCATGACGCCCTTGCAAGGCAAACGGGTGGAAGGCAAGGATTTACGCCTGGGCTACTTCGCCCAGCACCAGCTCGAACAACTGCGCGCCGACGAATCGCCGTTGCAGCACATGCTGCGCCTGGACCCCGAGACGCGCGAGCAGGAGCACCGCAACTACCTCGGCGGTTTCGATTTTCGCGGCGACATGGCCACCAGCGCGGTCGGCGCATTTTCCGGCGGTGAAAAATCCAGGCTGGCATTGGCATTGCTGATCTGGCAGCGTCCCAACCTGCTGTTGCTGGACGAGCCGACCAACCACCTCGACCTGGAAATGCGCCATGCCCTGACCATGGCCCTGCAAGACTACCAGGGCGGCATGGTGCTGGTCTCGCATGACCGTGCCCTGTTGCGTGCCACCTGCGACCGCTTCCTGCTGGTCGCGGACGGCAAGGTGCAGGAGTTCGACGGCGACCTCGAGGATTACCGCAACTGGCTAAATGAGCAGCGCCTGCGTGACAAGGCCAAGGAAGAAAAAATCAAGCCCGAGGCGGCGCCCAATCCACGCGCGCAGAACAAGGCGGAACGCCATGCAAGGTTGCAGGAGCGCAGGCCATTGTTGAAAGAGCTGGAGCAGATAGAAAAGAAAATGGCCGCCTGGCAGCCGGAAAAGAACCAGCTGGAGCAAGCCTTGGCCGCGCCCGAGCTATACCAGGAGGCAGACAAAACCCGCCTGCAAACCCTGCAGAAGCGCCAGGCCGAGCTTGAGCAGCAATTGGGCCACGCCGAGGAGCGCTGGCTCAGCCTGCAGGAGCAACTGGAAGCCTTGCCGGAAATCAGTTGAATACGATCCGTCAAGATAATCGCCAAAAGAATTAAAAAGGAAAGCAAAGCAATGGAAATAAGTTATTCGCAAAGGCTGAGCCTGACTTACGCCCTGTGCCTCAACGAGGCGCGCACCAATGCCGGTGAGCCCCCCAGCACCAAGCTGGAAGATTATGATGCGCTGGAGGCTTCGACCTACCTGGCCTGCTACATCACCTTCCGCGCGATCCAGCACGCAGGCCGTTCGCCTGCCGACGAGCGCGTGGAAAATTTCGACATGCTGGCTGTGTACCAGGCGTACGCGATGCTGGCCTATACCTACCTGACCCTGCCGTTGGGGGATGAAGGCATAGAGCCGGATTACAAGACGGCCGCCATTACCATTGCGCGATCATTGTTTGCAGAGCTGGAAAACGAGGAACTGGCCGAGATCATCGAATCGGGTAACCATAAATACCAGTTGATCGGCGATGCCGAAGCCGAACACTGGATGAATTACCGCCAGGATATCGAGAAGGTGCTGATGGCCTTCGTGATCGCCGCGACGGATGAAGAAGCGCCATTCGACAAGGAGGAGTTGGTGCCGATGCAGGGAGCCTTGCTCAGTATGTTGTGTGAGGCGTTTGCGAGTGAGTAGAAATTGTCAGCATGTACAAAATCGCGCGAGGCCAGTAATTTTGAACGTTATACATTATGAGTCGTAGATGCTATGTGCCTCACTTTGAACACGTTGACCTTCCTAACATTCAGTCGTGTTTTTTTGACGGGAGAAGCCATCGTGCTTATCTTAAGATTCCTTTTGCAGGGGACAGAGGAAAAGAAAAGCTGTGTGTCATCGGGCAAAATCCCAGTGCTGCCGATGAGTTCAAAGCAGACAAAACCATTCGCTACTTGGAAAAACTCATTTGTTTAAAACATTTCCAGTACCGACAGTTAATTGTTTTGAATCTTTATTCCCAAGTTGATACGACCAAAACTGAACAAACAAATCCTCTTCACCCAAAATGCGAAGAGCTTTTCAACCGCATACTCGAAGAAGAGGCCAATTTCCTAGTTGTGTTCGGGAAGTTAACAAACCAAGGTCAGTATTGTTTTCTTGATAGAGTGCGGCAGATCGAACCTTTATTACGATACAAGCGTGTATCCAAGCTCAACCTTGATACGCAATACGCACCACATCCTGGTAACCCAAAAATTCTCTATAACAATTTTAATGTGGATTTCTCTCCGTATTCTTTCGCAGACATAGGTATATCAAATTCATCATGATATTTAACCAGTCGCTGGACACTATGCGATGAGGCACTATAGCGCCGATATGCGCTACGGTAGGGCTATTAGTAGCATTCCATACAATTTTAACGAGGAAGATAATGAAAGAAATCATTTTTTTTGTTGCTTTTTCCATCATTTCAACAACAGCTCTTAGTGCGAGTTTCGATTGCACTAAGGCTGGAACATCTGTTGAGAAAATGATCTGTAGTAATGAAGATATATCAAGGTACGACGATGAGTTAGGAAGTCTTTATAAAAAAGCTAAAGAGGTTTTTCCTGAAGAAAAGGTAAAACAGAGAGCCTGGATAGAGAAACGTAATCAATGTGATTCAATAATTTGTCTTATGAGCCTCTATCAGCAAAGAAATCTAGAATTGCAGGCAGTAGTTGACATGGCGCCTGTACAGGAGCTTGCTGTGTCAGCGGTCACTGAGGTGTCCGATATTGCAGAGTTGCCAGACGCATATCAGCAAAAAGATATAGAAGTTCAAGTACAAGCTCCAGTCGAAGTAGTCGCTGCACAAGAGGATAATGTGTCAGTAGTTGCTGATTCATCTGCTTCTCCAGAGTCGCTTGACGTAAACCAGCAAAGCTATGTGGAAGATCAAGCACAAGTTCAAGCTGAGGCGCTCGAAAATACTCAAGTGATGCCTGCAACACTGAAGAATCAGCCAAATATTAGTAGTCAAATTATTTTTCTGAGCGGGGGCTTTTTACTGCTTGCCATGGTAATTTCTGTCTGGGGCTTCATGAAGCGTTGTCCGAGTTGTGGTAAATGGTTTTCTGAACGGGTCATAGAGCAGGAGTTAGTAGATCAGCAGCAAAGTTTAAAGACAGTGAGGCGGGAAGATAAGCACAGAGATCGTAGCGGAAACATCATTAAGACAGTGGAACGGCAAGAGCAAGTTCAAATTACGATTTCTAGGTACAACCTGTTCCATCAGTGCAATAAATGTGGTCATGAGTGGACTACGACTAAAACGGTTGAGTCGGAATAACTCTAATCTCTTAATTTAGCGAGATCGGCTTGATTCAGGGGGTGATGGTTGAGGGAATAAGAAGCGAAGTTACTGTAGGCGAGGTCAGGGCCTACTCAATATGACGCTTTGATTGAAACGCAATGACCGTTGGTTATTGCGTCTTAAAGGTTCAAGCAGCCAAACTAAGCGAGCTGCTGGCGTTAGCATCGTCACCGCTGCCATAAGCCGCAATCAACTGCCCGATCTGCCGGTTGATGCTATTGGCCTCCTGCTGTTTTGCCTGGTTGCTATCGTTCTGGCTTTGATATTCCATTGCTTCCTTGGCGCTTACCTTGCCGTCCTTGTTGGTGTCGGCAGCCTCGAAATTGGCGGCGACGCTGCTCGCCAGGCTGGCGAGGTTGGTATCGGAGGTGGTGGACGCAATGCTTTCCAGTTCTTCCTGGGTATAGCCTTCATCGTCCTCTTCGTTTTGCGGGGGCGGTGGAGGTGGCATGCCGCCTTGCACGCGCGCATTGTTGAACTGGCTGTTCAGTTCGCTCAGCAGGTTGCTGATGCCGTTGCTGAGTTCCGATTCAGTCAGCTTGCCATCGCTGTCGCTATCCAGTGAGCTGAACAACTCGTCTGCATCGCTGCTGTCGTCGTTGCCATTCAGTTTGCTGAGCACGGACTGCAGGTCCGCTTGTTCGATATAGCCTTTGTTGCTGGTGTCCAGCTTGCTGAAAATCGAGCTGGCAATCTGGGATGCGTTGCCGGAAATGCTGTTGATCATGTTGTTCTTCTGATTGGTCGCGCTGTCGGCCGGGCGGTTGCCCGGCTCCTGGAGTTTCTAACGGACATGATGCGCTTATTTTTTGCCTGCGAGGTGTAAAGCCGGGTAAAGCTGTGTAAACCCTCATCCTCTAAAAAATGCTCCTGGCGCTGTTGCCCTACCTGGCCGTGCTACTTGCACCGTATGCGACAGCGCAAATAGCCAGGATCGCTGCATTGAGTGATTAAATGGGCCTGGGGCGATCCTCTTTCGGGCGGCCTTCCCATGGCTTGCTTGCAGGGAATGGGCATAGCTCGGGCCGGCCCTTGCCCAGCTCTTTTCTTTCATCCAGCTTGCCAAGCTGCTCGGGCGTGAGCAGTGCGCGAATGCGCGATTCCGTACTGACTCGGGAGAAGATGGCATCACTTTGCACGCGCGCGAGCTCTGCGGCCAATTGCCTGGCTTTCTTTTCATCGAAGTTGGGCGCAGTGCCCAGTTTGTCTATTTCCTCGCGCAGCTTGCGTTGCTGCTTGAAGTTGTTGCGTATTGCGGGCGCTTCGGCATGCAGGAGATAGAATATTTTATCTTCCTGCGCCTCGCTGAGCTCCAGGCCGGCAAGGTGAGGGGGCAGGGCAAAGCCCGGGGCTTCCTGGATAAGGCCGGAGCCCGGCCTTGGCGGGCCGTCTTCGCGCAACGGGGGCTCGGCGCTGGCCCATGTGCTTGATATTGCGAATGCTGCCATGAGGATCATGGATGGGATGATGCGGGGATTCATATGCGTCCTTTCTATTCACGGTAGGTATGGGGAAATTCTGCTGCCGCGAGTTGTTAGATGCTGTTAACCAGGGGTAAAGATAGGTAAAAGTAGGCGGCCGGGCATGTCGCCGGCATAGGCGAATCGTTATGATGTGATTGCAAAAATACTATTCAACATCTCAGCATTCAGAATCTTATGGTTAAAGTACTATTGATCGACGACGACGTGGAGCTGGTCAACCTGATCAGGGAATACCTCGTGCAGGAGGGGTTTGACGTGGAGTGCGCGCACGACGGCGAAACCGGGGTCGTCTATGCCGAGTCGCTCAAGCCGGCGCTGATCGTGCTGGATGTCATGATGCCCAAGCTCAACGGCATAGAGGTGCTGCGGCGCATTCGCGCCTCCAGCAACGTGCCGGTCTTGATGCTCACCGCCAAGGGCGATGATGAGCACCGGATTGTCGGCCTGGAGCTCGGGGCCGACGATTACGTGCCCAAGCCCTGCACCCCGCGAGAGTTGGTGGCGCGCATCCGCGCCATCCTGCGCCGCATCGTGCCGACCGACCAGCAGCCGCAGGCCCATCATATCGCCGTGGGGCCGTTGACGCTCTGGCCGGAGCGGCGTCTGGTAGAGTGGGCGGGCCAGCCTGTGAACCTGACCAGCACCGAGTTCAACCTGCTGGAGGTCCTGGTCAGGCAGGCAGGGCGCGTGGTCAGCAAGAGTGATCTCTCGACACTGGGCCTGGGACGTCCATTGTCGCGCTTTGACCGCACCATCGACGTGCATTTGAGCAGCATACGCCAGAAGCTGGGTACGCTGGCCGACGGCCGTCAATGCATCCAAACCGTCTACCGCATGGGTTACCAGCTGATCAAAGAATAGCCATGGGCCGCCTGTTCTGGAAATTCTTCACCTTTTTCGTGCTCGCACAGATGGCCTCCATCATCGGGGTGAGCCTGTTTTTCTGGATTTCCGCGCAGCAGCAGGCCAGCGAAAGGCAGGCGCGTGAATTGCTGCGCAGCGGGCCGATGGAAATGGCATTGCTGGAAGCGGCGAAAGGCGCCTTGCATTATGGCGGGGAGGCCGGGTTGTCGGATTTGTTGCGGCTATGGTCGCAGCGGCAGATGCCCCAGGTTTTCGCCGTCGATGAGGCTGGGCAAGAACTGTTGCAGCGTTCCTTGCCTACTGGCATCGAGGAAATATTGCGTTCCGGGCGCGGGGTTGCCGTCGGGCATGATAGCCAAGGCAAGTCCATCCGCCTGTTCACGCTGGACGGGCGCCGCATGGGTCCCGGCTTCGGCGCTATGCCTCCCCCACAGCCAATGTACGGAGATCGCCGTCCTCCAGGGCCGCCCGGCAGAATGGGCGGGCCACCCGATCCGCACGGCCCGATGTTTCCCTGGACGCCGGTATGGGCAGGCCTGATTGCCAGCCTGGTGTTTGCCGCATTGCTGGCCTGGTATGTTTCCAAGCCGATCAAGGAGTTGCGCGGCGCGTTTGCACGCGTGGCTGGAGGCAACCTCAAGGACAAGGTCAGCCCGGCCATGGGCAGGCGGCGCGACGAGTTGGCAGACCTGGGGCGTGGTTTCGACCGCATGACCGAGCAGCTGCATGCCCTCATGCGGGGGCAGAAACGTCTGTTGCATTACGTCTCGCATGAAATGCGCTCCCCGTTGGCGCGCCTGCAGATGGGTATCGGCCTTGCCAAGCAGAATCCGGAACGGCTGGGGGACACCCTGGACCGCATCGAGATGGAATCTATGCGCATGGATAAATTGCTGGGCGAGGTGTTGGAGCTGTCCAGGCTCGAGTCGGGCATCATGGCGGTGAAGAAGGAAAGGATTATGCTCAGCGAGTTGCTGGAAGGCGTGGTCGAGGATGCGCGTTTCGAAGCTTCGGCCAAGCATGTGGATATCCAGAGCCGGATAGAGGCGGACGCTGAAATAGAGGCGCAGCCTGATCTGTTGTACCGCGCGCTGGAAAACGTGCTGCGCAACGCCATCAAGTACAGTCCCGACTATAGCGAGGTCAGCCTGGAGACCCAGCGCAGAGATGGGGGCCTGGCGGTGCTGGTGTCGGATCGTGGGTCTGGCATTCCTGAAACCGAGCTCGACAATATTTTCCAGCCATTCTACCGCGCCGATAGCGCTGGCAACGTCAGCGGGCACGGCCTGGGGCTGGCCATCACCAAGCAGGTGCTGGACCTGCACGGCGGCAAGATCAAGTTGCAAAACCGCCAGGGCGGCGGCTTGGTGGTGGAAATCTCGTTGCCGGTGGCTTGAGCATGCCTGGCTGGCTATACTCTATGCCTTGGGTTCGCCAACAACGCCCAGTGAGGCGATTCTGCCGCAAGCAGGAGCACAGCAGGCAGAGCGACATCATCAGAAGGACTTTGTCAGCGCCCTTATAGCAGTTCGTTGAACAGTTGGCGGTAGGCCGAGATGCCTTGGCTCAACGGGTAGCGCTCAATGATGGTGGCGCGTGCGGTGTCGCGCATGGCTTGCAGTTTGTCTGGCGCTGCAAATACCCGGTCTATGGCATCCGCGAGTTGCTCGTCGGAGAAGAAATCCACCAGCAACCCGTTCTCTTCATGGCGAATTACTTCCTCCACCGGCGCGGTGCGCGAGCCTATCACCAGGCAGCCGGCGGACATGGCTTCCAGCATCGACCATGACAGCACGAAAGGCACGGTGAGGTAGACGTGCGCTGCGGACACTTGCAGCACGCGCAGGTATTGCTGGTAGGGCAGCTTGCCGAGGAAGTGCACCCGGCTGAGATCCAGGCCTGGCACTTCCTGCAATAGCTTTGCCCGGTAGGTTTCCCCCGGCGGTAGCTTGCGGCCGTAGCTGACGTCGTCGCCTCCTACGATCAATACATGGCACTTGGGCCTGCGCCTGAGAATTTCCGGCAAGGCGCGCATGAATACGTGAAAGCCGCGGTAGGGTTCTAGGTTACGCGACACATAGGTGATCACTTCGTCCTTGCGTGTGAGCCTCAGGCCGGAACCGAGCTGCAACCAAGCAGTGGGGTCGGGGTGGGCGGCATCGGTATTGATGCCTTCGTGGATCAGCCGGATTTTGTGCTGGTATTCCTGCGGGTAAAGGCTGCGTTGCCAAGCTGTGGGGCTGATGCCGATGTCGGCGGCATACAGCGAGAGCAGGTTGGTGATGTTCTTGGTGCGGATGCGCAGGAAGTCGTCCAGCGCGAGCGGGTATTCGGGGTCGAAACCGGCATCGGCGCCTTTCGTTTGGTAAAAGAACTCGAAGAACGTGACCAGCGGCACGCCGGGATAGATGTCCTTGGGGTAGATCGCCTCGCCCCAGCCCATATGGGCGACGATGATGTCGGGCCGGTAGCCCTTTTCTTTCAAATGCAATAGCGCGCGAGCGACGCTTTGGCCGCGGATCACATGTTCTTCCACGGGCGCCAGGTAGGCATGCACGCCCTGGGTGGCGGCGCGTGCCGGCTTGTACTCCATGCGCTGCACGCCCTGCATGCCGGGGGCATGGGCTTCGCACAGGCTCAGCACTTGATGTCCACCTTCATCGACCAGGGATTGGGCAATATGGCGGAATTGCCCGGGGAAGTTCTGGTGGATGAAGAGGATATTCATGTCAGTCCTCGATGAAGTCGCCGTCAACGTACAGCCATTGTCCATGTTCGCGCACAAAGCGGCTGTTCTCGTGGAGTTTCTCCGCCTTGCCGTTTACCTTGTAGCGGGCAATGAACTCGACAATAGCGCGGTCGCCGCCGGTTGCCTCATGCTGTACGATTTTGAGGCCTAGCCATTTCGGTGGCTGGGCACCCGCTTCGTCCTGCAAGGAGCCTGGACGAGTAGAGGGGTGCCAGGTATGCAGCAGGTAATCATTCAGACCTAACGCATAGGCCGTGTAGCGCGAACGCATGAGCGCTTCGGCGTCGGGCGCGGGCTCTCCCTGGTGCCAGCGCCTGCAGCACCGCTTGTAGGCAGTGCCGCTTTCACAAGGGCAAGGGTCGCTTGGTTTCATCGGGCTCAGAAAATCTCGCGGGTTTCGAGGAACTCGATGTCGGGGTAGCGTTCCTGCGCCATTTGTAGGTTGACGCGGTTGGGCGCGAGATAGACGTATTCCTCGTTGCCGTCCAGCGCGACATTGAAGCCGTACTTGTCGGCAATCGCCTTGAGGTCTGCATCCGAACCGCGCATCCAGCGTGCAGTGGCGCAATCGTAACTCTCGAACGCGACATCCACGCCGTATTCATGTTCGAGGCGGTGCGCTACCACGTCGAACTGCAACAGGCCGATGGCGCCGAGGATCAGGTCGTTGGAAAGTAAAGGGCGGAACAACTGCGAAGCGCCTTCTTCGGCAAGCTGTTTGAGGCCGATCTGCAATTGCTTCATCTTCATCGGGTTCTTGATGCGTGCGCGGCGGAAATATTCAGGCGCGAAGGATGGAATGCCGATGAACTTGAGGTTCTCGCCTTCGGAAAAAGTATCGCCGAGCTTGACCGTGCCGTGGTTGGGGATGCCGATGATATCTCCGGAATAGGCCTCGTCCATGGTGGTGCGGTCTTGCGCCATGAAGGTGATGGCATTGTTTACCGACAATGTCTTGCCGCTTGCGACCTGCTTGATCTTCATGCCGCGCTCGAAGCGGCCCGAGCAGATGCGCAGGAAGGCGATGCGGTCGCGGTGCTTGGGGTCCATATTCGCCTGGATCTTGAACACGAAGCCGGAGAATTTTTCCTCCTTGGGGTCAACGCTGCGGCTGGCGGTATTGCGCGGCAGAGGTGAGGGCGACAGGTCGACAACGGCGTCGAGCAGCGACTGCACGCCGAAGTTGTTGATGGCGGAACCGAAGAACACCGGCGTTTGCTTGCCATCGAGGTAGGCCTGCTTGTCGAACGCATTCGAGGCGCCACGCACCAATTCGACATCCACGCGCAGATCGTCGGCTTGCGAGCCGATCAATTCGTCCAGGCGCGGGTTGTCCAGGCCCTGGATGATTTCGGCCGTGCCTTTCTCCGCATGCGGGTCGAAGAAGCTGATGGTGTCGTTGTACAAATGGTAGACGCCGCGGAAGCTCTTGCCCATGCCGATCGGCCAGGTCATCGGGGCGCATTGCATGCCCAGCGTGGATTCAATCTCATCGAGTAGTTCGATCGGCGCGCGCGATTCGCGGTCCAGCTTGTTGATGAAGGTGAGGATGGGCGTGTCGCGCATGCGGCAGACGTTGAGCAGCTTAATGGTCTGCGCTTCCACGCCATTGACCGAGTCGATCACCATGACGGCGGAATCCACGGCGGTAAGCGTGCGGTAAGTGTCTTCCGAGAAATCGTCGTGGCCTGGTGTGTCGAGCAGGTTGATCATGTGTTCGCGATAGGGGAACTGCATGACGGAGGAGGTGACGGAAATGCCGCGCTGCTTTTCCAGCTCCATCCAGTCCGAAGTGGCATGGCGTGCCGCCTTGCGTCCACGCACTTCACCAGCCACCTGGATGGCGCCGCCGAACCAGAGCAGTTTTTCGGTGAGCGTGGTTTTACCCGCATCCGGGTGGGAGATGATCGCAAAGGTGCGGCGGCGTTGGACTTCTGAGCTGAAACTGGACATATCTAATATTGGGGATTTGGGCAAAAGGCTTATTTTACCTTTTTGCGCGGCAGTTCCGTTTTTATTTATGTTTTCGCGGGTATGATGCCGTGCTTGCTGCGCTCACTACAAAAAGTAATGAAAAGATGATAAAAACATAACGTCGCTGCAAGGGGGTAAGATATACGTCATCGACATTCATTATGTGAAAAGACATATTGCTAAGTATATGGTTTTTCTATAATCCACTTGCAGCTTATAAAAACCAGGGGGGCAGCGTGAGTAACAATAACAATCAGGCTCTAGAGGTTTTATCAAGGTTGAGGCAGGCCATCGCCGCACTGCATCGAAATATCGACAGTGCGTTGCCGTTAGCTGGCATTGCCCCCAGCCAGCAGGATTATATCGCCCACTTGAAACTCAGCTACCGCTGGTTGGCCGGGGTGAACGCGGTATTGGCCGGCGTGAGCGGTTTTTCCGCAGCGATGCTGGGCTATAACCGCTTGTGCATAGACGCATTGCGGCAAGACCTGGAATCGGCGCATATGCTCGAAGATGCGGAGTCCGAGGACATGGCCGGCTTTAGCCTGCCGGCAGGCCCAGGAGTGCCATGGGGCGTCCAGTATGTCATCGAGGGCTCTTATCTCGGGGTCAGCGTGCTTTACCAGCGCCTGCGCCACATGCAATCCCCTTCCTGCCCGATGCATTTCTTCTCTGCGCGCAGCCAGGCAAGCGCAGGCCGGTGGCGAACGTTCCGGTCGACGATCGAACAGGTATTGGATAACGAGCAGACGTTGCAGGAAGCCGAGCAGGGCGCTATCGAGGCGTTCCATTATTTCTCGTTGGTCATGCAGTCTGCAACCAAGGAGCGGGATGAGCCTCGCCAGCGTTACGCTTGATAATTGCGACCAGGAGCCCATCCACATCCCGGGTCTGATCCAGCCGCATGGCGTGCTGCTGGCCTTTGATTTCGAGGGGCACCTGCGCCACTACAGCAGCGGCGCCAACGCCGTGCTGGGCGCCCTGCCCAAGATCGGCGAAGTGTTGCAGCCTTCCCACATGCCGCATGCTGCCGCTGCCTATCAATTGATCAAGGAATACACGCAGGACGTGGTGGTGATCGAGGGCCTGGCACAGACCCATGAGCTGGAAGTGCAGGGCCGGAAATTCGACCTGGTGCTGCATGTAAACCAGAGATGCATCATTGCCGAGTTCGAGTTGCGCCTCAACGGCGACAAGAACATCAATATTTATTCCGTGAAGGCGCAGAAAGCGATCAATGCGATCAAGAGCCAGCGCAGTATAGAAAGCCTGCTCAACGTCGCTGCCGAGGAGTTTCGCGGCCTGACCGGGTTCGACCGCGTGATGGCTTACCGCTTCGGCCATGATGACAGCGGCGACATCGTGGCCGAAGCGAAGCGCGAGGATCTCGACAGCCTGGTCGGCAGGCGCTATCCCGCAAGCGACATCCCTGCCCAGGCAAGGCGCATGTACGTGGAAAACACCCTGCGCCTGATTGCTGACGTCGACGGCCAACCGGTGCCGGTTGTCAAGGCTGCGGATACGCCGCCGCTGGACATGAGCCGCAGCGTGCTGCGCAGCGTGTCGCCCATCCATATCGAATACCTGCGCAACATGGGCGTCGGGGCTTCCATGAGCGTTTCGATCGTGCTCAACGGCAAGCTCTGGGGCATGATGGCCTGTCACCATATGTCCGCGTACCAGGTGCCGTATTCCGTGCGTATGGCCTGCGACGTGCTCTGCCATATCCTCGCCAGCGCCATCCAGCATATTGAAACGCGCTTGAGCGCGGACAGGCAGATTGCCAGCAGCCACCACCGTGCGAGCCTGGTGATGAAATTTCTCGAATCCGACGACCTGTCGACGGCGCTTTTTTCCAGCTTGGATCGTCTCAGGGAACTGATTTCCTGCGACGCCATGGTGGTCAGCTACGGCGATAAAACCTATGCGACGGAAGGCATCCCGCAGGAACTCGGGCGCCAGCTGGTGCAATGGCTCAACCAGGGGCTGGAGGCCAGGGATTTCTACCATGTTTCCACTCTTGCTGAAATGCCGCCGGTGCTGGATGCCTTAACCGAAAGGTTCTGCGGCTTGCTGGCCTTCAACATAGACAAGGTGAATGCCAGCTGGGTCGTATTGTTGCGGCGTGAGCAAATCCATACCATCAGCTGGGGCGGCAAGCCGGAAAAGCATTACAAGCCAGGCCCGCTCGGGCCAAGGCTGACGCCGCGCGGCTCGTTTGACGAATGGAAGGAAACCGTCAAGGGCCAAGCCGAACCCTGGAGCGCTGCCGACCTGGCTGACGCCCGCGACCTGCAGCACGAGCTGCTCAAGGTGTGCAATGCGCGCAACGCGGAAACCGAGCGGACGCGCCTGCAACTCATGGCGATCCTGGGGCATGATTTGCGCGATCCCTTGAATTCCATCAGCATGGCGGCACAATTGATGGAAATGCAGTCCGGCTCCTCACGCATGAGCGCCCGGATCAAGAATTCAAGCAGCCGCATGCAGCGCCTGGTGAACCAGGTGCTGGACATGGCACGTCTGCAAACAGGGCTGGGCCTGAACCTGGGTTTTATCGAGACGGATGTTTCCGCGCTGCTGCATGACCTGGTGGAGGAAAACCTAACGGCCTATCCCGACGTCAGCATGGAAACGGACATCGAGACCCAGGTCACGGCGCAGGTCGACCCTGACCGGGTCGCGCAGGCGATCGCCAACCTGATCAGCAATGCGCGGCACCATGGCGAATCAGGCCGCCGGGTGAGGGTGAGGATGTGGCGCGCCGGGCATGCGTTCAATATCAGCGTGCATAACGCGGGCGCGCCGATCGATGCGGGCGCGGTGGAAGGCCTGTTCAACCCGTTCAAGCGGCAGGAACAGCTCAATATGCGCAACCGCAACGGTCTCGGCCTCGGGCTCTATATCGCCAACGAGATTGTGAAGGGGCATGGCGGCGAAATCAGCTACCGTTACCAGGACGGGGAAATTGTATTCAATGTGGAGTTACCGCTACGCAAGTAGCGAAAAGGAGCAGGATTGAACAGGCAAGTGCGGCAGGCATTGATTATCGAGGATTACCAGGCAGCGGCGGAAACTTTCAAGGAGCTGCTGGAGATGCTGGGTTGCGAAGCGAATTATGTCATGGCGGGCGCAGAAGCGCCGCAGGCGCTTTCCCAGCGTGATTACGACGTGGTGTTCATGGACTTGAACCTGCCTGACATCCCGGGCGTCGCGCTGGTCAAGCAACTGAGGGCCTTGGCTGCCGGCCGGATGCCGAAGTTTGTCGCCGTCAGCGGCTATGCCGAGGCCGAGCTGGGAAAGGAGGCTAGCGACTTGTTTGACTTCTACCTGGAGAAGCCGCTGGATATGAATAACTTGGAACGCATATTGCAATCCTTTTGACTAAGCCATGGATTCTCCAATGACAATACAACAGCAGGAGTGGCTGGTGGCCGGCATCAAGCATGAGATATTCATGCGGATTTTCCCGACATTGCGGCATGGCCTTGTCGGGCCGATCTCCATTGCCCGCATGAGCGCTTCCATCGTCAGGCGCCTGTTGTCGAAAGGCGAGAGCAGCAAGGCAGCGCTGGGCGAGCCGGTGGAGCGCATCGATCAGCAGCTGGCCGAGGCGGTGACCGGCATCCGCGCCTTGCAGGCATGGGAGCCGGAAGCCAGCGGCCTTGCCATCCCTGCCGAGATATTGCGTCAAGGCATTGCGCTGATGACGGCGCCGTTGGCTTTGCGCGATATCAAGATGGACTATGTGCCCAGCGATATCCAGGATCTTGAAGAGGTGCGGCAGCAACCGTTTCTCTATGCATGGCTTGCCTTGCTGTGCTATTTCGAAGACCAGCTGAACGAGCCTGCGACCTTGCGCCTCGAGCAAAAGGAGCCCAGGTCCATGTGCGTCCAGATCACCCGGCCTTTTTACGACGTCAATCAGGCAAAAGGCAAGGTCAAAGCCCATGCGCGCATCATTGACAAGTTTGCGTTGGAGGCTGTCGCAAATGCCGGCGGGTTTCGCCTGAAATTCGGCCAGGAGTGGGCCAGTTTCAGTTGGACATAACAGCCTAGCAAAGCAAGGGCCGGGGCTTGAGCGGCGCATAGAAATAATCCGCGAGGCTGGCCAGCATTTTTTCATCGTAGATAGTCAGCGAATTGTTGTTGATGCTGTGCAGCCCGAGCTTTTCCAGTTTGCGCAAGGTCTTGTTGGTATGGGCGAGCGATAGCCCCAGCGAGTCGGCGATTTCCTGTTGCGTCAATGGAAAGGGAATCGTTTTTCCAGGCGTGGGGTAGATGGATTTATAGCGTTTGTAGAGATGCAACAGCAGCATGGCAATTTTCTCCTGACCATTGCGCGCGCCTACGTTGACCAGGTTGTCGTCGACGATTCTCTCTTCTTGCGCGCATAGCCAGGTGATATCGTATGCCAGCGAAGGGTGATGCTCGTAAAGCGACCAGAGCCTGTTCTTGTCCAGTTCGCATAGGGTAACGGGCGTCAGGGATTGCACGCTGCTGTCGCTGTTGTCCAGCAGGTTCTGCTGCAATCCGATCAAATCTCCGGGCAACAGGAAATTGAGGATCTGGCGGTTGCCGTTCTTCAAGGCGCGGTAGCGGTAGGCCCAGCCGTCAAGCAAAGTGTAAAGCTGTGTCGAGCTGGTGCCTTCTTCCACGATCAACTTGGCGGCCGGCAAAGTGAGTTGGCGCTGCTTGAGTTGTTCGATAAAAGCGATTTCCTCAGGCCGGTGGGTTTTAAAGGCTTTTTGTTGCCGCAGGTACTCGCTCATTGTATCCATAAATATTTCCTCGTGAGAGTGGTTGTAGCCAGGAAGGCCTTTGTGCGCCCGCTTTATCAATGCCTGCTCACCCGTGTGGCAGGGACTCTATCCCCAGCCTGCGGTTGGCTGGCACCGCAATGTCGATCATCTCGGGCTTTGGCAGGTCGAGCGCGTGCATGATGGCAATGAATTCTTCACGGGATTTTCCCGCAAGCCTCGGATTGATGGCCTTTTCCTGGCCTATGGCGCTGACGCGATAGCCCTGGTAATCATGCCCTGGATAGACCAGCGTTTCGTCTTGCAAGGTGAAGAGCTTTTGTGTGATGCTGTCGTAGAGCGTGCCGGCATCGCCACCCTGGAAATCGGTCCGCCCGCAGCTGTTGATCAGCAAGGAATCTCCAGTGAATACACGGCCATCCACCAGGTAACTGACGCTGCCCGCCGTGTGACCCGGGGTCGCGAGCACGTGGATGATGTGGTGCCCCAGGCTGAGCTGGTCCCCATGCTGCAGTTGCAGGTCTGCAGGCAAGGCATTGCAACGGCTGCCAATGCCCGTGAGCGTATTGGTTTCCTGCCGCAGCAGGCCGCTGGCCGTAATATGGTCGGCATGCACGTGGGTTTCCAGGGAGTATTTCAGCACCAGGCCATATTGTTCCAGCAATGTAAGGTAGTGCTGGAACCCTGAATCCACAGGATCGATCAGCAATGCTTCCTTGCTGGATTCATCGCCGAGCAGGTAGGTATAAGTGGAGGATTCCTGGTCAAACAGTTGCCTGAATATCATTGAGGTTCCTTTCTTGATTGTTATCGGTTGATCCTCGAGGCAAGTATTTCAACTCAAACTGACACTGTAGGAGACAACGGTTTGCCGGACTATGTTCCTGGCCGGCATCCGTCTCATCAGCTTTTTACGTAGCCGCACCAAAAATTTTTCCAGCGTTATGGCAGGCTGCGGAAACATATCGTAAAAGGAATGAAATGTTGTCTCAGTCCTACAAATAAGCCGCTTTCCAGATAGTTAGGTTCCTTCCGAATTCTGGATATCCCGCGTCGCATCAGATTGAATCGAAAGACCAAATAGCCGAGCAGTAACGAAAAATATGTTATGGTAAAAAAGTCATCATTCATTTCACACTCGAGGTGAACCCCCATCATCAATCAGCGTTAAGGATTTTTAATGATTTTCAAGGAAAGACTTATCCATGCCGCCATATTCGATATGGACGGCACCATGTTCGATACCGAACGTCTTCGATTCACCACCATCAAGCAAGCTTCCGCCGAGCTATTCGGCGAAACCATCAGCGACGAAATCCTCATTGGATCCCTGGGCCTGAGCGCCAAGAAGGCGGAAGAGCTCGCCAAGAGCCGCTATGGCGAGGGGTATCCATATGCCGCGATCCGCAAGCGCGCGGACGAGCTGGAGCTGGCGCACGTGCGCAAGCATGGCGTGCCGGTCAAGCCGGGGCTGTATGAAATCCTCGAGCGCCTCAAGCGCAACGGCCTGTTGATGGCGGTGGCCACTTCAAGCCGCCGTGCGATTGCCGAGGAGTACCTGATCAACGCCAACGTCATGAAGTATTTCGACATCACGGTCTGCGGCGACGAGGTAAAGCAGGGCAAACCGCATCCTGAGATATTCCGCACCGCGGCCAAGGAGCTGAATTGCCTGCCCGAGCATTGCCTGATGTTCGAGGATTCGGAAAACGGCCTGCGTTCCGCCTCGGGAGCCGGCGGCCTGCCGATATTGATCAAGGATATCAAGGAGCCTCGGCCCGAGATCAAGCAACTGGCCTACCAGGCTTACGACCGCATGCCGGATTTTCTGGCCGACCTGGTCAGGTTTACGCCCAACCTGCCCAAGCCAAAATTGACGGATGCGTTCCCGCAAACCATCAACAACATGCGTGCCGGCATCCATGGCTTCGGCGCCATGGGCGGCGGTTACCTGGCGCAGATATTCTCGCATTGGGACGGCTATACCCGGCCTTATGAAATCATCGGCGCTAGCAACAATACGACCCTGCGCAGCTTGGTCAATGCATTCGGCAAGTACGACGTGCACTACAGCAACCTGGCTTTCCGCCAGACCATAGACCGCATCCGCTTGATCGACATGGCGGACGAGGCGGCAGTGTGCGAGATGTATGCGGTTTCGGAAATCGTCGGCCTGTGCCTGCCGGAATCGGCCATCAAACAGCAGGCGGCGATGATTGCCAAAGGGCTGATCGCACGCTACCAGAACGGGGCGGGCTCATTGACCATCCTGGTCGTACTCAACAAGCTGAGCGGGGCGGCATTTGTCCGGCGGCAAGTGAGGGAAGCCATGCTGCGCATGCTGGAGGGGCCGCAGGCAGAGCAGATCATGGAAATGGCGTACTTTACAGAAACGGTCGTCAACCGCATGGTGTCAAAAATACCGAAAGAAATTCTCTTGAAGCAGGCCAGGATTAATTTCGCTAGTTTTGAAAAGCACACCCAGCAAAAGGCATTGGCGCCTGGCGGTAGTGCAGCACCTATGCACCAGGAGTCCATCCTTCTGGCCGAGCCGGGGCTGGGCAAGATCGTGAGCCAGTTGCGGCATGCCTCGCACCTCAACCGGGCATTGGACCAACTGGGGGTCACCCTGTTTGAAAGCGGTCCCGACATGGTGCTCTACGCCAAGAAGGGCGGCAAGATACTGGAACGCCTGCGCCAGGTGCAGACCGTGGATAATATTGCCGAGATCCAGGCGATCAAGAACCGGCTCCTGAACGGCACGCACGCCATCATTGCCTGGTATGCCAGCCTGCTGGGCTACCAGACCATCGGGCAAGGCATGGGCGACGAGCGCGTCGTCATGCTGGTGAAACGCCTGGTGAACAACGAGATCAAGCCCGCCATGCTGCAGGAAAACCCGGCACTGGCGGAATACATCAACACTTCGTTCGTCAACAGCTTCATCGCGCGCTGCAAGGCTTCGTTCAAGGACCCGTGCCGCCGCATCGGGCGCGACCCTCTGCGCAAGCTGCAACGCAAGGAGCGCATCATGGGCAGCATCGAGCTGGCTGCGCGCCATGGCATTCCAACCCCCATGCTGGAGTTCGGCGCTGCGCTGGGCATTTTGTATTCGTTGCGCCTCATCACGCCCGAGGACAAGGAATGCCAGCGCATCAAGGCCTTGTTCGAGGAGAACGCTTCCGTTGCCGATGTGCTGGCCTTCAGCGGCGACTACCACGGCAAGCCCTACCAGGGCTTGGACCCGCAACAGGATGCGGCATTGATCGAACGTATCGCCGAGCATCTGCGGCAGTTGACCAATCCTGCCTCGGCCCACTGGCAATGGCCGCTGAGCTATAACTACGCGGAAGAGCTGGCGTCCTGATCGCCAGCCGATATCAAGGAGGCCCCGCCTCCTGTGGTATATTTGGCATTACCTTACAGGAGGAAACACAGGAAGATGACGCTTACCACCAAGACCATCAGCGACCAGTTCAGCAGTTGTCCGCAATTGACAGTCGACCAAGTGGCAGAGGCCTCTGCCGCCGGCTTCAAGACCATCATCAACAATCGCCCGGATGGCGAGGGTGGCGCCGAGCAGCCCAGCAGCGAGGAAATCCGCCAGGCTGCCGAAGCCAATGGCCTCCAGTACGTGCATATTCCTGTGGTGCCCGGCCAGTTGACTTATGCCCAGGTGGACGAGCTGGCCGGACTGCTACCCAGCCTGCCGATGCCGATCCTGGGGTTTTGCAAGCTTGGGACGCGCGCGGTCAATATCTATCAGCAGGCGTTGGCCAAGCATGAGCAGCAAGAGTGAACAATAAGTAAGCTGGAACACTAAAAAAACGGCATCCCTGGATGCCGTTTCTATTTTTAATGTGACAAAGTTTCTAACCTGCTGCCTGTTTGAGTTGTTCCAGGATGGCAGGGTTGTCCAGCGTGGAAATATCCGAGGTGATTTCCTCTCCCCTGGCGAGGGAGCGCAGCAGGCGGCGCATGATCTTGCCCGAGCGGGTCTTGGGCAGGTTCTCGCCGAAACGGATTTCATCCGGCTTGGCGATCGGGCCGATTTCCTTGCCGACCCAATCGCGCAACTGTGCCGCGATGGCCTTGGCGGCATCGCCTTCAGGGCGCTCGCCCTTGAGCACCACGTAGGCTATGATCGACTCGCCCTTGATGTCGTGAGGCTTGCCTACAATCGCGGCTTCGGCGACCAGCGGATTGGCGACCAGCGCGGACTCAATTTCCATGGTGCCCAGGCGGTGGCCGGAGACGTTGAGCACGTCGTCGATGCGGCCCATAATCCAGAAATAGCCGTCCTCGTCGCGGTGCGCGGAGTCGCCGGCCAGGTACAGGCCCTTGAGTTCCTCGGGGAAATAGGCTTTCCTGAAGCGTTCTGGGTTGCCCCAGATGTTGCGGATCATCGAGGGCCAGGGCTTTTTCACGACCAGCAGGCCGCCGCCTGTGCCTTCGATATGCGTGCCGTCTTCTTCGACGATATCCACGATGATGCCGGGCAGGGGGCGGGTGCAGGAGCCGGGCTTGAGATCAACGGCGCCGGGCAGCGGGGCGATCATGTGCGAGCCGGTCTCGGTCTGCCACCAGGTATCGGCGATCGGGCAGCGCTCCTTGCCGACCACCTTGTGGTACCACATCCAGGCTTCGGGGTTGATCGGTTCGCCCACGGTGCCAAGCAGGCGCAGGCTCGAGAGGTCGTACTTGTTCGGCAGGTCGCCGCCCAGCTTGATCAGCGAGCGGATGGCGGTGGGGGCGGTGTAGAAAATGCTGACCTTGTGGCGCTCTATCATCTGCCAGAAACGGCCCGCATCAGGATAGGTGGGCACCCCCTCGAACACCACTTGGGTGCTGCCGAGCGCCAAGGGGCCGTAGGCGACGTAGCTGTGGCCGGTGATCCAGCCCACGTCGGCGGTGCACCAGAAGATATCCGTGGCTTTGTGGTCGAACACCCATTTCATGCTCATGATGGCGCCGAGCAGGTAGCCCCCGGTGGAGTGCTGGACGCCCTTGGGCGTGCCAGTGGAGCCGGAAGTGTAAAGGATGAACAGCGGGTGCTCGGCATCCACCCAGGTAGGTTCGCAATAGTCGCTCTCGGCTGCTTCGACTTCATGCCACCATAAGTCGCGTTGCGGGTTCCAGGCAATATCAACGCCTGTGCGCTTGTAGACGATGACTTTCTCGACGGCTTCGCAGCCGCCCAGGGCCAATGCTTCGTCAACCGCCGGCTTCAGCGCTACCGGCTTGCCGCCACGTACGCCGCCGTCGGCAGTGATGACCAGCTTGGCGCCGACATCGACGATGCGTTCATGCAGGCTCTTGGCGGAGAATCCGCCGAACACCACGGAGTGGATGGCGCCGATACGGGCGCAGGCCTGCATGGCGACGATGGCTTCTATGCTCATGGGCAGGTAGATGATGACGCGGTCGCCTTTGCCGATCCCTTGCTTTTTCAAGGCATTGGCGAAGCGGCATACGCGCTGGTGCAGCTCCTTGTAGCTAATGTTCGCGATGTCGCCATTGTCCGCTTCGAAGATCAGGGCGATCTTGTTGGCGCGTTTTTCCAGGTGGCGGTCTATACAGTTGTAGGAGGCATTGAGCCTGCCGTCGGCAAACCAGCGATAGAACGGAGCGTTTGATTCGTTCAGCGTTTCAGTGAAGGGGGTCTGCCAGGTGATTTCCTGCCGGGCAAGATTGGCCCAGAAGCCGGTGTAATCCTGCTCAGCCGCATCGCACAAGGCCTGGTAGCCTGATAAACCCGACACGGTGGCGGCTTGGCGGAATGCTTCATGCGGCGCGAAAACGCGCGTTTCCGTCAGCACGGATTCAATGGACGACATAAATGCTCCTTCAAAACTCTATAATGAGGCGATGCTATCGGTGCCAAGGCACCCGTAACGTTAGGAAACGAATTATAACATTTCATTTACAATTTCAAGATGCGCACACTATCACAGATTTTGCAGACAGATACAGACTTATCGCAGAATGAACAATATTTGCTGCACGCCGCCAAGTGCAGCCCGTTCATTGCCAGGCTGGTCAATAGCGATGCGAGGCTGCTGCCTGAGCTGGATGCAACTTTGCACCAGGCATGGACAGCCGCGGAAATGCAGGCATGGCTGGATAGCCAGGATGTGGTGGATGATGCCAGCCTCAAGCGCGCATTGCGCAAGCTGCGCCAGCGCGTCATGCTGCGCCTGATTGTGCGCGACCTCAACGGCCTCGGGGGACTGGACGAAGTGATGCTAGTGGTGAGCGCATTGGCGGAGATCAGCCTGCAATTCGCCTTGTTTCACATTACCCCCTGGCTGGAAGCGCAGTATGGCGAACCTATCGGCGAGGAAAGCGGCGAGCGCCAGCATTTTACAGTGGTGGGCATGGGAAAGCTGGGCGGGCACGAACTCAACGTCTCTTCGGACATCGACCTCATCTTCGCGTTTGCCGAGGATGGCGAAACCAACGGCGCCAAGTCGATCGGCAATGTCGAATTCTTCACGCGGCTGGCCAAGCGACTGATCGCGGCGATCGACGAGATCACCGAGGACGGCTTCGTCTTCCGCGTCGACATGCGGCTGCGGCCTTACGGCTCGGAAGGCCCGCTGGCTTGCAGCTTTGCGATGCTGGAAGAGTACTACCAGAACCAGGGGCGTGAATGGGAGCGTTATGCCTGGATCAAGGGCAGGGTGGTCGCGGGGCCGGATCAGGGCTTGAGCGAATTGCTGCGGCCTTTCGTATTCCGCAAGTATCTCGATTTCGGCGCGTTTTCCTCCATGCGCGATCTCAAGGTGCAGATACAGCGCGACGTCAACCGGCGCGACATGCACGACAACATCAAGCTGGGACGCGGCGGCATCCGCGAGGTGGAATTCATCGCCCAGGTGTTCCAGTTGATCCGCGGCGGCCGCGATGCCAGCCTGCAGATCAAGCCTACCTTGTCGGTGTTGCGCCTGCTCGGGGAAAAGGGCCTGCTGCCCGCGAACGCGGTGCAGGAGTTGAAGCAGGCCTATATTTTCCTGCGCAACCTGGAGCACAGGCTGCAATACCTCGAGGACACGCAAACCCAGGATTTGCCGGTGAACGAGGAAAGCCGTCAACGCATCGCGTTGGGCATGGGATTCGGGGAATGGAGCGCTTTCCTCAAGGTGCTCGAGCAGCACCGCAGCGTGGTGCAGCGGCATTTCGAGGAAGTGTTCAGCGACCCTGCGGAAGAGCGCTCCGAGCAAGAAGTGCCGCTACAGCGCGAAGCGGCCTTGTGGCGGCGGATGGTAGAAGGCGAGGAGGCGGTCGAGGCCATGGCGCAGCTCAATTACCAGGAACCGGCGGAAACGTTGCGCAAGCTGCTCAGCCTGCACGACAGCCCGCGCTACAAGCAATTGCCGGAACTCAGCCGGCAGCGTTTCGATACCCTGATTCCGCTGGCGATCAAGGAGGCGGCGCAGGAGTCCAATCCGGACCAGGCGCTGATCCGGGTCGCCGACCTGCTGGACAGCATCTGCCGCCGCGCGAGCTACCTTGCGCTGCTGGCGGAATATCCCTCGGCGCTGACGCTGGTGACGCGCATCGTCAGCGCCAGTCCATGGCTTGCGCAATACCTGACCCTGCACCCGATACTGCTGGACGAATTGCTCGATACGCGCAACCTCTATGCTGCACCCGATTTTGCCGCTATGCATGCGGACCTGGAGCAGCGGGTGAGGCTGCTCTCCGGCGATGTGGAGCGGCAAATGGATGAAATGCGGCATTTCAAGCATGCCGCCGTGTTCCGCTTCGCTGCCAAGGACGTGGCGGGAGAGCTTGCGCTGGAGACGCTATCGGATTACCTGAGCGCACTGGCGGACATCATATTGGACGTGGCCATCAAAGCCATCTGGCCCAGCCTGCGCCACCGTCACCGCGAAGACCCCCTGTTTGCCGTCATCGGCTACGGCAAGCTGGGCGGCAAGGAACTGGGCTACGCTTCCGACCTGGATATCATCTTCCTTTACGACGATGAAGCGCCAGAGGCCGGCGAGGTGTATGCCAAGCTCGGGCAGCGCGTCAACACCTGGCTCAGCAGCATGACCCCGGCCGGTACCCTCTATGAAACCGACATGCAGTTGCGTCCGGATGGGGCGAGCGGGCTGCTGGTGAGCTCGGTGCAAGCGTTTGAAACCTACCAGCAGGAAAAGGCCTGGGTCTGGGAGCACCAGGCGCTGACGCGGGCCAGGTTTTGCGCAGGCAGCCAGGAGATCGGCGCCATCTTCGAGCGCATCCGCGAAACCGTGTTGCGCCAGCCGCGCGACAAGCAGGTACTCGCGGCCGAAGTCGTGGCGATGCGGCATAAGATGCACCAGGCCCATCCCAACCATGGCGAATTGTTCGACCTGAAGCATGACCGCGGCGGGATTGTGGATGTCGAGTTCATCGTGCAATACCTAGTGTTGGCACATGCGCCGCAATATCCCGAGCTGACGCGCAACCTCGGCAATATCGCATTGCTCGACATCCTGGGCGGTCTGGGCCTGGTGGATGCGGCGTTGGCGCACGAAGTGGCGCAGGCATATCGCGATTACCGGCGCCGCCAGCATGCCATCCGGCTGCAGGGAGACCAGAAGGCGCGCGTGCCGCTGGCAAAGGTGGAGCAGGAAGTGTCAGCCGTACGGCGCTTGTGGCAACAGGTGTTTGGCGAGGAGGGCGGCTAGTGGGCTAGGTGCCTAGTTGTTTAGAGCGACTAACAAAACTCGGCTAGGCGCTCTGTCGCAGACAGTACAAGCGATACGGCAACGACGGCAGGAGAGTGTTGTTAACTGCTCTTAGTCCACGCGCGCCTGGCTATACGCGATTACCCGCATGAATCGGGAGAGTACGTCGGGGTCGGCCTTGATGCCCTCCTCCGAAGCCAGGATACCTATGATCTCGCGATGCGAGCGCGCCCGGTGGTAGGGCCGCGTCGTCGCCATCGCGTCATAGGCGTCGGCGATCAGCATGATGCGGGAAGCCAGCGGAATTTCGTCGCCGGATAAGCCGTCCGGGTAGCCGCTGCCGTCGAAGCATTCGTGGTGATGGCGGATGATGTTGGCGACTTGATGCGCCTGGGGGTGCAGGGTATTGCGGAACAGGCGCTCGCCCTTCACGGGGTGCATCTTCATGATGCGCCATTCCTCGGCATCCAATGGCCCGGGCTTGAGCAGGACGCTGTCCGGGATGCCGATCTTGCCGATGTCGTGAAACCGCGCGCCCACGGCAATCAGGTCAAGCTCCTTCTGGCTCAATTCGCATGCCACGCCAATCTCGTGGGCGAGCAGCGAGACCCGGTCGCAATGCTGGTGGGTATAAGCATCCCGCTCATCCAGGGCGATGAACAGCGCCTGTGTGGATTCGGCAAGATAAGACTCGAAAGAGGAGGGAGCGACTGCGGTCGATGCACTATATGCCAAAACCGATCCCCTGAAAGCGCGTTGCAGGTAGTGCTACTATCAATCTAAATCCGTTTGAAGCTAAATATTACGTAACCTAAACACTAGGTGCGTACATTAACATAGGCATCTATTGATTGAAATAGCTGAATTCAGCAGGCGGGATTCTTGTCGATGATGGATTGCAGGCTCTTGCTGGCTTTCTGCGCGGCAAACGGGGCGTGGTATTCGATATCGTAAATCATCCACTGGCCGTTTTCCTTGCGTAGGATGACCTCGTCATCCCAGCGCTGCACCTTGCCGTCTTTTTCCAGGATGAAATGGACGGTCGACTGGCGCCCGAATTGGTTCGGGATGCTCGGCTCGATAGTAAAGCTGGTAAAGCCGGCATCGTTGGAAGTGAACAAGTCGCCGTTGGACCATGGCGTGACCTTGCCCCTGGTCCGGCAGCGGTGCTGCTCGCGCAGCGAGATATAGAAAATGCGGTGCAATTTCGGGATGAAATGCTGCGAAATCGCATCGAGCTGCTGCATATTCGGCAAGCCCACTACCTTGTCGTTTTTCTGCAAGGCGGCATAGTCGTCGAAAAAACGTATTGCCGCTTCCCGTGCCTCGTCCTTTTCCGGTTTTGCCGCATTGACCGGCAAGGTACCCAGCAAGCTGAGGCCGAGTGCAATGGAGAGAAATTGCCTGATCATGTTATGCGGCTCCGGTTAATGCAGCGACGAGTCAAGATGGCGCATTAGAGCATGTCGGGAAAAGTGCAGGCAAGCCCTGATTAGGGCTTGCCGCTAGATCAGGAAAAAATCCGTACCGCGCCTCATTAATTTGCTGACGACGATGACGTCACGCGCCAGACGGTATTGCCCACGTCGTCAGCTACCAGCAATGCGCCTTTCTGGTCCACCAGCACCCCTACCGGGCGGCCTTGCGCCTCGCCTTTCTCGTTCAGGAAGCCGGTGAGCACGTCGACAGGATAGTCGGAGGGTTTGCCGTCGGCAAAGGGCACGAACAACACCTTGTAACCACTGCTCGGCTTGCGGTTCCACGACCCGTGCTGTCCGACAAACATGCCGTTGGCAAATTGTTCAGGCAGCTTGTTGCCTTTGGCCGAGGCCAAGCCCAGTGAGGCCGTATGCGGGCCTAGCGCATAGTCGGGGGCAATGGCCTGGGCGACCAGTTCCGGCTTTTGCGGCTGTACGCGCACGTCGACATGGTCGCCATAATAGCTGTATGGCCAGCCATAGAAGCCCCCCTCCTGCACCGAGGTGATGTAGTCCGGCACCAGGTCGCTGCCGATTTCGTCCCGTTCGTTGACCGCGGTCCACAGCGCGCCGCTATCCGGCTCCCAGGCCAGGCCGTTGGGGTTGCGTAGGCCCGAGGCGAAAATACGGTGCTCGCCCGTCTTGGTATCCACTTCCCAGATGGCGGCGCGGCCTTGTTCGATGTCCATGCCGTTTTCGCCGATATTGCTGTTGGAGCCGACAGTGACGTACAGCTTGCTACCGTCCTGGCTGGCGATCAGGTTCTTGGTCCAGTGGTGGTTAAGGGGCAGGCCCGGCAGGGCAACCAGCTTGGTGGGCGGGGCGCTGATTTCGGTAGCGCCCTCCTGGTACGGGAAGGTCACCACGGCGTCTGCATTGGCAACGTAAAACGTATTGCCGATCAACGCCATGCCGAAAGGCGAGTGCAGGTCCTTGAGAAAGACCGAGCGCTGGTCGGCCACCCCGTCGCCGTCGGTATCACGCAATAGGGTGATGCGGTTGGCGCTCGGAGTGCCGGCACCGGCGCGCGCCATGAATTTCCCGGCAAACCAGGCGCGAAGGCTGAAGCTGCCTTCTTCCTTGGGAGGACTGTTGGTTTCCGCGACCAGAATATCGCCGTTGGGCAATTGGTAGAGCCAGCGGGGGTGGTCGAGGTCCTTGGCAAATGCATTGACCGCGGTGCCCTCCGCCGGCGTGGGTAAGGCCCCTTCGGCCCAGCCCACTGCAGTGGCGACATGCACCGTGGGAATCAGGCTGCTGCGTGGCTCCGGCAGCTCGGGCTTGGTGCCGGTGCCGGCGGAGACAGGCAGCTTGGCAACGTCGCCGCAGGCAGCGAGGGATAGTGTAAGCAAGGCAGGAAGCAATAGTCGATGCATGGTAATTGTCCTTTATGGCATCCGAGTCGGGGGCGGTCATGCTCTATAATGAGCGCTAGATTTATTTTGATTCTGCAGTTTAATGACGCATCTCGCATCAAGAAAGTTCTGATTTGAGCACATCCTCCCTCGCTGATACGCTTGTCCTCTGGCAGGAGGGCGAACAATCCCGCCAGGCGCTGTGGCGATCTGAAAACCATAGTAAGCCGCCGGCGCGGGTGCAAGTGGCGGATGACAGCATCAAGGCGGACCATGCCTACCGCTTGGCTTGCGAGGGTACGGCACTGCTGTGGCGAGGGGATTTCCAGAATGCCCGCCAACTGCTGCAGGCAATGGCGAGGCGGGTGGACCGCAAGCCTGCCAAGACTTCAGTCCAGCCCGTGGAAGCATTCAATCTGCACCGGCAAGCGCAGGCGCAGCGGGCGCGCGTGCTGGGCATGCTGCTGGTGGAGCTGGGCCAGGATTACACTATCGCCTTGCGCCGCGCGCCTGACGTGAGGGAAGCCTGCCTGCAGGCTTATGGCGCTGCGGATCAGCCATCCCTGATATCGTTGCGCGAATTGCAGGGGGTGGTCGGCGCATACGAATGGCGTAAGAAAGGCGTGGAGGTGGCAGCGCTGGGCGCCCGGATTCACCCGCATTACGGCGTGTTTTCGCCAGTGCGCGGCGAATATGTCGACCTGGTGGCCCAGGCGCCGTTGCCGGACAAAACACTGGCGTTCGACATCGGCACCGGCAGCGGCGTGCTGGCCGCGCTGCTGGCAAAGCGGGGCGTGCAGAAAGTCATTGCGACCGACCAGGATGCCCGCGCCCTGACCTGCGCGCGGGAAAATATGCAAAGGCTGGGTCTGGAGCCGCAGGTGGACGTGCTGGAATGCGACCTGTTCCCGCAGGGCCAGGCGCCGTTGATCGTCTGCAACCCGCCCTGGATACCGGCAAAAGCCAATGCCGCCATCGAGTATGCGATTTATGATCCCGCCAGTGCGATGCTCAAGGGGTTCCTCAATGGCGCCCCGGCCCATCTGACGCCTGGCGGGGAGGCCTGGCTGATCCTGTCCGATATTGCCGAGCACCTGGGGTTGCGCACCCGGGCGCAGCTGTTGGCAATGTTTGAAGAGGCCGGGCTCAAGGTGATCGAGAGGCTGGATATACGGCCGCGGCATGGCCGTGCCAGCGACCAGGCCGATCCGCTGCACCGGGCAAGGTCGGCCGAGGTCACGTCATTGTGGCGGCTCGCTGCCGTTTAGGCGGCGGCTTGCGGCTGGTCCGCATTTTCCATCGGTTCATCAACTGCCGGGGCTTGCTCGTCGAAACTGGCCTGTAGCTTATCGAACGCCAGCAGGGCCTTGGTCAATTGCTGGTTGAAGCGCCGCGTTTCCGCCAGCTTGAGCAGGTCGTCGCCCCCCGATTCCTGGCCTCGGCGTTCGTGCAGCACATCCTGGAAAATGAGCTGCTTTTTTTGCTGACGCTCGCGTACGAATTGCCGGTAGGCACGGCGCAACGCCGCCTGGTCAGGCGGCAACGGACTGCTGCTCAATGTCTGCCAGTAAGGGATTTCCAGTTCGAAAGCAGTCCGGTCTTGATCCAGGTGCCGCGCCAGGCTGGGCAGCAATTGCAGCGCCATGGAAAGGCGCAGCTGGTTCTGTACGAGCTGGTTGAGCAATTCGGCCTCTTCTGCCGACATGCTTTGCTGGGCAAGCTGCGCAATGTAGTGATGCAGGTTTTGCAGGATATGCTTGTTATCTTCCAGCAGCTGGCTGTCCAGTTCGTGCCGTTGCCCCATCATCAGCGCCAGGCGCGCGATCAATTGTCCGGCGCGCATGCCTTCCAGGCTCACGGCTTTGATCGCAAGGCTGGGGATTGCCAAACTGGATTGATCCAGGCTGAACGATCCCAGGTGGGTAGGCGTCTTGAACTTGGTTTCCAGCCAGCGTAGCAGCGGGGGCGTCAACGGGTACATGAGCACCACGCCCAAGGCATTGAACATGGTATGGAACAAGGCGAGGATGAATTGCGGCTGGGTGTCGTTGAATATCAGCTGGGCAATTTCCTGGATGCCCCAGAGCAGCGGTTTGAGCAGCAGCAGGGCCACGGTCGCGGTGAGCACGTTGAACAGCACGTGCAGGCTGGCAACGCGCTTGGCGGTTGCAGTGGCTGCCAAGGTCGCCAATAGTGCAGTCGATGTCGTGCCGACATTGGAGCCGATGACCACGGCAGCCCCGATCTCCAGCGGGACGGCGCCGGTCGATACCGCGGTGACGACGAGGGCGATGACCGCCAATGACGCCTGCATGACCACCGTGAGCAAAATGCCCGCCAGCATGGAAAGCAGGATGCCCCAGACGCCTAGGCTGGTGAGGTAGGCGAAGTCGACATTGACAAAGGCGGAGTCGAAGCTGGCCTTTAGGTAGCCCAGCCCGAGAAACAACAGCGCGAAGCCGGTAAACGCCTCTCCGATGCCTTGCCGGCGGGTTTGCTTGCTGAACAGCTTGAGCATGACGGCAATACCGAGGATGGGCAGCGCCAAGTCGTCCAGCTTGATGCTGCCGCCGACGACTGCCACCAGCCATGCGCTCAGCGAACTGCCCAGGTTGCTGCCGTAAATGACAAAGGCCGCGGCGGACAGCGAGAGGATGTTGGCATTGGCGAAGCCGATGGTCGCCACCGTAATCGCGGTGGAGGACTGTACCGCGAGCGTACTCGCGCCGCCGATGAAAATGCCTTGTAGCGGCGTGCCGGTCCAGCGTTGCAATAGTTGCATGAAGCTGGGGCCTGCCGCAGTTTTCAGGCCGCGCGTCATCCAGTCTATGCCCAGCAGCATGAGGCCGATCGCCCCCAGGCCCATGAAGAGATCAGACCACATTAAATTGTTGATGCCTCTGTATGCAGGGAAAACATTAGTTTAACCCGAAGTGATGTCGTGCCTGCCCTTAGCTGAAGTTACTAAAGATGCATTCTGGAAGATGGGGATGGACATGAAAAAGGAGAATGCCGATCGGCATTCTCCCTGGGTGTGATTGGCAAATGGCTTACTTGCCGACCTTCAATTTGCCGCCTGTGCCCAGGCCGCCTTCAACTTCCTGTGCCTTGTAGTGGCGCAGTGAAACTACCATTTTGTTGTAGGCATCCACGAATGCGGCGACAGTCGCCTTGCCTTCGGGCGTGCGGGAGAAGCCGCCGAGGCTGCCTGCTGCGCCGCCGCCAAAGGCGCCGAGCGCGGCACCATAATTAGTGGCGGTGGCATTGCCTTCCGCAATGCCGATTTGCACGGAAGAACGGATATCGTATAAAGACAATGTCACGACAGATACCTTGGATTCCAGGGAGCCAGCCAATGTGCCTACGCCGTTGCCGATCAGGCTGCCCAAGGCGCCTGCGATTTTACCGGTGGAGTCGTTGTCGATGATGATCGCTGGTTCAAGGAAGTAGTCGGCAGCCACGCGCTGGCCTTTTTGCTGGTTGGATCCAGCGCGGAATTCGCCGGAGTTGCGTTGCTTGTCGGTGATGGCGGAGATGCGGCCGTCAGTGCGGCTGTTGCCGATAGCGGTGATCACGAAGCAGTTCGACTGCTGCACCGCCAAGCGCAACAAGGGCTCGATGCTGGTGACTTTGGTAGCGGAACCGAAAGTGGTAAACCATTCCTTGTCGCGGCCGTCATCCATGGCAATCGTGCCAAGGGGAGCCTTGCAGCGCTCCAGGTTGGAGTTTGCATCCGCGCTGGTGCTGCCAGCCGCTGCGCCGGAAGCTGCAGTCGGCGATGAACCAGTGGACAGCATACCGCCCAGGCCGGGGCCATCGGTGCTGACGCAGCCAGCCAGTGTCAATGGCAGCAACACCATTGCCAGGTTAAGTTTTTTCTTGAACATGCTTATTCTCGCTAAGGTTGGGGTTGAGGTAATCGTAAACGTATCAATAAAAATACCAGGAAGATCCGCGCCAATAGCTGCGGTAGGTATAGCCGCTATGCCAATATCCGTACCAGTAAGGCCGGTAAAGATTCAGCCACCTGCGGTATTCCACTTCATTTTTCTTGGCTTCCTGTGCTTGTTTCAGCAGCGTTTGCGCTTCCTGGTTGCCCTTGCCTGCGGCCATACTCAGCCAGGATTCAGCCTCGGCAGGGTCTGAGCCCATCTCTTCCAGGCCCATCAGGTAGAAGCGGCCGACTGCCAGCTGGGCATCGACGTCGCCACGCTCTGCGGCATGGCGCATCCAGGTCAGTGCTTGATATGAGTTGCGGGTGATGCCATCGCCACGGAAATACCGCAATCCAAGATCAAAAGCTGCGCGCGGGTCTTTCTCTGCCAGCGCGGTGAGTTGCTCGATCTTCTGCTTTTCTTCCGGCGAGATGGAGGATTCAGGGACGAAGGTGGATTCGCTGCGCGGACGGTCTGAACAGCCTTGCTCATCGCAGATACGGACAGTTTGCTTGTTCGGGTTGGACGCACAAGCGGACAGATTGACTAATATAGTCAGAAATATAAGAAAATTTTTCATTGGTGTTTGAGTTATTCTTTTTTAAATCAACGCACTCATGACATGCTTATTTCCCAATAATAAGCATGAACTTATATTGATTCTATAGCGATAGATCGAATGGGGGCAAGTCTAGATTTTCACCTCACTGTCGAGGTGGTTGTCCCAAGATTTTTAGGAGAGGAGGGAAAAGCGCTACTGCATATGCTGCAGTAGCGCTTGAGTCGCCGATTAGGCTTGCTTGCGGCGGCGTGCTGCGAAACCTACAGCACCCAGACCCAGCATGAGCATCGCGTAGCTGGATGGTTCAGGCACGGCGGCAACTTGGTCAACCTGGAAAGCCAGGAGTTGGGAGTAGCCGATGCCGAAATTGATGGTGTAGGAAGTCACGGTTTCGCCCAGGCTGGAGAAATCCCAGCTGTATTGGTAGTAGTCGGCAGCCCATTGGGTATCGACGAAGCTTACCAATGTACCGGCAATGTTCTGGTCGCCGCCGTTATAGCTTAATGTAAAGCTGATATCGCCACCGCCCATTTGGGAGCTAAAGTCGTTGAGGATGCCTTGGAACACTAGAGAGGTAGCGCTGCTGTCCACGGTCGTGTCGGTGAAAGTGAAGGTGGATGGACCGCCATAAAGGCCGGCGCCAGCAGGGTAGTGGCTGCCGGAAGTGCGGGTGAGCACGGCGTCGCCGGAACCGGCGACATTGCCCAGGGTACCGGCAACCAACTGGTCTGTGGTCAATGGATCGGCATTGCCGTCAGCATCCAGGCGGCCGCGGTTGAGCTGGTTCCAGCCGTCAAAGGATACGGAGCCGTCCACATCTACAAAGCTATCGAAGGTTGCATTCGCTTGAGCCAGGGTTGCCACTGCGAGCAGGCTTGCACCGACGACGGTGCGAACAGATGTCATGTTCATTTTGTTAGTTTCCTTAGTGTTGAGAATGATCAACCGGATTTTCCCAATGAAAATCCGGATATCTTCGCTAGCTGTCTTGCAATGAGCACAAGCTGGGCCGGCGAGTTCCTATCTGGTATACAAATAATAATGATTTGTATTATGTTTATTTTTAATAATATGTCAACACAATTTACCTTTAGGTTGATCGATACAGAGGTTTTTCCTTTTGCCTTGTCATCCTCAAGCCTTGTAGAACGTTGGGTTCGGGATGCGTATATTCTCTTCTCTCGTTAGCCTTTCCCTGTGCCTTGTTCCCACTGCTTCGGCATTTGCGGCAGATACGCTGCAAACGCTCATGGATGACGACCGCCAATGGGCAAGCCCGCGCAAGGATTACTACAACCAAGGCTATAGCCGCCTCGGCCAGATCAATCGCCACAATGTTTCGCGCCTGAAGCTGGCATGGAGCTTTTCCACCGGCGTGCAACGCGGGCACGAAGGGGCGCCCTTGGTGGTGGGGAACGTGATGTATGTGCATACGGCGTTTCCTAATAATGTCTATGCGCTGGATCTGGATCATGACCGGAAGATTCTCTGGGCCTATTTCCCCAAGCAATCCAGCGATATCGAGGCCATCCTCTGCTGCGACAACGTGAGCCGCGGCTTGGCGTACGGCGACGGAAAGATATTGCTGCAGCAGAACGATGGCCTGTTGCTGGCACTGGACAGCCGCGATGGGCACAAGGTATGGGAAGCGCAGGTGAACGACCCCAGGATTGGCGCCACCAATACCAATGCGCCTTATGTCTTCCGCGACAAGGTGCTCACGGGGTGCAGCGGAGGCGAGTTCGGCGTGCGTTGCTTTCTTGCCGCCTACGCGTTGCAGGACGGCCAATTGCAATGGAAAGCCTACAGCACCGGGCCGGATAGCGATGTGTTGATCGGGCCGGGCTTCAATGCCGACAACCCGCATTACAACGCGCTCTCGGCCTACGAGGACGTCGCCGGCGGCAACAGGGAGGGCGGTTCGTTCCGCGCCTTGCCAAGGGAAAAACTAAAGTTCCCCGAGACTGAGCTGGGGGTCAAAACCTGGCTCAAGCCGCAGGCGGCCGCCAATGGCTGGCAGCACGGAGGAGGTCCAGTCTGGGGATGGTTTTCCTATGACCCTAAGCTCAACCTGGTGTATTACGGCACGGGCAATCCCTCGGTCTGGAACCCGGATATCCGGCCAGGGGACAACAAATGGGCCATGACGTTGTTTGCGCGCGACCTGGATACCGGCATGGCGAGGTGGGGCTACCAACTGACGCCCCATGACGAATGGGATTACGACAGCGTCAACGAACTGATCCTCTGGGATCGCGGCGGGCAAAAACTGGCGACGCATTTCGACCGCAACGGCTTTGCCTATACCCTGGACCGCCGGAGCGGAAAATTGCTGTCGGCGGAGAAAATGCATCCCTTCGTCAACTGGGCGACCGGCATCGACTTGCAGACCGGGATACCGCTCAAGGATGGCCGTTACTCCACGCATGAGGACCAGGAAACCGCGGCAATCTGTCCGTCCGCGATCGGGGTCAAGAATATTCAGCCTGCGGCATATTCCCCGAAAAACGGCTGGTTTTATGTGCCGATGAACCACCTGTGCATGACTTACGAAGCCGTGGAGGCCAAGTATGTCGCCGGCCAGCCGTGGGCCGGCGCGAGCCTGACCATGCAGCCGGGGCCGGACGGCGACATGGGCGCCTTCATGGCCTGGGATGCGCTCAAGGCTAAGCCGGCCTGGTACAACCGCGAAAAATTCGCGGTGTGGAGCGGGGCGTTGGCAACCGCCGGGCAACTGGTGTTCTACGGCACCTTGGATCGATGGTTCAAGGCCCTGGATGCGCGTAATGGCAAGGAGTTATGGCGCTTCCAGGTCGGCTCGGGCATTGTGGGCAATCCCATGACCTATCAGCATCGCGGCAGGCAATACGTCGCGGTTTTCTCAGGCATCGGCGGCTGGGCCGGGGTTGCGCTCAATCAGGGCTTGAGTGGCGATAGCGATGGGGCGGGCACTGCGGGTGTGTTTCGGGAGCTCGGCCGCTACAATGCCGCGCCAGGGAGCGGTGCGCTGAACGTATTTGCGCTATAGGTATACCGAAAGCGGTGCTGATGCGCTATTGCCATGTGAGCTTGAGTTCGCGCTGGTTACCGGAAAAGTCCAGGCCACCGACAGTGATGGCGAGAGTGGCGGCACGAATATCGCCATCGATGACGAACTCGATCAGCGCATCCTTGGTTTCATCCCGCGCCACCAGTTCATTGAGCATGTTGCTGGGCTTGATGCGCATGTCGCCGATGATCAGCCGAAACGAATCGCTCCAGAAATTCAGTCCGCCGGACGCGCTGGTCCAGGCGCGGATATTGAGCCGAAGGCGCTGCTGATTGGACGGTTCAGGCATGGTCGTGGCGGAAAGAATGGTATAGCGAAACTGGTAGCCGGTGCCGCTATCCATCTGCACGCTGTTGCCATCGGGAAGCTGGATATTCGCAGCATCTGCTGTTACCGGCGCCGGGCGGGAAGACGCAGGTTGCGCCCTTTCCGCCTGCTGGCTCGCAGCAGGTGAGGGCGGGACTTGTAATGTCGCTGCCGGCTCCGGCTTGCCAAACCATCCAGTTTGCTGCAATGCCACTACCAGGCCTGTCAATGCCGTGACGATGCCGGCAATCGTCGTCAGTATCCCGGGGATGGTTTGCCACCAGCTGCCTGTCTTGTTTTCATTCATCGCTAAGCTCCTAGGCGAAGACTGCAGTGCCGGCAGACAAGCGCTGCCTGAATTCAGCCAGCATTTGGCGTTCGGGAAGGTTCAAGGCCCATACGGGCCTGAGCTGGAAATGCGGCTGGTCGACAATGGTCTTCCAGTTGCCGCCCCATTCCAACCCCAGTTCCTCGCCGAGTACGCCTGCGGCCTTGTATTTTGGGGAGTCTCCCAAGTAGCGGTTGCCTTCGAACACGCCGATGTCGAATGCGATAGCGAAATTGTGATTGGAGTAGCCGCCGCGCGCATTGGTGACGATATTGCCGGCCGAAGTCCGGCCCTGGGCATAAAGCGCATCCTGTTCCGCATAGGTGCGCAGCCCGCTGATGATACGGATGCGGATACCTGCATTGGCGGCCTTTTCAACCAAGGCGCGAGCCAGCGGCTTGACTTCGGGTAGTAAGGTGGCGATGTGCTTTTCGCTTTGCGGGTCGGCGATATCGGGGACCGGAGGCGCAGTGAGGGGTTCTCGTGTCACCAATTGACGATAAATCGCTCCCCAGGTTTCCGGGCCTGCCTTGCCATCCACCTGCACGCCAAGCGCCTTCTGCACTGACTTGATCATCTCGTCCATCGTCATGATGCGCTCCCTGATGTCTTTGCTTCACATCATAGGGCAGAAATGATGATATGGGTATATCTTTAAATGGTGCTGGCAATGCAGGTCGATGGGGGTGCAATCTGCCATGTTCAGGAGGAGGTGCTCAGCAGCGCTTTGACGAATCCGCCAATGCCGCTGAGCTTGCTGCCGTATTCCAGTATGGCGGGCAGCCGTGATTTCTTCTGTGATTTCAGCTCTTCCAGGTGGTTTTCTGCAATGTGGCGGCCGATGTTGCCGATAATCGCGCGGATTTTTTCGCGCGCTTGCTCCAGCGGTTGTCCCTGCCATTCCGGGCCAAAAGCCTGTTCTTCCCAGCAATGGTCCAGGATGCGGTAGAGCGTGGCGAGGTTGCCAATCACATATTCCGATGCCGCGTTGAAGCTCAGGCTGTCATCCGCCAGCCGCGCCTGGTTTTGCAGATGGCGGAACAGCAATGGCGTTTTCAGGTGAAAGCGCATCTGGCCTTTTTCCACGCTTTCCACATGGTAGTCCACGCTTGCCAGCGCATCGAGCAATTGCGACCAGGCCTCGGCCTCCGTCAACTGGCCGAACTTGATCGCGGCGCTTTCCAACAGGCTCTTGGCGCGGGATTCGCGGATGCGGAACACGGAGCTGAGGCGGAATGTGTCGGCGGTCTGCACTGCCTGGGCATATTCCCATAGCAGCAAGGCGTCAAAGTCGTTTTTTGCCATGCCGCCCAGGCCGTGGGTCGTGACGTATTCCTGCCAAATGCGGTCGAAGAGGTCGATTTTCTGCTGGTCGGTGAGGGGCATGCCGGTTGGGTTTCCTTCTACGATCTAGCATGCATCATCGCCCGATTGCCTGGCTATTTCAACTCCCTCAGCCGGCCGTTTTCCAGCAGCAGGCGGATGCTGGCTTTCTTGCTGGGGAAGTTGACCGCATCATCGGAGAGGTTTTCCATAATCGGCATGGTGAACAGTACGCCGCCTTGCTTGGCCCGGCCTGTCACCTTTGCCTGCAGGCCGACAATGCTGCGCCAGCCGCCGGCGCCAATCGGAATGACGTCGAGCAGGCTGTAATAGGGCTTGTCTGCCGCCTCGTCGCTGCTGAAAGCCGCGAGATACTGGCGGAAATTATTGCCGCCGCCGAACCCCTCCACCGTGAACACCGCCAATGTCGTGGTTTCCTGGCCATGCCTGGACAATACCTGCGTTTGCGTGGCCCCCGGGTAGCCGACGGCAAACCCGTCGCTGAGCAAGGCTGCCAGGCGCTCAACCTGTGCCGTAAGCGCTTTAGGCGTAGCTGCCAAGGCCTGGCTGGCAGCGAGGCAGCATATGACGACCATCCACCTTAGTCTTTGTATCATGAGGCCAGCCTACTTTCCCAGCCGCGCCAGGGCGCGGTCATGCAACCGGGACAGCAGCAACAGGGCAAAAGCTCCGCCCAATAGCGCAAACGCCATATCGGATTGCGTATCCCATTCATCGCCTTGCGTGCCGAGGAACTCGTCCGCACCTTGTCCCATGATCAACGCCGCAGCCCATTCGATCAGCTCATAGGCGGCGCTGATCGCAAGCACGACGCTTAACACTAGGAATATCAGCATCTTTTTTCCGCGCACATAAGCGCCGCGGAGCAGGATTTCCCGCACGGCAATCGCCGGTACGAAGCCCTGCATGAAATGCCCGATCTTGTCGTAAGGATTGCGTTCCAGCCCCAGCCAGTGCGCCATCTCGAAACCCAGTGGGACGCGTGCATAGCTATAGGCACCGCCTATGATCAGCACCAATGCATGCAAGAAGATCAAGCCGTAGAGCAGTGTGGTCAAAGGGTAGTTGCGGTAGCTTGTCCACAAGATGGGCAGCACGATCAGCACCGGCAGCACTTCCATCAGCCAGGTGAGCCGGTCGTAGGGACGAATGCCGGAGGCCGCCAAGGCCGCAAGCAGGATCAGGCTGCCAAGCTGCAGCCAACGCAGTCGTGATATATGGCTCAATCTTGGTCAGGCCTGTTGAATAAGGAAAATACAATCCCAAGGGCAATGCCCACCACGGCACCTAGCAATAGGTTGTCGAGCGTCAGGCCGGTAATGGTCCCTAGGATGGTTGCGACGCTGAGGTTGAAAATGTCTTTGTATTTGTTCGGCATGGCAGGATTATAGGCTTTAAGCACACGCTGCAAAACCCGGTCATGCCAGTTGTACTTGCGAAGGTGGTCGGCGACACAACGAGCAGTAGGGCTATGTAACAGAGTTGTTGCATAGTCTCTCAATGCCTAACGTTGGAGGTAAGGGGCTGCGGCGCGAAAACGACTGGCCGGAGAAACCACGCCGGTTCCGCAGTCCCGCTTGACCGAAGGGTTAGATGTATTTATTCGCACCATACTTCACACTTCTCGCGTGTTCTCAAATTAAGCAAAGTAGCACTAGCACAGGCCCCGTATGGGCTGCCATCGAGAAATATGACCTGATCCCCTTCGTCCCAACCCAAGCAATACGTTTTCGCCTCGAACTTTTCGCCATTAATGATGAAGAGTTCGTCGTTATGGGCGACTTCAATTTCGTAACTATCTCGGCTTGCCCCCCGTCTTGGCGCGCTGCGCAGGCGGGCAGATGGTGCCCCTTTGACAGTAGGCTGTTGTGGAACAGATTTTGTACCACGAAGAGCATTCGACTCTCGCTGAATGCACGCGATATACAACGATGGGCCAACTGACGTCGGGCAAGTATCAGAAAGCCATTGTTTCTGCTGTTCAGTAAGCGACGAAATATCTACCCTAGCGTTTGCCAAAGCGCTACTTTCACGGTTAAGGCAGCTAATAGCTAATGATGGCCCTAGTGAATCTGGACAGCTACGAACTATCCAGGTTTGAAACTCTGGCTTGAAACGAGAAAGGTCCGGTTTCCCTTGTGAGGCCGCCGACGCTTCCCTCAAAACGCAGCTAGACCACAGTGATGGCCCCAAATTACGAGCGCAGGATCTATTAACCCAATCACGCATGGCCGGAGAAAGTTTGGCTAGCGCGGCATCCGGACTCTGTGCCATCACTACTGGCGCAGCTAAGGCAAGAAGGATCGCAAAGGCTTTCGATGTCCAACCCATATTCACATCTAACACCTGAGTTAAGCCGCGCCGCGAAGCGGCGTCGGCTTCGACGAATTGTTAGGCACTCCGCAACGTACGCCGGAACCACTCATACATCACCTCCATAGCCAGCTTCGCGTCCGTCTCAAGTATTGTGGCGGGGTGTGCCTTGGTGGCAAGGAATCGCGTGCCGAATGCCTCTGGGTGATCAGGCGCCTTGCGATGAGTGAAAGGGTTGCGGAGTAGGCGAAGCCTGTCCGTGCGATCAAACAGGTCGCTAGGCAGCGGCAGGTGTTGCCGCCCTGCCTTAATCATAAGCTCGAACGTGCGGCGCTTATGTGCAGGCACCACGTTTTCAAGCTCTTCGCTGAGGGTCTGCTCCACGAAGGAAGTGGCGAGGAGCAACGCGCCGACGAAGTGACCGGAAATGAAGCAGAGCCGAGCCTCTTCCAGCATGTGGAGCACGGCCAACTCACCCATCACGGCACCCGGATGGAAGTAGTGCTGAGCCAGCCACTCGATCCGCTCCACACGAGCTGCCCGCGACGATTCGTCGGCCTGCGCAAGGGCGGAAGTGAGATTTTCACGAGTTGCTGGAATGGGCATCGGGGTGCCTAACGTTTGACATGAGAGGCGGCGCCCGGCTTGCCGGGCGACGTCCTCTCGATGGAAGGGTTGGGCGTCACGGCTACGGCCTGGCCTTAGCCCCAGTTTTGATCTCTGACAGATGTTCCCGGTAGCCGGCTACTAGCTTCTTAGGAATGAAGACGTACTTGAGCAATTCGTCGAGCATCTCGGGATAGAGGTACAGAAGCGAATTCTGCGCATTTAGGTGATTCTTGGCCTTTACCGTAGCTCGCTTCCGAACGCCGAAACACGGGTTGTGCCAGAGCAGCGCTGAGTGACTTGGGTGCTTTCGGTCGGTGACGATCTTCTCCAGAAGACCGCCATGTAATCGGAACTTGTACCGAGGCTTGGTTTCGCTCAAGGCCAAATCTGACCGGGCATCTTCAAGAAGCTTCTGCTCCTCAGGCGGAAGCTGCTTTCCAAAGACTTCCAAGACTTGACAGTACCTGCGAACCTCCCAGACAGCCAAGTCGAGATCGACCAGTATGTGACCGTACACATGGAAGGGAACGTCGATGTATCGAAACTCGCCGACCTCCGCAAGGTGGTCAATGAACTTGCGGCTTCTCGTCGAAAGTTTGATTTCGAATGGCAAGGACTGTGTAAGAGACAAAGCTTGGGCCAGATCATGGCCCACCTGAGTTGCCTTTATGCGGTTGTAGAGAAGGATCGCCTTTAGGTACTTCTCTATCGCTTGATGTGAAGACCAAAGAAACTGCGGGAAGAGTTCATGGCGACATGCCAATCGCGCGGCAATGTAGTCCCGGTCTGCTTGATCTCGAAATGATTGCGTGGCGAATGCATTGACATACCGATCCAGCTTGTCTTGCTCGTTTGCGTAAGGAGCGAAGGACATGTTCTTGATCTCCAAGAGGTGCGATTTCGTGACGCCCAACGTCTGAATTCACCGGCTTGCGCGGCTTTTCGCGCAGGTCCGGTGGAATGATGGGTTGGGCATCAACTACCTGATGCTGAGCAATCGGGAAGCTGGTTGATCGGAGGATTGATACCACGCGCCTCGTAATCTTGTGGCGAAAGCGTCATTCCGATACCTGCTGTATCGACAACGTGAACACTAACGATCTCGCCTGTCGAAATGCGAACCACACACTTTCCTGTGTATTGGGACATGAACAACCCTCCCTTCAGAATTTGTCAAATTCAGCGACGTAGGTTGATGGCATGTTGGGACATGACCGAGCAGTGTCCATGCCAAGCATGGCGTCTACTCTCAAGGCCGACTCCATTTCGCTCCTACTTTGAGTCCTAATGCAGGTATCTATGAAGCTGTAGGCACATTGCCCGCTACGGTAGCCTTGTGATTTTGCTTGTTCAATGCACCGACTTCTAAGCGCTACGGCTGCTTTCTGCTCCGTGTCGGTTGAAGTTGAGGCAGATTGTGCGCCTGCCTGTGACTCGGTGGAATCATTCTTGCCACACCCTACAAGAAGGGCGATGAGAATAGTTGTTCCAAACAATGCAACAGATTTCATTTTTTTTGCTCCAATATCCCGACCGACTCAAAGGCGCGACCGAGAGGCCTAACGCTCAGCTTAACCGGCTGGCTTTGGAGCGCTAGCGGAAAAGCCAGTCCGAGTTGAAGCTGTTGTTAGATTTCATTTCGCGAACGGAGCTCTTGCAAAACCACGAGGTACTGATTAGCCATTAGCTCAATGGCATATCCAATTTTTAGGACGGGAAAATTGCAGGTCTTTCCGAACACATCTTGAAATATTGTGCCCAGGCTTTTTCCATGCGTATCGAAGCTAGCGATTCGATAAACGAAATACAGGTAGTTCAGCCGATCGCCATAGTCGTTTGTTGACTGAGCCATCATGCTGTTGACATCAAGTGCTCTCGGTAGAGTTGACCAAGCAGGATCAGCCGGTTCGAGTTTGGCTTTATGCGGAAGATGATTTTCGTTCAAAAGCTTCACGTAGTCGCGCTTAAAGGAGTTCTTTAACTCATCGTATCGGCTACTTGACTGTGCTGGATCATCGAACAGATAGATGGTCCAAAAGTAATTTTCTAGCAACGACCTGACGAGAATGTGAGTGAAATAGCGCTCATCATTACTGGCCGACTCATCCAAACGAAAGTCACAACCTTCCACCAAGGTGCCAGCAATTGAATGGAAGCGAAGCACCTCTTGCCCGAAGAAACCTAGATGACCGCCTCTTGAAGAAAGAGACCGATAGGCTTCGAGTTCGCTTTTTAACTGTTCAAAGTAATTGGTAGTCACATGCTCTCCCTGAAATCTAACGTAAAGTAGCCATCCTATTTGACGCTTTATTTTCCGTCAAATGGGTTTTTGAGTTGAGGGTAATTAATTTAATGTATAGTGTAATCATTAAGTTAGTATTTTTTAGTACTGCCTAAATTTTAAAAATGCATCCGTCAAATAATTCATCGCCAAAATTGCTCGATCAGGTGCGGGGTAAAATCCGCCTCAAGCATTACAGCATCCGCACCGAGCAGGCTTATGTTGACTGGATTAAACGGTACATTTTGCATTTTGGCAAGCGGCATCCAATAGAGTTGGGTGCTGCCGAGGTTGAGCTATTTTTAACTTATCTTGCAGTTGAAGGCAAGGTGTCTGCCTCAACGCAGAATCAGGCGAAAAGCGCATTGTTGTTTTTGTATAAAGAAGTGCTGGGAGTTGAACTGCCGTGGCTAGACAAGGTGGAACGTGCAAAAGCACCGCGGCGATTGCCGATTGTGCTGGCGGTTGAAGAGGTTCAGCAGATATTGGCGCGTTTGAGCGGAACCCATCATCTGGTTGTCAGTTTGTTGTATGGCACGGGGATGCGGATTTTGGAGGTGTTGCGCTTGAGGGTGAAGGATGTGGATTTTGCCCGTGGCGAGATTCTGGTTCGGGACGGCAAGGGATTTAAAGACCGGGTGACGATGTTGCCGCAGGTATTGGTGAAACCTTTGCGGGAGCATTTGAAGCAGGTGAAGGTATTGCACGAACAGGATTTGGCGGCAGGATATGGTTCGGTATATCTGCCTTATGCATTGCAACGCAAGTATCCGAATGCAAACCGGGAGTGGGGATGGCAATATGTGTTTCCTTCTGCGCGGTTATCGACTGATCCGCGGGATGGTGAGGCAGGGCAAGCAAGGCGCCACCACGTGCAGGACCAGGCGATTCAGCGTGCGGTTAGACAGGCTGTGGTGGATGCCGGTATCGCCAAGCATGCGACACCGCATACGTTTCGCCATAGTTTCGCCACTCATTTGCTCGAGAGTGGTTACGATATCCATACTGTGCAGGAGTTATTGGGCCACGGCGATGTTTCAACAACGATGATGTATACCCATGTATTGAACAAGGGTGGGCGTGGGGTAAGTAGCCCATTGGATAGTTTATTATGAGCCTGCGCGTCAGATTCAATCTCCTCATTACCACTCTGCTGCTGATGCTGATGGTGGCGGTGGGCTATGTGGTGATCAAGGGCATGCGCATTTCCACGGAGGAGAGCGTGGAGGCGGCGACGCGGGTGACGGTGCAGTTGCTCGATACCGTCATCATCAATTCGCGGCAGAACCCGGAGTGGGGCTATACGCATGACGTGATGCATACTTTTTTGCAGTCCCTCGGGCATGTGCGCAGCAGCGAGATTTTCCTCTACAACGCGCAGGGCGAGCTGATGTACCAGTCGCCGCCATCCACTTATCGCGCCAATGAAACCCCGCCGCGCTGGTTCGCCCGCATGGTGGAACCCGAACCGGAAGTAGTGTCGCGCCGCATCCGCTTCGGTATGCTGGTGGTGGCGTCCGATGCGGCCGGGGCGATCCGCGAATCCTGGGCTTCGTTCCAGAACTTGCTCTGGATCGAGACCGGGTTCTTCTTCGTGCTCAACGCCTTGATTTACTGGATGCTGGGGCGCTGGCTCAGGCCTGCGAACGATATCCTCAAGGCAATTTCCGCGGTGGAGCAGGGCAACCTGGACGTTAGGCTGCCCAAGTTCAAGGTTCCCGAGTTCTCACGCATTGCGCAGAATTTCAACCTAATGGGCGAGTCGTTGCGCGAGCGCACCGAGGAAAACCGCCGTCTCGCGCTGATCGTGCAGCAGAGCGCGGATGCGATCATGATTCACGACCTTAACGGCAATATTTCGTTCTGGAACCCCGCAGCGCAACGGATGTTCGGCTACGCACCGGCGGACATTATCGGCAGGTCTGCCGAGCTGCTGATGCCGCCTAACCATGAGAGCGAGCTGGAGCGTAACATGGCGAACATGCTGGCGAACGGCCTGGTGGAGCATTACGACACGCAACGGGTGGCACGCGACGGCAAGCTGCTCGATGTATCGCTTTCCGCCGCGCCGTTGATGGACCCGAAAACCGGCGAGCTGATCGGCGAGATCTGCAGCATGCGCGACATCACCGAGCGCAAGCTGGCGGAGGAAACTGCGCGCAAGCTGGAGGAAAACCGCCAGTTGACGCACCTGATCCAGCGCCATATCGAGGACGAGCGCCGCAGCCTGGCACGCGAGCTGCACGACGAGCTCGGGCAGTACGTCACCGCGATCAAGACCTTTGCGGTGGCGATCGCGAACAAGACCAGGCAGGATATGCCGAGCATAGAAAGCAGCGCGCAAACCATCGTCTCGGCAGCCAACCATATTTATGACGGCATGCATAACATCATCCGCCACTTGCGCCCCGGGTCGCTGGACAACCTCGGTTTGTCTGAAGCCTTGCGCGATGCCGTCGCCGATTGGCAGGCGCAGAACCCGGACGTGAAATTCAACCTGCAGTTGCACGGCAAGCTGGACCTGCTGGGGGAAAGCTTGAACATCAATCTCTATCGCATCGTGCAGGAATCCGTCACCAATGCCTTACGCCATGCGCGGGCCGACCGTATCGATATCAGCCTTTCGCGCCATGAAAATGGTACCCTCACACTTTTGATCAAGGACAATGGCATCGGCATGAATATGTGCAATGTGGACCAAAGCCGCCATTTCGGACTGCTGGGGATGCGGGAGCGCACTCAGGCCCTGTATGGCAGTTTCAACATTGATTCCCTGCCGGGCCAGGGTTCCGCCATATTGGTGACGATTCCGGAGAGAGTGTCATGAGTGCAGCAATCAAGGTGATGCTGGTGGATGACCATGCCGTGGTGCGCATGGGGTTCAAGCTGCTGCTTGAGTCGGACCAGGCGATCCAGGTGATTGCCGAAGCGGAGAGCGGCGAGCAGGCCATCAAACTGTACCAGGAGTATCAGCCGGACGTGGTGGTGATGGATATCACCATGCCTGGCATAGGCGGGCTGGAGGCGATAGACCGCATCCGGGCCAAGGATGAGCATGCGCGCGTTCTGGTGCTGTCCGCGCATGAGGATTCCGTGCATCCCAAGCGCGTGCTGAATGCGGGCGCGATGGGCTACTTGACCAAGCGCAGCGCGGCCGAGGAGCTGATCAAGGCGATCCATACGGTGGCGGGCGGCAAGATGTATCTTGAGGCCAATGTGGCCCAGCAGATGGCGATCCAGCAGATTTCAGGGCAGCAGAATCCCGTGGATATCCTCTCCGACCGCGAGTTCGAGGTGTTCATGGCCTTGGCCAAGGGCAAGACCACCAACGAAATCGCCGACACCTTGTCCCTCTCGCCGCGTACTGTCGGCACGCATCTCTACAATATCAAGCAGAAGCTCAATGCCAATAATTCGGCCGAGATCGCCCTGATCGCGATGCGGTCCGGCTTGATCGACCCTTGAGGATTCAGCGCTGGTTGACAGCAGGGTGGCCCGAGGCCTGCTGGAAGGCGTGTTGCGGCTGCATGAGGTAGCGTGCAATGTTCAGGTCGTTTTGCCCGGATATTTCCACCAGCAATTCCTGGCCGCTGCTGATGCGGCCAAGCTCGGGAGGCACCAAGAAGGTGATTGGCGATTGCGGCGAGGCGATGGACGCGCCCACTGCCATTTGCCATTGCGCTAGTTCCTGGATCTGAGGCAGATCGTTGCCGAGCAGCCTGGCCCGCTCCAGGACGGCGGTTTTCTCTTCTCCCACCAGCGTGCTCCAGACCTCAATGGCGACCAGCTCGCTCGCCGTCATGGCGTGGCTTTCGTCTTTTGATGCGCTGGCCGCGTGTTCAGGCAAAGGCTCTGCAGAAGGCTTGATCTCGGTAAAGCCCGCGTTGAGGAAGGCAATCCAATACTCATCAATTTGCGACTGCGACGATGGGGCGACGTGAATGGCGCCGCCATGGCCGGGAATGGTGGCCGTCGTGCTGGATTCATGGCCAGGAGAGGACGTGGACGGGTCTTTCAGCAAATATGCGTCGTAGGCATTGGACGTGGCCTGGTCTGCAGCGCGCATCAGCAGCGATGAAGCCACCTGCTGCGCAATGGGGCCGCCCATGCAGCCTGCCAGCATGAAGCTTAGCAGCGCTGTGCATGCAATGCTGGCAATGTGGCGGGAAGGCAAGAGGGTCATTCCATATTCTACGGACGCATCTGGCTGAAGTTTAACCTTTTATCCGGCCTAGGTGTCTTTCTTGGGTTTAGGCGTCGCGCATACGCTGATGATGCCGCTGAGGATGATCAGGCCGACAGCGAACCAGCGGTCCGAGGATAGTGTCTCGTTCCAGATCAGGATGCCGAACAGGCTGGCCAGTACCACTGTGGTATAGGCTAGGCTGCCGACCACGAGCGGGCTGCCGGTACGGTAGGCGCGTGTCAGGGCAAGCTGGGCGATGGTGGCCGATACGCCCAGCCCCAGCAGCAGCGGCAGGTCCGGCCAGTCCAGCGGCGTGAAGCGATAGAACAGCATCCATAGGCCGCCGCCTATGGTGCAGACCAGCGTGAAGTAAAACACCGTGCGCCAGTCCGGTTCGCCGGCGCGGCCAAGCTGGGTGACATGGACGTATACAATGCCCGCCATCGCGCCCGAGAGCAGGCCGATGGCGCCCGCGATCAGTTCATCCATGTGCAGGCTGGGCTTGAGCAACAAGGCGACGCCGATGAAGCCGAGCACTACGGCGAGCAGCAGGATCTTGCGCGGCTTTTCGTGCAGCATGAAGGGCAGGGCCATCGCCAGGAACAAGGGCGAGGTGTAATTGAGCGTGATGGCGGTGGCGAGCGGCAATTCGCTGATGGCGAAGAAAAAGCAGATCAGCGACGCGAAGCCGAGAATCGCCCGCTTCATGTGCGTGTTGATGAGCCGGGTCTTGAGCGAAACCTGCCGGTAGCGCGCGACGGCGATGATGAACAGCAGGCCGAACAGCGAGCGGTAGAACACCAGTTCCGCGCTGCTGAATTTTGCCGCCCCCAGCTTGACCAGAACGCCCATGATGGCAAAAAAGAAGGCGGCAACCAGCATCCACAGGCTGCCGAGTCTGGGCAGGTTCAAGGTTCGTCTTTCCGGCCTGGCGTGCAGGCCCAAATATTGAGCAGGCAATATGCTTGCCTGGAGAGGGTTATTTCAGGTGCGGGTCCAGTTGCTTGTGCAGCCAGGCATGGAAGTGCTGCATGCCGGTTTCCATCGGGTGCTGGTAGGGGCCGCGCTCATCGATGCCTTGGGCGGCCAGCGCATGGCGGCCGTCATGCATGCGCTGGCAGATTTCCATGTCTTCCACGGCGGTCTCGGTATACGCCGCCTGTTGCGCTGCGATGAATTCTTCCTCGAACAGGGCGATATCCTCGGGGTAATAGAACTCGACTACATTGGTGCAGGCGTCCGGTCCGCGCGGAATGATGTTGGAGACCACCAGCGTGTTCGGGTACCACTCGATCATGAGGAATGGGTAGTACACCATCCAGATCGCGCCATACTTGGGCGGCTGCTGCTTGTTGTAGCGCAGCACTTCATTGTGCCAGTTGTCGTATATCAAGGAGCCGGATTTCTGCAGGGCCTTGTGCACGCCCACTGTCTGCACGCTGTACCAGTCGCCGAACTCCCAGTTGAGGTCCTCGCAATCGACGAAGTGGCCGAGGCCGGGATGGAAGGGGCCGACATGATAGTCTTCCAGGTAGACCTCGATGAAGGTTTTCCAGTTGAAATTGTATTCATCCACCATCACGCGGTTGAGCATATAGCCGGTGAAGTCGAAGTCCTGTTTGCAACCTAATTTTTGCAAGTCCTGCGCAATATCGCGCTTGCTGTCGAAAAGCAGGCCTTGCCAGTTCTTCAGCGAGGATTTATTGAGGTTGAGGCAGGGGTTTTCCTTGAAGTGGGGGGCGCCCAGCAGCTGGCCACGGGTATCGTAGGTCCAGCGGTGCAAGGGGCAGATGATGTTCTTGGTCTTGCCGCTGCCCTTGAGCATGAGCGCCTGCCGGTGGCGGCAGACATTGCTGATCAGCTCGATGCCGTTTTCGTTGCGGACCAGCGCCTTGGCATTGTTCATCCATGATAGGACGTGGTAGCTGCCGACTTCGGGAACCATGAGCTCGTGCCCGATGTAATGGGGCGAGTGGGCGAACAGATGTTGCTGTTCAAGGGCGTAAACGGCAGGGTCGGTGTACCAGGAAACCGGCAACTGGGTGCCGGATTGCGCATCATGGCCCTGATCGGGCATCTTGGTAACTGTGGCTAGCGACACCATATAATGCAGGGTTGTGAGTAAATATCTTGAATTCGAGCGAACATTAGATTCTGCCTTAAACCCAAGGATTTTGAAACCCGGTTTGCATCACTGCCTGTGGTTTAATGCATAAATCCTCTTGCCTAATTCTTGCCTAAATCCGGGATTTGCGCTACTCTCGAGCCCTTGAAGAAAAATGTTTAAATAGCTTGAAAGCTTGGCAAAGTCCGGCGTAGTGGCAGGTTTTGGCCGGGTTTCCATTTGTAGAATTCGACGGTGACCTCATGAAGACTGTAGTGCGCAAGGTAGCAACTGGTATTGCTCTGCTGGCAGCCATCCGACTGCTGAAAAAGCGCGCGCTCGACCGCTGAGGGTGCCGCATGATGCTGTAAACGGCGGCTGGTGCCGCCGTTTTTGTTTTTGAGCTTAAGCTTGTATCCAAACGTAGAGGCTAGATACTGCAATGTCCGAACATTTGATGAATACCTACGCCCGTCAGCCTGTCACCTTCACTAAGGGAGAAGGCGCCTGGCTCTGGGATACCGAGGGCAAGCGTTACCTGGACGCATTGGCCGGGATCGCGGTCAATGGCCTGGGCCATGCGCATCCTCGCCTGGTGGCCGCCATTAGCGAGCAGGCCGGCCGCTTGATCCATGTCTCGAATGTCTACGGCATTGCCGAGCAGTCCAGGCTTGCGGACAGGTTATGCGAGGTTTCCGGCATGGACAAGGTGTTTGTCTGTAATTCCGGTTGCGAGGCCAATGAGGCCGCCATCAAGCTTGCACGACTCTATGGGCACAACAAGGGCATAGAAAATCCTGAAATCATCGTCATGGAGCGCGCATTCCATGGCCGCACCCTGGCAACGCTTTCCGCTACGGGCAACCGCAAGACCCAGGCCGGTTTCGAGCCGTTGGTGAGCGGCTTCATCCGCGTGCCGTTCGATGACCTCGATGCCGTGCGCCAGGTGGCGCGGCACAACAAGAACGTCGTCGCCATCTTGCTCGAGCCTATCCAGGGCGAGGGCGGCATCAATGTGCCGCGCGACTCGGCGGCGTATTTCAAAGGCTTGCGCGAGATTTGCGATACCCATGGCTGGCTGCTGATGCTGGACGAAGTGCAAAGCGGCGTGGCGCGTACCGGCACCTGGTTTGCATTCCAGCACACCGATGTAGTGCCCGACGTCATGACCCTGGCGAAGGGGCTGGGCTCGGGCGTGCCCATTGGCGCCTGTCTGGCACATGGCCCGGCGGCGGAAGTGTTTACCTATGGCAAGCACGGTTCTACTTTCGGCGGCAACCCGCTGGCCTGCAGCGCTGCGTTGGCGACGCTGGACATCATCGAGTCCGACGGCCTGCTCGCGCATGCCGAGCAACTGGGCAATTACATACGCGAGGCTTTTGCTGCCAGCCTGCAAGACGTGGCCGGCGTGAGCGTGATCCGCAATGCAGGCCTGATGATCGGCATAGAGCTGGACCGCCCGTGTGCGGAACTGGTCAAGCAGGCGCTGGAAGCAGGCTTGCTGATCAATGTGACGGCAGAAAAAGTGATCCGCCTGTTGCCGCCGCTCGTCATGAACGAGCAGGAAGCGCAGCAAGTGGTGGATATCCTGGCACCTTTAATCAAGAAGTTTTTGGCTTGATCGCGGGAATATAAACGTTATGGCAATCAAACATTTCTTGCAGTTCAACGACCTGAATGCAGACGAGCTGGCGCATATTTTCGACCGTACGCGCTGGATCAAGGAGCAGTTCAAGGCCTACCAGCAATACTGGCCGTTGACCGACCGCACCCTAGTGATGATTTTCGAGAAGGCCAGCACCCGCACGCGCCTGTCGTTCGAGGCCGGCATGCAGCAGTTGGGCGGCTCCGCCATCTATCTCAATACGCGCGATTCCCAATTGGGACGCGGCGAGCCGGTGGAGGATGCGGCGCAAGTCATCTCGCGCATGAGCGACATCGTCATGATCCGCACCTTCGAGCAGGAGATCATCGAACGCTTTGCCGCCAATTCGCGCGTGCCGGTGATCAACGGCCTGACCAATGAATACCATCCCTGCCAGATCCTCGCCGATATCTTTACCTATATCGAGCATCGCGGTTCGATCAAGGGTAAGACCGTGGCCTGGATCGGTGACTCGAACAACGTCTGCAACACCTGGCTGCAGGCGGCTGAAGTGCTGGATTTCAATGTGCATGTATCGACGCCACCCGGATACGAGGTCGAGCCGGAGCGCGCCAATCTCTATGGCACCGACCATTACGAAGAATTCACCGACCCGATGGAGGCAGCACGCGGTGCCGATCTCGTCACTACCGATGTCTGGACCTCGATGGGCTTTGAGGCCGAGAACGAAGAGCGCCGCCGTGATTTCCATGATTGGCAGGTGGATGCCGATATGATGCGTGTCGCGGGTAAGGACGCCTTATTCATGCACTGCCTGCCCGCGCACCGCGGCGAAGAGGTCGAGGCTGCCGTGATCGACGGCCCGCAGTCCGTGGTATGGGAAGAGGCCGAGAACCGGCTGCACGTGCAGAAGGCATTGATGGAGTATTTGCTGCTGGGCAAGGTGCAGGCATAAACCTAGGTTGAACTGGATTTAATCGAGAAAGAAATAGCGAAATGAGTGATGTGAAGAAAGTCGTGCTGGCCTATTCCGGCGGCCTGGATACCTCCGTGATCCTGAAATGGCTGCAGGACACCTACCAGTGCGAGGTGGTGACCTTTACTGCGGATATCGGCCAGGGCGAGGAGCTGGAGCCGGCGCGCGAAAAGGCCAAGAAGTTCGGCGTCAAGGAAATCTATATCGACGACCTGCGCGAGGAGTTCGTGCGCGACTTCGTGTTCCCGATGTTCCGCGCCAACACCGTATATGAAGGTGAATACCTGCTCGGCACCTCGATTGCACGTCCCCTGATCGCCAAGCGCCTGATCGAGATCGCCAATGAAACCGGCGCCGATGCCATTTCTCACGGCGCTACCGGCAAGGGCAACGATCAGGTGCGCTTCGAGCTGGGCGCCTATGCGCTCAAGCCCGGCGTCAAGGTCATCGCGCCATGGCGCGAATGGGATTTGCTCAGCCGCGAAAAGTTGCTAGCCTATGCCGAACAACATGGCATTCCTGTTGAGATGAAGCACCGCCAGGGCGGCAGTCCGTACAGCATGGACGCCAACCTGCTGCATATTTCCTACGAAGGCCGCCACCTGGAAAACCCGGCTGCGGAAGCCGAGGAAGATATGTGGCGTTGGACAGTATCGCCCGAGCGCGCGCCGGACGAAGCCGAATACCTGGAGATTGAATATCGCAATGGCGACCCCATCTCATTGAATGGCAAGGCATTGAAGCCGCATGAACTGCTGGCGGAGCTGAACCGCCTGGGCGGCAAGCACGGCATTGGCCGTCTCGACCTAGTAGAAAACCGTTATGTGGGCATGAAGTCGCGCGGCTGTTACGAGACTCCGGGCGGCACCATCCTGCTCAAGGCGCATCGCGCGATCGAGTCCATTACCCTCGACCGCGAAGTGGCGCACTTGAAGGACGACCTGATGCCGCGTTATGCGAGCATGATCTATAACGGCTACTGGTGGAGCCCTGAGCGTGTGGCCTTGCAGGCTTTGATTGACCATACGCAGCAGACCGTCAATGGCTGGGTCAAGCTCAAGCTGTACAAGGGCAACGTGATCGTGACCGGCCGCGATTCCAAGACCGATTCGCTGTTCGATCCGAACATCGCGACCTTCGAGGATGACGCAGGCGCCTACGACCACCGCGATGCGGGCGGCTTCATCAAGCTGAATGCCTTGCGCATGCGCATTGCTGCCAACCTGCGCAACAACAAGAAGTAACCAACCAATTTTAGGAGAAGCGTCGTGGCCCAGTTCGACAATGTGAGCGTCAAGAAAAAAGCCAATGTGTATTTCGATGGCAAGTGTGTCAGCCATACCGTGCTGTTCCCGAACGGCACTCGCGCGACCGTGGGCGTGATTTTCCCCGGCACGTTGACCTTCAATACCGGTTCTCCCGAGTTGATGGAAATCAACAGCGGCGCCTGCAAGGTGCGCCTCAATGGCGAAAGCGATTGGAAGACGTATGGCGCGGGCGAAAAATTCACTGTGCCGGGCAACTCCAGCTTCGACATCGAAGTGACGGAAACGCTGGATTACGTCTGTCATTTCGAATAAGCGTTGCAGCACCTGTATTTGTTGAATTTTAAATCGCTGCCTCACGCCGGGCTTACCGGCATGCAGCGTTGAATTTGGATGAGGATGGATAACGATGCCTTCATTTGATATTTCTTCTGAAGTCGATATGGTCGCATTGAAGAATGCGGTGGATGTCGCTGGCCGCCAGATTACCAACCGCTATGACTTCAAGGGCACCAGCGCGAGTGTCGAGCTGAACGAAAAGGATAACCTGATCACCTTGCATGGCGATTCAGATTTCCAGCTCGACCAGATCAAGGCCATCCTCCTGCCCGCGATGGAAAAGAAGGAAGCCGACAGCGCCAAGCGCCTGGATCACCAGGACGTGCAGAAGATTTCCGGCAACAAGGTCAAGCAGGTGCTCAAGATCAAGGCTGGCATCGATGCCGAACTGGCGAAGAAAATCGTCAAGCTGCTCAAGGATAGCGGCCTCAAGGTGCAGGCCAGCATCCAGGGCGACGAGGTGCGCGTGACCGGCGCCAAGCGCGATGTGTTGCAGGAGGCGATCGCCTTCGTCAGGAAGTCCATCACGGATTTCCCGTTGCAGTTCGGCAACTTCCGCGATTGAGCGGCCGGATTCAACCATAAACCGTCTCGTGACGTTAAACGGACTGTATCAGCAGGATTAGAAGGATCGTATGTCAGCCAAAACGCTTTACGACAAATTGTTTGATTCCCACGTGGTGCGTGAGGAAAACGGTGCCGCGTTGATCTATATCGACCGCCACCTGGTGCATGAGGTGACCAGCCCCCAGGCGTTCGAAGGCCTGAAGATGGCCGGCCGCAAGCTATGGCGCATCAGTTCCGTGCTGGCGGTGCCTGACCACAACGTGCCGACCACCGACCGCAGCCAGGGCATTGCCGATCCGATCTCGCGCCTGCAGGTGGAAACGCTGGACCAGAACTGCAACGATTTCGGCGTGACCGAATTCAGGATGGGCGATGCGCGCCAAGGCATCGTGCATGTCATGGGGCCTGAGCAGGGCGCGACCTTGCCTGGCATGACCGTGGTCTGCGGCGACTCCCATACTAGCACCCACGGCGCGTTTGGCGCATTGGCGCACGGCATCGGCACTTCAGAAGTCGAGCACGTAATGGCGACTCAATGCTTGGTGCAGAAGAAATCCAAGGCCATGCAGGTGCGTGTGGAGGGCCAGCTTGGCCCCGGTGTCACTGCCAAAGACATTGCGTTGGCGATCATCGGCAAGATCGGCACCGCGGGCGGCACCGGCTATGCGATCGAGTTCGCGGGATCGGCGATTCGCGGCTTGAGTATGGAAGGGCGCATGACATTGTGCAACATGGCGATCGAGGCGGGCGCGCGCGCCGGCATGGTGGCCGTGGACGACATCACCATCGATTACGTCAAGGGCCGTCCCTATGCGCCCAAGCCGGAGCAATGGGATGCGGCAGTGGCCTACTGGCGTACCTTGCATAGCGACGAGGGCGCCAAGTTCGATGCCCTGGTAGAACTCAAGGCTGAAGAAATCGAGCCGCAGGTCACCTGGGGCACTTCTCCCGAAATGGTGACGGCGGTCAACGGCATCGTGCCAGACCCCACTAAGGAAAACGACCCGACCAAGCGCAGCGGCATGGAGCGCGCCTTGCAGTACATGGGCTTGCAGGCCAATACCCCGATCTCGGAAATCCCGATCGACAAGGTGTTCATCGGCTCCTGCACCAATTCCCGCATCGAGGACTTGCGCGCCGCCGCGGCTGTGGCCAAGGGCAAGCACGTCGCACCCAACGTCAAGCTGGCGATGGTAGTGCCGGGTTCCGGCCTGGTCAAGGCGCAGGCGGAGCAGGAAGGCCTGGACAAGATTTTCAAGGAAGCCGGTTTCGAATGGCGTGAGCCCGGCTGCTCCATGTGTTTGGCCATGAATGCCGACCGCCTGGAGCCGGGCGAGCGTTGCGCCTCCACCTCGAACCGCAATTTCGAGGGACGTCAGGGCGCAGGCGGCCGTACCCACCTCGTCAGTCCTGAAATGGCGGCTGCCGCAGCGGTGACCGGGCATTTCGTCGACGTGCGCCAATTGCTGAATTGAGCCCGGCCATGCGACAAGTGTTCATGATGGCGGCCATGTCATTGCTGGCGATGGCCCTGGCTGCATGCAATACCATCAACGGCATGGGCAAGGACATCGAAAAGGCCGGCGAAGCCATACAGAAATCAACCAAGTAACGAATCGTTTATTGGATCAATATGCAAGCATTTACCCAGTTGAATGGATTGGTGGCCCCCTTGGATCGCGCCAATGTCGATACCGACGCCATCATCCCCAAGCAGTTCCTGAAGTCGATCAAGCGCGCGGGCTTCGGCCCCAACGCTTTCGATGAGTGGCGCTATCTGGATCAGGGCGAGCCGGGCAAGGACAACAGCAAGCGGCCGTTGAATCCTGACTTCCCGCTCAACTTCCCGCGCTACCAGGGCGCCAGCGTCCTGCTGACGCGCGAGAATTTCGGCTGCGGCTCCAGCCGCGAGCATGCGCCGTGGGCGCTGCTCGATTACGGTTTCCGCGCCATCATCGCCCCGAGCTTCGCCGACATCTTCTTCAACAACTGCTTCAAGAACGGTATCCTGCCGATTGTCCTCGATGCGGAAATCGTCGATAGCCTGTTCAAGGAAGTCGAGCCCAACGAGGGATATCACTTGCTGGTCGACCTGCAGACGCAAACCGTGCAGACGCCCGGCGGCAAAAGCTATGCTTTCGAGATAGACCCGTTCCGCAAGCATTGCCTATTGAACGGTCTCGACGATATCGGCCTGACCTTGCAGCACGTGTCCGACATCAAGGCGTTTGAAGCCAAGCACAAGGCCGCGCAGCCCTGGCTGTTCAATTAACCATGATCCATGCTGCCCGCCATAGGGCGCGGCATGGATTGCTCCTGTTCAAATCAATTCAATATCTGGGAACACGTTTATGAAGATTGCGGTATTGCCGGGCGACGGCATCGGTCCTGAAATCGTGGCGCAAGCCGTCAAGGTGCTGAAAGCGCTTGATCTCGACCTGGAGTTGCAGGAAGCGCCGATCGGCGGTGCAGGTTACGAAGCGGCCGGCGACCCGTTGCCCGAGGCGACGCTCAAGCTCGCCAAGGAGGCCGATGCCGTCCTGCTTGGCGCGGTGGGCGACTGGAAATACGATACCCTGCCGCGCGACAAGCGTCCCGAGCGCGGCCTGCTGCGTATCCGCAAGGAACTCAACCTGTTCGCCAACCTGCGTCCCGCCTTGTTGTATCCCGAGTTGGCTTCGGCATCCACACTGAAGCCAGAAGTGGTTTCCGGCCTGGATATCATGATCGTGCGCGAACTGACCGGCGACATCTATTTCGGCCAGCCGCGCGGCATTTCCACGCTGGACAACGGCGAGCGCGAAGGCGTCAACACCATGCGCTACAGCGAATCCGAAATCCGCCGCATCGCGCATGTGGCGTTCAGCATCGCGCAGAAACGCAACAAGAAAGTCTGTTCCGTGGACAAGGCCAACGTGCTGGAAACCACCGAACTCTGGCGCCAGGTGATGATCGAGGTGGCGAAGGAGTATCCGGAGGTCGAGCTCAGCCATATGTATGTCGATAATGCCGCGATGCAATTGATCCGCGCGCCCAAGCAGTTCGACGTGATGGTCACCGGCAACATCTTTGGTGACATCCTGTCCGATGAGGCTTCCATGCTGACAGGCTCCATCGGCATGCTGCCTTCCGCATCGCTGGACCAGGACAACAAGGGCATGTACGAGCCCAGCCACGGTTCTGCGCCGGATATTGCAGGCAAGGATATCGCCAACCCGCTGGCGACCATCCTTTCCGCCGCCATGATGCTGCGCTACACCTTCAATGACGAAGCTAATGCCAGCCGCGTGGAAAACGCCGTGAAGAAGGCCCTGGAACAGGGATACCGCACAGCGGATATCTGGACCGAGGGCACCAGCAAGGTCAAGTGCAGCGAAATGGGCGATGCGGTTGTAGCAGCGCTATAATCGTAAGCTAGATACAACGATAGGCCTGTGCAAGGCCATTTAACCAGGAAGAGATGATGTTCAAAGTAGGGTTTGTCGGCTGGCGGGGCATGGTGGGTTCCGTGCTCATGCAGCGCATGATGGCGGAAGGCGACTTCAAGGATATCGAGGCCATATTCTTCACCACTTCGCAGACCGGCGGCGCAGGCCCTGCGATCGGCCGCGATACGCCTCCGCTCAAGGATGCGAAGTCGCTTGCCGAACTCAAGGCCATGGACATCATCGTTTCCTGCCAGGGCGGCGACTATACCAGCGATATCTTCCCCAAGCTGCGCGCCGAAGGCTGGCAAGGCCACTGGATCGATGCTGCCTCCACGCTGCGCATGGAAAAGGATGCAGTGGTCATCCTGGACCCCGTCAACCTGGACGTAATCAAGCAGGCATTGTCGGCAGGCGGGCGCAATTGGATTGGCGGCAACTGTACCGTCTCCCTGATGCTGATGGCCTTGAACGGGCTGTTCAAGGCCGACCTGGTCGAGTGGGCGACTGCCATGACCTACCAGGCTGCTTCCGGCGCTGGCGCGCAGAACATGCGCGAACTCATCAAGCAGATGGGTGTGGTGCATACCGGTGTCGCATCCGAGTTGCAAGATCCATCCTCGGCCATTCTGGATATAGACCGCAAGGTGGCGGATACCCTGCGTAGCGATGAGTTGCCAGTGGACAATTTCGGCGTTCCGCTTGCCGGCAGCCTGATCCCATGGATAGACAAGGACTTGGGCAACGGCCAGAGCAAGGAAGAATGGAAGGGCATGGCGGAAACCAACAAGATCCTGGGACGCGAGGCTAACCCCATCGTGATCGATGGATTATGCGTGCGCATTGGCGCGATGCGCTGCCATTCCCAGGCGTTGACTATCAAGTTGAAGCAAGATGTGCCGTTGGATGAGATAGCCGATATGTTGGCAGCAGCCAATTCATGGGCGGAAGTCGTGCCCAACGAGCGCGATGCGACCATGAGGCGCTTGAGCCCCGCAGCGGTGACCGGCACCTTGCAGACCCCGGTTGGGCGCCTGCGCAAGATGGGCATGGGCGGCGACTATCTCTCCGCCTTCACCGTGGGCGACCAGTTGTTATGGGGCGCCGCAGAGCCGTTGCGCCGCATGCTGCGCATCCTGGTGGAAGCCTGATTGCGTTAGTCTGCGCCCTTGCGACCTTGGTCCCAGGGGATACATGCTGCCTGGGCTGGCATTGAGAATGTAAAGTTATGTATTAGCTTGAAACGGTAACTGATTGATGTTAGCTTAATAATGCTATTTAAAAGTTGATAAGGGTGGAATAGTGCATAAGTCCAAACTAAAGGGGGTCGCACTTGCCATGTTGTTGGCGTTTGCGCCAATGGTGGGCGAGGCTGCAGGCCTGGGCCGCTTGACCGTGACATCCGGACTTGGTGAGCCGCTTTCTGCTGAAATTGAACTTCTCTCCACTACGCCGGATGAACTGGCGACGTTGACGGCGGGCATCGCACCACAGGAGGCTTACAATGTCCAAGGCGTGGAGCGCACGGCAATCCACAATGCCATCAAGGTCGATGTGAGCAAGCGCGCCGATGGCGCCCCCGTACTCAAGCTCACGTCGTCGCAAGCCATCAGCGACCCTTTCCTGGATATGCTGATCCAGGTCGACTGGGCAACCGGCCGCTTGCTGCGAGAATACACCGTATTGCTCGACCCGCCCGGCTACAACAACCAGGCGCAGGTCTACAATGGCGTGCAACTGCCGCCGAGCGCGGCGCCTGCCATTCCTGCACCTGCCGCTACGCCAGCACAGACTCCTCCTCCCGCCAGTACAGCTACCCAACGCCCACCGGCGCCGACTCAAACCCCAGCAAGAGCCGCTCCCGAACCAGTTGCCCCAGCACAAAGCTCCGCATCGCAAAGCTATACCACCGCTAGCGGAGATACCTTGAGCGCGATTGCGCGAGAGCACCAGGTGCAGGGCGTCAGCCTTGACCAGATGCTGGTCGGCCTGTACCGCGCCAATGAGGATGCCTTTGCCGGCAAGAACATGAACCGCCTGAAGGTGGGGCAGATCCTGCGCGTGCCGAGCGCAAGCGAGCTGCAACAACTCACCCCTGCCGAGGCAACGCGGGAGGTCAGGGTCCAGACCGCTGATTGGAACGCCTATCGCAACCGCCTGGCTGACCTGGCTGCCGAGTCAGTGCCTTCAACAGATGGCGGAGCGCAGCAGTCTGCATCCGGACGCATTTCCTCTCCAGCGACTGACCGCGCCGCGCCGCCTGCCGACGCTTCCCGTGATGTGGTCAGGCTTTCCAGCAACAATGCCAGCCAGGCGCAATTGAATGCCATGCAGGAAGAGCTCACTGCCAAGGACAAGAGCTTGAAGGAGGCGGCCGAGCGTGCTGCGATGCTTGAGAAGCAAATCGCCGACATGCAGAAGCTGCTGGCAATCAAGAACCAGGCGTTGGCTACCCTGCAGAACGGCGACGCGCCTCCCGCCAAGCCTGAGGAGGCTCCTGCACCTCCTCCTGCAGAAACGCCAGAGCCCCAGCCTGAACCTGAAGCCGCTGCACCCGCGGCAGAGCCTTCCGCACAGGAGCCAGCCACTGATGCAGCACCGGCAGGCGACGAAGCGGAACCTGTGAAGCCGGAACCTCAACCGGCGCCTGCACCGGTCGCTCCGGCAGTGGAAGACCCCAGCTTGTTTGACGAACTGGTCGGCGATGATCCATTGCCGCTTGCGCTGGCTGCTGGCGGCATCGTCTTGTTGCTTGGCGGCTGGCTCTATATGCGCAACAAACGCAAGCGCGAGCTGGACAGTTTCGAGAGGGGAATCCAGACGGCCGGCGGGCTCAAGCCCAATACCGTGTTCGGCAACACTGCCGGCGCCACCGTCAATACAGGGGATACCTCCTTCCTCAACGATTTCTCCCAGAATACCGGCGGCATGATCGATACGCACGACGTCGACCCCATTGCCGAGGCTGAAGTCTATATGGCATACGGGCGCGATGCGCAGGCTGAGGAAATCCTCAAGGATGCGATCGTCAAGGAGCCCCAGCGTCATGAGTTGCATCTCAAATTGCTGGAAATTTATGCAGCGCGTAACGATACCTCGGCATTCGAAACTGTCGCGGGCGAAATCTATACCACGCTGGGCGCAGCCGATCCCATCTGGAGCAAGGTTGCCGCGATGGGACGCAAGCTGGAGCCGGACAATCCCTTGTATTCGGAAGACAACATAGCTGAGCGGCCTGCATCATTGCCCGCTCAGAACACGCCTCAAGCCGGCAAGCCCGAACAGCAAGCCGCACAGGATCATCAGTCGGCATTCACCAGTGCTGCCGTCGCAACTGGCGCCAGTCTGCTGGGTGAAAAAGACGCACAAGACTCTGTCGTTGACGATGCGCCTTTTGCCGGGGCGGACGATAGTCAGGCGGAAGAGCGTGATTTGCCGGCGCTTGACTTCGATCTGGATGCCGCGTCGCTGGAAAGCGCCAAGGACGCGGATGCAGATGCCGCCGAACAGCATGCGGGCAACAGCATGGACTTCACCTTGGACCTGCCGGAGCCGCCAGCCAAGAACAGCTTGCAACTGGATATCGCAGAACTTGATGCCGCAATCCCGGACTTTGACTTGCCGGAGTTGCCTGGCAATGAAACGGATGAGAATGCGGTAACCGAACCGGATGCCGATGCCGTGCCTGAGTTCTTCATTCCCGAGCTGGATGATGCGGATAGCCAGCAACAGCCGGTAGATTCGCCGTTGCAAACTCCTGATGTCGACCTTGGCTTGCCTGAGATTGCATTGCCGGAAATCGAACTTCCCAATCCTGCAGCCGAAAGCACTGCAGAGGGCGAAGATTTGCAGGACTATGGTCTGCCAGATATCGATTTTGATCTGCCGGAAATCAGTTTCGCTGAAGAGCCGGCCTCAAAAGAGGCCGAAACAGAAGCGGGCGGCGACTTGTCTGAGTTGCTGGGCAATGGTCCGGATGTTCCTGAGTCGACTCTTGAAGCTGATGGACCGCAGGATGATGCGGCTCCCAGCTTCAATTTTGCCGAGATAGACCTGGATAGTGACGAGCTGAATAGCGGTGTTAGCGCAACAGCGGCGCCGAGCCAGGAGGAAGAGATCGTATTGCCTGATTTCGATCTGGATATCGAGGAGGACGAACCTTCCCAGGCTACCACAGCGGATATCGATCTTTCCGGCATCAGCCTGGATGTCGCAGGTGATTCGACAGAGGCAGAAAGTCTTGCTCCAGACGGAGAGGTTGAAGAGTCAGCCGATGTGGACACCAAGCTGGATCTGGTGACTGCCTACATGGATATGGGCGACAACGAAGGCGCGCGCGAATTGCTCGAGGAAATCCTGAAAGAGGGAGGTCCGCGGCAAAAGCAAAAAGCCCAGGCTATCCTGGATAGCCTTGCCTGATTAATGCGCCAGCCTTCCATGCAAAGCCGGGCATTGCCCGGCTTTTTTTAATGGCATGCCGCTCAAACACGATGGCAGGCAAGGGTAAAATAGCGCCATGAACAAGTATCTGGAGCAGGGTGGCAGCGTATGAGGCTGGCATTGGGTATCGAGTATGACGGCGCCGGCTTTTGTGGCTGGCAGAGCCAGCCCAACGGGCTTGCCGTGCAGGATGCCCTGGAGTCTGCATTGTCGCAGCTGGCCGGCCACGAGGTGCGGGTCTCCGCTGCCGGGCGTACTGATACCGGGGTCCACGCCCTGTCCCAGGTCGCGCACTTCGATACGGCGGCTGTACGGCCGCAAAATGCCTGGGTGCGCGGCGTGAACACCAGACTGCCAAGAGGCGTACGCGTTTTATGGGCAAGCGAGGTGGATGCGCGTTTTCATGCCCGGTTCGATGCCTATCAGCGCAGTTATCAATACTGGCTCATCAACCAGCCGGTAGCCCCCGCGGTGATGGCGGGAAAGGCGGGGTGGTTTCATCAGCCGCTCGACCTGCAGGCGATGCAGGAAGCCATGGCCTATTTGCAGGGGCAGCATGATTTCAGCGCGTTCCGCGCGGCGGAATGCCAGGCGAAGTCGCCGGTCAAGACCATGCACCGTGCCTCGGTCAACGCCTTTGGCAGCAGCCTGCTATTCGATTTTTGCGCCAATGCCTTCCTGCACCACCAGGTGCGCAATATGGTGGGAGCGCTGGTGTATATCGGCAAAGGAAAATATCCTCCAGCGTTCATGGCGGAGTTGCTCGCAGCACAGGACCGTACGCTTTCCCCTCCCACTTTTTCGCCCGACGGGCTGTACCTGACCGGAGTGGGCTATGATGCCCGCTGGGGATTGCCTGGCACTGAGCGCAAATTGCAGCTCGGGATTGCCTGAGATGAATCAGGATTTTTGTGACAGGGGGCCGGCTTTAAGGTACCCTAGCGCCTTTCAATGACAGGTGCTTTTTTGAGTTTGAGAACCCGTGTCAAAATTTGCGGGATCACCCGCGTCGAGGATGCGCTAGCTGCCGTGGAGCATGGCTGTGATGCCATCGGGCTGGTGTTTTACCGGCCTAGCCCCAGGAGTATCGATCTGCAGCAGGCTGAGGAAATCGCGGCTGCGCTGCCGCCTTTCGTCAGTATCGTCGGATTGTTCGTTGATGCTGAGCCAAGAGAAATAGAAGCGGTGCTCGCCAAAGTCAGGCTTGATCTATTGCAGTTTCACGGCGATGAGACTCCCGATGCTTGCCGGGTTTACAGCGTGCCTTATATGAAGGCGGTCCGCGTCAAGAACGATACAAATTTGCTACAATACGCCACTCAATACCATGATGCCCACGCGCTGTTGCTGGATGCTTATTTGCCAGGCGTGGCAGGCGGCACAGGGCAGGTGTTTGACTGGAGCCTGGTCCCGCGCCAAATGCCAGTTCCCATCGTGCTTGCGGGCGGACTGAGCCCCGATAACGTGACAGCGGCCATCCGCCAGGTGCGGCCTTATGCGGTGGATGTCAGCGGCGGTGTCGAACAAACCAAAGGAATCAAGGATGCGGGCAAGATTGCCGCGTTCATGCAAGGAGTACAGAATGCAGCTTTATGACATGCCGGATCAGCGTGGCCATTTTGGCCCTTATGGCGGTATTTTTGTGGCCGAGACCTTGGTCGAGGCGCTGGAAGAGTTGCGGGTCATGTATGAGCGCTATCGGCATGATCCTGAGTTCCTTGCCGAGTTCGCCTATGACCTCAAGCATTTTGTCGGGCGTCCCAGCCCGGTTTACTATGCCGAACGCCTGACGCAGAAGGCCGGTGGCGCGAGGATTTACCTCAAGCGCGAAGACTTGAACCACACCGGCGCCCACAAGGTGAACAACACGATCGGCCAGGCGTTGCTCGCCAAGCGCATGGGCAAGCCGCGCGTAATCGCCGAGACCGGCGCGGGACAGCATGGCGTGGCCACAGCCACGATTGCAGCCCGCCTGGGCCTCGAGTGTGTCGTGTATATGGGGTCGGAAGACGTCAAACGCCAGGCGCCCAATGTCTATCGAATGAAGCTGCTGGGCGCAACCGTCGTGCCGGTGGAAAGCGGCTCCAAGACCCTCAAGGATGCGCTCAATGAAGCCATGCGCGACTGGGTGACCAACATCTCGAACACTTTCTATATCATCGGCACCGTTGCAGGCCCTCATCCTTATCCCATGATGGTGCGCGACTTCCAGGCGGTGATCGGCATCGAAGCCAAGCAGCAGATGCAGGAAATGATCGGCCGCCAGCCCGATGCGGTGATTGCCTGTGTCGGCGGTGGCTCCAATGCCATGGGCATTTTCTATCCCTACATCGACGTGGAAGGCGTGCGCCTGATCGGCGTCGAAGCCGCCGGGCACGGCATCGACACCGGCAAGCATGCCGCGCCTTTGACCGCCAACAGTCCTGCCGGCGTGCTGCACGGCAACCGTACCTACCTGATGCAGGATGAGAACGGCCAGATCATCGAGACGCATTCTGTTTCGGCCGGGCTGGATTATCCTGGCGTCGGCCCCGAGCATGCATGGCTCAAGGACATCAAGCGTGCCGAATATGTCGCCATCACGGACGATGAGGCCATGGAGGCGTTCCATACGCTTTGCCGTACCGAAGGCATCATCCCTGCGCTGGAATCCAGCCATGCCCTGGCCTATGCGATGAAGCTCGCAGCAACCATGTCGCCTGACCAGGCGTTGCTGGTCAACCTGTCCGGACGCGGCGACAAGGATATCAACACCGTAGCCAGCCTGGCTGGCATCACCCTGTAAGCTGGTTTTTCACATGTCTCGTATTCAAGCAACTTTTGCGGCGCTGAAGTCGCAAGGCAAGAAAGCCCTGATCCCCTACATCACTGCGGGCGATCCTCATCCCAAGCATACCGTGGCGGTGATGCATGCCCTGGTGCAGTCGGGTTCCGACATCATCGAGCTGGGCGTACCATTTTCCGATCCCATGGCGGATGGCCCGGTCATCCAGCGTGCAACCGAGCGCGCCTTGGCGCACAAGGTCGGCCTCGGGGATGTGCTGGAGATGGTGCGTGAATTCCGCCAGACCGATGACAAGACACCGATCGTCTTGATGGGGTATGCCAACCCCATAGAGGCCATGGGGCAGGCCAAGTTTGCCGAGCGTGCCCATGCGGCGGGTGTGGATGGCGTGCTGACGGTGGATTATCCGCCAGAGGAGTGCCAGGATTTTGTCGAGCTGCTGAAAACACAGCAGCTTGACCCGATATTCCTGTTGTCGCCCACCTCCGAAAGCAGCCGCGTCGACATGATCGTGCACCAGGCTGCAGGCTTTGTTTATTATGTCTCGCTCAAGGGCGTCACCGGCTCCAAGAATCTGGATATTGTCGAAGTCGGGGGGAAGGTGAAGGCGATCCGCGGCCAGACGGACCTACCCATCGGCGTTGGCTTTGGCGTGCGCGATGCCGCCACGGCAAAGGCGGTGGCCGAAGTGGCCGATGCCGTGGTGATCGGCAGTCGCATGATTCAGGAAATTGAAAATTCCAGTGAAGATGATTTGTTGAGCAATGTGGTGAAGTTGACGCAGAGCATGCGCGCTGCCATTGACGATACCAAGCGTTAATCAATGAGGGCGAGCAGGCCCGCCTGCTTGACCGAATGAAAGCAATTGAAAGTAGAGGGCTGGCGATCATGGCTGGCCGCTTCATTTCTGAATAAAGGATAAACCATGAGCTGGTTGCAAAAACTTCTGCCTCCAAAGATCAACCGCCCGGCGGGCAATAGCCGCAAGACCGTGCCGGAGGGGTTGTGGAGCAAATGCCCTTCATGCGAATCAGTGCTGTATCGCACTGATCTGGAAAGCAATGCCGAGGTTTGCCCCAAGTGTTCCTACCATAACCGCATCTCTGCGCGTACGCGGTTGAATTTCCTGCTCGATGAAGAGGGGCGCTCGGAAATCGGCGTGGAAGTGCAGCCGGTCGATCCGCTCAAGTTCAAGGACAGCAAGCGTTATGTCGACCGCTTGAAAGCTACCCAGACAGAGATAGATGAAACCGATTCGCTGATCGTGATGCAAGGCAGCATCAAGACGGTAGGGGTGGTGGCTGCCGCATTCGAGTTCAAGTTCATGGGCGGCTCCATGGGCTCGGTGGTGGGCGAGCGGTTCGCGCGCGGCGTGCAGGCGGCGATTGACAACAATATCCCGTTCATTTGCGTATCGGCCAGCGGCGGCGCGCGTATGCAGGAGGGCTTGTTCTCCCTGATGCAAATGGCCAAGACCAGCGCTGCGCTGACCAAGCTGAGCAAGGCCGGCCTGCCCTATATCTCGGTATTGACCGATCCTACCATGGGCGGGGTGTCGGCAAGTTTTGCCATGCTGGGCGACGTGATCATTGCCGAGCCGCAAGCGTTGATCGGCTTTGCCGGTCCGCGCGTGATTGAACAGACTGTCCGCGAGACCCTGCCGGAAGGGTTCCAGCGCTCCGAATTCCTATTGGAGCATGGCGCAATCGACATGATTGTCGACAGGCGTGAAATGCGCGACAAATTGGCGACCCTGATGACCAGCTTTATGCGTATTCCTGCAAGCGCGGCGTAACTTATTCAATCTCCTGTGACATCCTTCTTTCCTGCCACTCGTGACTTAGCGGACTGGCTTGCTTACATTGAGGCTTTGCACCCGGCCTCCATCGAGATGGGGCTGGAGCGCGTCGAGCTGGTCCGCCAGCGCCTGGGGCTGCATCCGCAATTCCCCATCGTGATCGTGGCGGGCACCAACGGCAAAGGCTCGACCTGCGCCATGCTGGAAAGCATTTACCAGGCAGCCGGCTACAAGGTCGGCTGCTACACGTCCCCGCATTTTGTACGCTATAACGAGCGCGTGCGCATCGGCGGGATCGAGGCTGAGGATGCCGTGCTAGTTGAGGCTTTTGAGGCGATAGAGCAGGCGCGCCATGAAACCGCATTGACCTATTTCGAATTCGGCACCTTGGCTGCCGTCTGGAGCATGGTGAAAGCGAATGTCGATGTGGCGATACTGGAGGTCGGCCTGGGCGGCCGCCTGGATGCCGTCAATGTGTTTTCGCCGGTATGCAGTATCGTCACCAGCGTGGACCTAGACCATATGGATTTCCTCGGCAATGACCGCGAGTGCATAGGGCGGGAGAAGGCGGGGGTGTTCCGCAGCGGCATCCCGGCAATATGCGGCGATGTCCGTCCGCCGTTGTCGCTCCAGGCCCATGCGGCCGAGATAGGGGCCGATCTGCTTTTGATCGGCAGAGAGTTCCGCTTCCAGCCGCAAGCGACTGGTTGGCTTTACCGCTCGCCTACCCATGAATACCTGTTGCCATTGCCCGCCTTGGCGGGCGAGTTCCAGCTCAATAACGCGGCTTGCGTCGTCAATGCCGTCGATGCTTTGCGGGAAATATTGCCCGCGACGCCGGAGCACATGCGGCAAGGATTGCAGAGCGTTGCCCTCAACGGCCGCTTCCAACTGTGCCGCCAGCAGCCGCAAGTGATCCTGGATGTGGCCCATAATCCGCATGCCGCCTGGGCGCTGGCTTCTAATCTCGCACAGCATCCAGTTGCCGGACGCACCTTGGCGGTGTTTTCCATGCTGGCCGATAAGGATATTCCGGGAGTGGTGCGGGCAGTCGCGCCCCATATCGATGCCTGGCATATCGCCAAGGTGGCGCATGGCCGGGGGGCCGGCGCAGCGCAACTGCGCGAATGCGTGCTGGCCCAGGCGGCATCCAGTCCGGTATCCATCCATGCCGATGTGAGCACTGCTTACCGGCAAGCCTGTAATGATGCAGGCGAAAATGATAGAATTATCGTCTTTGGTTCATTCTTCACTGTGGCCGATATCATGCGCGAGCTTGCCATATCCGGTTCTGCAGAGATAGCGGCGCACTGACTCAACAAGGATAGTAGGATTTTTGATGGCATCTGACCAGTCGAGTGATCAGGAACTTCAGTTCAAGAAACGTGCGCGCAGGCGCCTGGTAGGAGCCATCGCATTGGTGCTGCTGATGGTCACCATCCTGCCGATGGTGCTGGATGACCGCAGCAGCAAGACCCTGCCGCAGGAAATCGCGATCAACATTCCCAGCCAGGACGGCCCTGAGTTCACCTCCAAGGTGGCTCCCCAAGGAGAGCCTGTAGAGGAGGTCGTCTCCGAACCTGTATTGTCCGTGCCGGAATCACCGGATACCGAACCTGATTTTGAAGCAGCCCCCGTTCAGCCTGCGCCCAAGCAAGAGCCCGTAAAGAAGGAAGCTGCCAAGCCTGAAGCGAAGCCCGTTGCTCCAAAAGTCGAGACTCCCAAGGCGGAAGCTCCAAAAGCTGAACCAGCAAAGCAAAAGCCCGCCGATGCCAAGCCCGCCGCTACAGGCAGCTTCCTGGTTCAGATCGGCGTATTTTCCGACCCGATCAACGTCAAGAATTTGCAGGATAAGCTATCAGGCCAGGGCCTGAAGTCGCATACCGAAGTCATCGCCACTGCCAGCGGCGACAAAACCCGTCTGCGCGTCGGGCCGTTCGCCAGCCGTGAAGCTGCCGAGCAGGCGTTGGGCAAGGTCAAGGCGGCCGGTTTGTCCGGAATGGTCATCAGCAATAAATAGCAATGACCGGCTTTGACTATGCAGTGCTGGTGATCATGGGGGTTTCCGTCCTGCTCAGCATGATGCGCGGGTTTGTGCGCGAGGTGCTGGCGCTGGCGGCATGGGCAATTGCATTCGTGGTAGCCAAGCTTTACACCGTGGAAGTGGCGGCCATGTTGCCCGATTCCATCCCGGCGGAGGAATTGAAATTCCTTGCGGCCTTTTTAATTTTGTTTTTGTCCATATTATTGGTGTGTAGCCTGCTGGCGATCGCGATTGCGCAAATATTCAAGACCATAGGTCTGAGCGCCCTCGATCGAGGCTTGGGCGGCCTTTTCGGGTTCGCCCGCGGGCTGCTGATTATACTGACGCTGGTGCTGTTGGCCGGCCTGACTTCGTTGCCGCAAGATCCGCGTTGGCGTAATGCGATGTTCAGCGCGCCGCTGGAGGCAATGGTCGTCGGTATCCTGCCCTGGTTTCCGCAGGATATTGCAAAACATATTAAATACGACTAGATTGAGGCCAATGGCTTGTCTAGTTATTCCAGATTTTCGTTTCTAAGGCATATAGCTCATGTGTGGAATTATCGGTGTAGTCGGTAAAAACCCAGTCAACCAGCTGCTGTACGATGGGCTGCTGGTCTTACAGCATCGGGGCCAGGATGCTGCGGGGATTGTTACCTGCGATGGCAATACCTTCTTCATGCACAAAAACAACGGCCTAGTCCAGGACGTATTCCGGACACGGCATATGCGCAGCCTGATCGGCAACGCGGGCATTGCCCACGTCCGCTATCCCACCGCCGGCTCCTCGTCCGCGGCGGAAGCCCAGCCCTTCTACGTGAACTCCCCGTTCGGCATCGTGCTGGGGCATAACGGCAACCTGACCAATTCTGCCCAGCTCAAGCAAGAGATGTTCAGGCAGGACTTGCGCCACATCAATACCAGTTCCGATTCCGAAGTGCTGCTGAATGTGCTTGCGCACGAGATCGAGACCTCCTCGCACAACGCGGTCCTCAACACCGACATGATATTCGAGGCTGTGGCCGGCGTGCACAAGCGCTGCCGCGGCGCTTATGCCGTAGTGGCCATGATCGCGAATTTCGGCTTGCTGGCATTCCGCGATCCGCACGGCATCCGTCCCCTGGTCATCGGCAAGAACGAGTCCGAGCAGGGGACAGAGTATATTGTCGCCTCCGAAAGTGTGGCGCTGGACGTGCTGGGCTTCACCCTGGTGCGAGATGTCGAGCCGGGAGAGGCCATCTTCATCGACCTGGACGGCAATTTCTTCTCGCGCCAATGTGCTGAGGCACCGCAGCTATCTCCTTGCATTTTCGAGTACGTCTACCTGGCGCGTCCCGACTCCGTCATCGACAACGTTTCCGTCTACCAGACCCGTTTGCATATGGGCGAAAGCCTGGCAGACAAGATCGCACGCGAGTGGAAGCACTTGAAGATCGACGTGGTGATCCCGATTCCGGATACCAGCCGCCCGAGCGCGCTGGAGCTGGCGAACAAGCTCAATCTGACCTATCGCGAAGGCTTTATCAAGAACCGCTACATTGGCCGTACCTTCATCATGCCCGGGCAGGCCTTGCGCAAGAAATCGGTACGCCAGAAGCTCAACCCCATCGGTATGGAGTTCCAGGGTAAGAACGTGCTGTTGGTGGACGACTCCATCGTGCGGGGCACCACTTCCCAGCAGATCGTGCAGATGGCGCGTGATGCCGGGGCGAGCAAGGTGTTCTTCGCCTCTGCTGCGCCTCCGGTGCGTTATCCCAACGTCTATGGCATCGATATGCCTTCGCGCAGCGAGCTGTTGGCCACCGGGCGTACGGATGAGGAAATCTGCGCGGAAATCGGCGCAGACGCCTTGATCTACCAGGACCTGGATGCCTTGATCAGCGCCGTGCAGAAGAGCAACCCCGACATTGAGGTATTCGATTGTTCCTGTTTTGACGGCAAGTACATCACCGGCGATATCGACGAAGCCTACCTGGCGCGTGCAGAGACGGTGCGGGGCGACGGCGCCGCGCAGAAGCGCCCGGCCAACTCGATCACCCAGCTTGACCTCAACCTGGTCGGGGCCGAAGAGGAGGAGCTGGTATAGTTGACGACGGGCCCTGGCGGGACTAATATCAACCCATGCGCCGATTTGAGGAGAAGTAGCACTCAGCTTGCGGGCGCAATATAAATACTGCTAAAGCGAGTTGATATTGAAAAACCCGTTTTAGCCCAGGCGCTACAGCGGGTTTTTTTATGCCCGTCCTTTTTGTTATTGAGCCCGGTAGCGGGCGGGAAGGTAAGAAGTATGAGTCAGCATGAATGGCATGCAGAAACATTGAGCGTGCGTGCGGGTAGCGAGCACACGCCATTCGGGGAAAACTCCGAGGCCATGTTCCTGACATCCAGTTTCGTATTCGAAAATGCCGCACAGGCCGCCGCGCGCTTTGGCGGCCAGGAGCCGGGCAATATCTATTCGCGCTTTACCAATCCTACCGTCAGCATGTTCCAGAACAAGCTGGCGGCGCTGGAAGGGGCGGAATTTTGCGTGGCGACTTCTTCCGGCATGTCGGCCATCCTTGCGTGCGTCATGGGCGTTTGTTCCGCCGGCGACCATGTGGTCGCTTCGCGCAGCATCTTCGGCACATCGGTGCAATTGTTCAGCAACATCCTCAAACGCTGGGGGCTGGAAACCACCTTCGTTCAGCTTTCCGATCCGGAGGCATGGAAAGCGGCGGTCAAGCCTAATACCAAGCTGTTCTTCCTGGAGACGCCCTCCAACCCGCTGACCGAAATCTGCGATATTGCGGCGGTGGCCGAGATTGCGCACCAGGCCGGAGCGCTGCTTGCAGTGGATAACTGCTTTTGCACGCCTGCATTGCAGAAGCCCCTGGAGCTCGGCGCGGATATCGTGGTGCATTCCGCCACCAAGTACATCGACGGGCAGGGGCGCTGCCTGGGCGGCGCGGTATTGGGCCGCAAGGACGTGCTGGAGCCGGTCTACGGCTTCCTGCGCACGGCTGGCCCCACCATGAGCGCGTTCAATGCCTGGGTGTTCCTCAAGGGGCTGGAGACCTTGCACGTGCGCATGGAGGCCCATGCGCGCAATGCTTTGGCATTGGCACAATGGCTGGAGCAGCAGCCGCGCGTCGAACGCGTGTACTATCCTGGATTGCCGTCCCATCCGCAATACGAGCTGGCACAGAAGCAACAGAAGAGCGGCGGCGCCATCGTGTCGTTCGACGTCAAGGGCGGCCAGCCTGCGGCCTGGCACTTGATCGACGCCACCAGGATGATCTCGATCACGGCGAACCTCGGGGACGCGAAAAGCACGATTACGCATCCGGCCACGACCACCCACAGCCGCGTCAGCCCCGAAGCCAGGGCGGCGGCGGGTGTCGGCGACGGCCTGGTGCGCATTGCCGTCGGCCTGGAACATATCGACGACCTCAAGGCCGACCTCGCCTGGCTCAGCAGCCAGGGTTGAAAACGGGCACTATTGCAGCGTAAGCCTGTCATAATGACAGTGCATGAATCGTTTGATCAGATCAGATAAGGAGAACAATATGAGCTTGAAAGATGAATACGTTGAAAAGCTGAAAACACAGCTTGACGAGTGGAGTGCGGATATCGACGTGCTAGAAGCCAAGGTGCGCAAGGCCGACGCTGAGCTGCGCGTCAAATACGATGAGCAGATTGCCAGCTTGAAGGAAAAGCGCGAAGAAGCCAAGGTGAAGCTCGGCGAAATCCAGGCGTCGGCAGGAGAAGCCTGGAAGGAGCTCAAGAAGGGCAGCGACGAGGCATGGGAAGCCATCAAGCATGCTATTGCCGAGGCACGCAAGAAATTCAACGAATAAACCATAATCCAGATTCTTGACCACAGGCGAGGAGGCCGCGATGAAAACATCGATAATTGTTGGCGTGTTGCTGATCGTATTGGGCGCTGCAGCGTTGGTTTACAAGGGTTTCAGCTTTACTACGGAGGAAACGGTGGCGCAAATCGGGCCGTTGAAGGCAACCGCCGAGGTTGAGAACGATGTGGCGATTCCCGAAGTGCTGGGCATCGTCGCGATTGTGGCAGGGATTGCAGTCGTAGCCTTGGGTGCACGCAAGAAGTAGCCGAAGGCAATTTGTGCTGTAGCCAATAAAAAAAACGGGACATCGAGTCCCGTTTTTTTATTGCGCCGTCCTGCTGAATTTACAGTGCGGAGGCGTTTTCTGCCAGGTACTTGGCAACGCCTTCAGGGGAAGCGTTCATGCCGGCCTTGCCTTTCTTCCAGCCTGCTGGGCAGACTTCGCCATGCTCTTCGAAAAACTGCAGGGCATCCACCATGCGCAACATTTCATCAATGTCGCGGCCCAACGGCAGGTCGTTTACCACCTGGTGCACGACAACGCCTTCCTTGTTGATGAGGAAGGAGCCGCGGTAGGCGACGCCGCCGTCAGATTCGACGTCGTAAGCCTTGGCGATCTCGTGACGGATGTCCGCTACCAATGGATAGCCGACCTTGCCAATGCCGCCCTTGTCCACCGGCGTGTTCTTCCAGGCCAGGTGGCTGAAGTGGGAGTCGATGGAAACGCCAATGACTTCGACGCCGCGCGACTTGAAATCCTCCAGGCGGTGATCAAAGGCGATCAGCTCGGAAGGGCAGACGAAAGTGAAATCGAGCGGGTAAAAGAAGATAACGGCAGGCTTGCCCTTGATGTGTTGGGAAAGGTTGAAGTCTTCCTTGATGGAATTGTCACCCAGTACTGCGGCAGCAGTGAAATCGGGAGCTGGTTTGCCAACTAAAACGGCCATGTGCTTTCTCCTTTTATCGTTAAGTTGTTCGAAACGCGTTAGCCTAAAGCAACTCCGGGTAAATTTCTAATTAATTTTTGCAATCGCCGGGATGGATGCCAAGGTCGCGATTGAGCCTGCTGGCGGCGCCAGGCCTGAAATCCTCTGCAGGATCAAGGACTAAATCCCGGCATGCTTTGCCGGGCGTATCGTGCTAGAATCCATGGCTTTAAGCCATTTTAAAGCCGATAGCCAATAATGGATCAGTTCGCCAAAGAAACCCTTCCTATCAGCCTCGAAGACGAGATGCGTCGCTCCTATCTCGATTACGCGATGAGCGTGATCGTGGGGCGCGCGTTGCCGGATGTGCGTGACGGCCTGAAGCCCGTGCATCGCCGTGTCCTTTTTGCGATGCATGAGCTCAGCAACGACTGGAACAGACCTTACAAGAAATCTGCCCGTATTGTCGGCGACGTCATCGGTAAATACCACCCGCACGGCGATACCGCGGTATACGACACCATTGTCCGCATGGCGCAGGATTTCTCGTTGCGCTACATGCTGGTGGACGGCCAGGGCAACTTCGGTTCGGTGGACGGCGACAATGCCGCTGCGATGCGGTATACCGAAATCCGCATGGCGCGCATCGCGCACGAACTGCTGGCCGACATCGACAAGGAAACGGTTGATTTCGGGCCGAACTACGACGGTTCCGAGCACGAACCGCTCATCATGCCGGCGCGTATCCCGAACCTGCTCATCAACGGCAGTTCCGGCATTGCGGTCGGCATGGCGACCAATATCCCGCCGCACAACCTCAACGAGGTGATTGCAGGCTGTCTGGCGCTGCTCAAGAACCCGGAAACCACGGTGGATGAATTGATCGAGATCATCCCGGCACCCGACTTCCCGACCGCCGGCATCATTTACGGCACGGTAGGCGTGAGGGAAGGCTACCGCACTGGCCGTGGACGCGTCGTCATGCGCGGCCGCACCCACGTCGAAGACCTGGAAAAGGGCAACCGCCAGGCCTTGATCGTGGATGAGCTGCCGTACCAGGTCAACAAGAAGACCTTTGTCGAGAAGATCGCCGAGCTGGTCAACGAGAAGAAGATCGAGGGTATTTCCGACCTGCGCGACGAGTCCGACAAGTCGGGCATGCGAGTCGTGATCGAGCTCAAGCGCGGCGAAGTCCCCGAGGTGGTGCTCAACAATCTCTACAAGCAGACCCAGCTGCAGGACACTTTCGGCATGAACATGGTGGCGCTGCTGGACGGCCAGCCGCGCCTGCTCAACCTCAAGCAGATGCTGGAAGCCTTCCTGCGCCACCGCCGCGAAGTGGTGACGCGCCGTACCGTCTACGAATTGCGCAAGGCGCGCGAGCGCGGCCACGTGCTCGAAGGCCTGGCAGTTGCATTGGCCAACGTGGACGAGATGATCGCGCTGATCAAGGCCGCACCGACGCCGCCTGAAGCCAAGCGCGAACTGATGGCGCGCACCTGGAAGTCGCCCGTGGTCGAGGAAATGCTCAAGCGCGCGGCCATGGAGGCTTCGCGTCCTGAAGGCTTGTCCGTCGATTTCGGCCTGACTCCGAACGGCTACAGATTGTCCGACGTGCAGGCGCAGGAAATCCTGCAGATGCGCCTGCAACGCTTGACCGGCCTTGAACAGGACAAGATCGTCAACGAGTACAAGGAGGTCATGGATATCATTGCCGACTTGCTTGATATCCTCGCCAAATCGGAGCGCGTGACGCAAATCATTGTGGAGGAGCTGGCAGCCATCCTCAACCAGTTCGGCGACAAGCGCCGCAGCGAGATCGTGCACAACGCGCAGGACCTTTCGCTGGAAGACCTGATTACGCCGCAGGACGTGGTGGTGACGCTTTCGCATACCGGGTACGTGAAGTCGCAGCCGCTGGAAGAATATCGCGCGCAGCGCCGCGGCGGCCGCGGCAAGCAGGCGGCGGCTACCAAGGAAGACGATTTCATTGACAAGATGTTCGTGGCGAATACGCACGACTACATCCTGTGCTTCTCCAGCCGCGGCCGCGTCTACTGGCTCAAGGTCTACGAAGTGCCGCAAGGCAGCCGCGTCAGCCGCGGCAAGCCGATCGTCAACCTGTTCCCATTGGAAGAGGGAGAGAAGATCAATGCCATCCTGCCGGTCAAGGAGTTCGACGAGAACCACTTCGTCTTCATGGCGACCGCCAAGGGTACTGTCAAGAAGACCGCGCTCACCGAGTTCTCCAATCCGCGCCGCTCGGGCATCATTGCGTTGAACCTGGACGACGGCGATTACCTGATCGGGGCTGAAGTCACCAACGGCGTGAACGACATCGTCCTCGTTTCCAACGGCGGCAAGGCTGTCTGGTTCGATGAAGAGGACGTGCGCGCGATGGGCCGTGCCGCGCGCGGCGTGCGCGGCATGAAGCTGCAAGCCAAGCAGCAGGTGATTTCGCTATTGATTGCGGACGACGACAAGCAAACGGTATTGGTGGCCACTGAAAATGGCTACGGCAAGCGCACCGTTCTGGCTGATTTCCGTCATTCCGGCCGCGGCACGCAAGGCGTGAAAGCGATTGCCACCAGCGAACGTAATGGCGTGGTGGTAGGCGCGCGCCTGGTGAACGACGATGACGAGATCATGCTGATCACCACAGGCGGCGTGCTGATCCGCACCCGTGTCAAGGAAATCCGCGAGCTGGGCCGTGCCACCCAGGGCGTGACCTTGATCAACCTGGGCGAAGGCGAGAAGCTTTCCGGCCTGGAAAAGGTCGTGGAAACGGATGACGACACCGAAACTGCCGATGAATAGAGCCAAGTAGGGTATTGATGACGCAAATCTATAATTTTTCTGCAGGTCCCGCAGTGCTTCCCAAGGAGGTATTGCAACAAGCCAGCGAGGAAATGCTGGACTGGCATGGCTCTGGCATGTCCGTGATGGAAATGAGCCATCGCGGCAAGGAGTTCATCAGCATTGCGCAAGAGGCGGAGGCCGACTTGCGAGAACTAATGGGGATTCCAGCCAACTACAAGGTGTTGTTCCTGCAGGGTGGGGCGCATGCGCAGTTTTCCATGATTCCTATGAACCTGCTGCGCGGCAAGAAGACAGCGGATTATCTGGATACCGGCATCTGGGCGCAGAAGGCGATAGAGGAGGCATCCAGGTATTGCGAGGTCAATATCGTGGCTTCCGCTGCCGGGCAGCAATACCGGCAGGTGCCGCAACAGTCGCAATGGAAACTGAACCCTGACGCTGCGTTCCTGCATTACACATCCAACGAAACGATAGGCGGCCTTGAAATGTTCTGGACGCCGCGAGTGGACGATGTGCCCCTGGTGGTGGATATGTCCTCGCATATTCTTTCCCGTCCCGTGGACGTGAGCCAATACGGCCTGATCTACGCGGGCGCCCAGAAGAACATCGGCCCGGCCGGGTTGACCATCGTGATCGTTCGCGAAGACCTCATCGGCGAGACCCTCCCCGGAACGCCGACCATGTTCGATTACAAGGTGCATGCGGATAACGAGTCGATGTACAACACGCCGCCTACCTACGGCATCTATATCGCAGGCCTGGTGTTCAAATGGCTGAAAGCCAAGGGCGGCCTTGCGGCCATCGAGAAGCTCAATATCGAGAAATCGGCCCTGCTGTACGATTATCTCGACAGCACGGATTTCTACAATTCGCCGATCGCATTGGAAAACCGCTCACGCATGAACATTCCGTTCACGCTCAAGGATAGCGCCCTGGATGCGGAATTCCTCAAGCAGGCGCAAGCCCGCGGCTTGTTGCAGCTCAAGGGCCACCGCTTGCTTGGCGGCATGCGCGCTTCCATCTACAACGCCATGCCGTTGGCCGGTGTGCAGGCATTGGTCGGCTTCATGCAGGATTTCGAGCGCGCTCACGGTTAAGAGAGGTCTGCATGAGTGATATCCTAAAAGGTTGCCGCGACCAGATCGATGCGATTGACGAGCAACTGCTGAAACTGATCAACGCGCGGGCCGCCCTGGCGCGCGAAATCGGCGCGCTCAAGGGCGAGGGGCCGGTCTACCGCCCCGAACGCGAGGCCCAGGTGTTGCGCCGCCTGCTTGAGAAGAATACCGGACCGCTGTCTGCAGAAGCGGTGACCGGGATTTTCCGCAGCGTCATGTCCAATTGCCGCGCATTGGAGCGCGAGCTCTCCGTGGCCTTCCTTGGTCCGCAAGGCACCTTCAGCGAGGAGGCGGCCAACAAGCAGTTTGGCGGATTGAGTTCTCCCAAACCGTGTATTTCCATCGATGAAGTATTTCGCATGGTGGAGTCCGGCGGCGCGGATTATGCCGTCGTGCCAGTGGAAAATTCCACCGAAGGCGCGGTGGGACGCACCCTGGACCTTTTGACCACCACCAGTCTGCACATCTGTGGCGAAATCACCTTGCCGATCCATCATTGCCTATTGCGCAGCAAGCAGACCGACGGGGAAATCAAGCGGGTCTATTCCCATGCCCAGTCCCTTGGGCAATGCCATGAATGGCTCAATCTCAACCTGGGCGGAGTCGAGCGAGTCAGCACCGGCAGCAATGCCCAGGCTGCGGAGCTGGCAAAGCAGGATCCATTTGCGGTGGCGATCGCCAGCCAACGCGCAGCCGAGATATTCGACTTGGCCGTCCTGGCTGAGAATATTGAAGACGATCCCAAGAACGTGACGCGTTTCCTTATCCTCTCCACGCACGAGGTCGACCCCTCGGGCAAGGACAAGACTTCCTTGTTGCTGGCAGCCAAGAATGTGCCCGGTGCCGTGGTCGGCTTGCTTGCGCCGCTGGCCCAGCATGGCGTGGACATGAGCAAGTTCGAGTCGCGTCCTTCCAAGCTGGGGATATGGGAATATGTGTTCTTTGTGGATATCGAGGGGCATTATCAGGACCCCAAGGTGGCCAAGGCATTGCATGAGCTTGAACAGCGTGCTTCCTTGCTCAAGGTGCTTGGTTCTTACCCTGTTGCCGTAATATGATGCGGGTGTGCCAGATGCAATGTCTGGCGCGGAATTAGCGCAAGCTGCATGATAGTATTTCGTTGCCTCGTTCGGGAAGTTTGAGGCGGGTAGTGCGTGCTTGCGAATTATCGGGGAAATGATCTGTTGTTGAAGGGGGAGTATGCCGATTAGCCAGAACTTGTTATGGTCTGCTTCGCTACGCAAATGGACGCTGAGTTTCGAGAATGAGCGCCTGGAAGCGCTTTATCAATTGCACGCCATTTCCAGTTTGCGCAGGCATTCACGCTTGGCCCTGGTGATCGGGGCCGTCATGACCATGCTCTACGGCTTGCTGGACCCATTATTCGTCAAGCCGGATGCCTTTGTCCATGTCTGGTATATCCGTACCATGGCGGTAATGCTGTTTTTCGCGGTGTTCTGGCTTTCATTCTATCGACATTTCCTGAAATACAACCAGTTGTTCCTCGCCATCGTCGCCTTGTTCAGCGGCCTGGGACTATTAGCCCAGGTGAGCTACATGCCCGTGGCCGCCATCAATTTCTACTACACCGGCTTGGTGGTCATGGTGTTCTGGACCTATACCTTCTCGGGGCTGCGATTTTTCAACTCGACCCTGGTCGGCATTGTGTTGTTCTTGGTGTTCAACATCATGTTTCTGTTTTTGAGATCGCTGCCGCCATTGCAGGTACTGATTTATGACGTATTCATCCTCTCCGCGAATATTGTCGGCGGCTTCGCTAGCTATGTGTCTGAAAAGCAGAGCCGGGAATTGTTTTTGCGCGAGAAGGATCTGGACAACGAGCGCCAGCGCCAGCAGGAGCGTGCGTTGCATGACCGCCTGACCGGCTTGCCCAACCGTGAGTTGCTGCTTGACCGCATCGAGCAGGCGATCAATTACTCTTCACGTAACAACCAGGTATGTGCCGGCTTGTTCATTGACCTGGACAAATTCAAGCCGATCAACGATACCTACGGCCACCTCATCGGCGACATCGTGCTGAAAGAGGTGGCGACGCGCCTGAAATATACCATGCGCGAGGCGGACACCCTGGCGCGGCTGGGCGGCGACGAGTTCTTCGTGTTGGCACGCGATATCGGCAATGCGGAAGCCGCCGATATTCTGGCCGAGAAATTGAAACGGCAGTTCCTGGCGCCGATCATTCTCGATGGCTTGCCGCCGATCCGCGACCTGTCCGCCAGCATCGGCATCTGCGTCTTCCCGTACCGGGATGTGTCGGCGGTAGACGTCATCAGGCGCGCGGACCATGCCATGTATGACGCCAAGCGCGAGGGCAGGCGCGAATCAAGCTACGCTTGAACGCCCGTGTTCGAATTCAATACCATGTTCAAAGGAAACCTATCGTGACCAGGCTGTGCGACCTCGCGCCGTCCAATATTCGCGCGATTGCGCCTTACCAGCCGGGCAAGCCGATTACCGAGCTTGCACGGGAAATGGGGCTCAAGCCGGAGGCCATTATCAAGCTGGCTTCCAATGAAAATCCATTGGGCGTCAGCCCCAAGGCTTATGAAGCCATGCAGGAGGCGCTGGAGGATATCGCACGCTATCCTGACGGCAATAGCTTTGCCCTGCGCGACTGCGTATGCCGCAAATTCAAGCTGCAGCCGGATCAACTGGTATTCGGCAACGGCTCCAACGACATCCTTGAGCTTGCCGCCCGTGCGTTCCTAACGCCTGGCACTGAAGCGGTATACGCCCAGCATGCGTTCGCTGTCTATGCCTTGGTGACGCAGGCCACGGGGGCGGTCGGCATCAGCGTGCCTGCCCGGGATTTCGGCCACGACCTGGATGCCATGCTGGCGGCAATCACGGACAAGACCCGTATCGTCTTCATTGCCAATCCCAATAATCCGACCGGCACCTTGCTTGGCAAGCAAGCCTTGCGCGATTTTCTCGCCAAGGTGCCCAAACAGGTATTGGTGGTACTGGATGAGGCTTATGACGAATATCTTGCCGCCGATCTCAAGTCCGAGGCATTTTCCTGGTTGGCTGAGTTCGATAACCTGCTGATTTCCAGGACCTTGTCCAAGGCATATGGCTTGGCAGGCCTGCGCATCGGCTTTGGCGTTACCTCGCCCGCGGTTGCGGATTTGATGAACAGGGTGCGCCAGCCCTTCAACGTCAATAGCGTAGCCCAGGCGGCGGCGGTGGCCGCATTGGAGGACGATGAATTTGTCGAGCGCAGTTATGCGCTTAACCAGGCCGGCATGGTGCAGGTCACGCAAGGCTTGGTCCGGCTCGGCTTGAACTATGTTCCCTCGTATGGCAACTTCGTTAGCTTCCACGTGGCGCAGGCCGGGGAGGTGTATCAGCAATTGCTCAAGCACGGCGTGATCGTGCGGCCGGTTGCGGCATATGAAATGCCGGACTACCTGCGGGTAAGCATCGGCTTGCATGCGGAAAATGCGCGTTTCCTCGAAGTGCTTGAACACATATTGAAAACACGCGCTTAACTCCCCATCGTCACAGGCCTCGCAAGAGGCCTGATTGCTTTCTGGCCTTTGTGAGAGCTTGGTTCTCCTTGATTGACTCATGATAATCATGAGATGACTTTCGGTGTTTTCGCACTGTTTCCTGAGTCGTCCTCATTGCACAATGCACTCACGTTGGCGTCAGGCGTTTTTGCCCGGCGGCAGCGATATAAATCAATTCAATTTAAAGGAGAGTATTATGTGGACCAAGCCAGAAGTTACTGAAATGCGTTTCGGTTTTGAAGTCACTATGTACGTTTGCAATCGCTAAGCGAGTCGATTGTAAGTGACACGATAGCCGGGGACCGAGGTTCCCGGCAATTCATCAGCAAAAATCGAATTCTATAAAAAGGCTGATATGCATATTCATGTTCTAGGATCGGCAGCAGGCGGCGGTTTCCCGCAATGGAACTGCAATTGCCCGAATTGCGATGGCCTACGCAAAGGCACGATCAAGGCAAAAAAACGCACGCAGTCTTCCATCTGCGTCAGCGCCGACGGCATCAACTGGGTACTGTTCAACACTTCCCCCGACATTCTGCAGCAAATCCAGGAATTTGCTCCATTGCAGCCTGGCCGTGCGATCCGCGATAGCGGGATCGTGGGCATCGTGCTGATAGACGCGCAGATCGACCATACGACGGGCCTGCTGATGTTGCGCGAGGGTCAGGTCAAGCGCGAGATTTACTGTACCGACATGGTGTACCAGGACCTGACCACCGGTAACCCCTTGCTCAACATTCTCGGCCATTATTGCGGCGTGAACCGCCACGACATCCCGATCGACGGCAAAAACAGCTTCAGCGTGGAAAATGCGCCTGGCTTGCGTTTTACCGCTGTCGCCCTGAAAAGTGCTGCGCCGCCGTATTCGCCGCATCGTAACGATCCGCATCCCGGCGACACCATCGGCGTGCTGATCGAAGACCTCAACAACGGCAAGAAAGCTTTCTATGCGCCAGGCCTGGGCGAGATCGAGCCTCACCTGCCAGCCCTGATGGAGCAGGCGGACTGCATCATGGTGGACGGCACGTTCTGGACCAATACCGAAATGATCGATATGGGCCTGATGACCAAGAAGGCACGCGACATCGGCCATAACCCGCAGTCGGGCCCAGGCGGCATGATCGAGGTGCTGGATGCTTACCCCAATGCGCGCCGTGTGTTGATTCATATCAACAACACCAACCCGATTCTGCGCGAGGATTCCGCAGAGCGTGCAGAATTGACAAAACATGGTATCGAGGTCGCCTATGACGGCCTGGACATTATTCTCTAGGAGAAGGACATGAACGCACCTGTGATAGGCAACACTCCCTGGACACGCGAAGAGTTCGAGCAGCAATTGCGCGACAAGGGCAGGGGATACCATATCTACCATCCGTTCCACGTGATGATGTACGAAGGCAAGCTCACGCGCGAGCAATTGCAATGCTGGGTCGCCAACCGCTTCTATTACCAGATCAGCATTCCGCAGAAAGACGCGGCCATCATGTCCAACTGCCCGGACAAGGAAATCCGCAAGGGCTGGATCCAGCGCATTATCGACCATGACGGAGATGCAAATAACGTCGGCGGCATCGAGGCATGGATACAGCTCGGCCAGGCAGTCGGCCTGAGCCGTGAAGACGTGACTTCCCTCAAGTTCGTCGCGCCCGGCGTAAGGTTTGCCGTGGATGCCTATGTTAATTTTGCCAAGCAACGGCCATGGCAGGAGTCGGTATGTTCCTCCCTGACCGAACTGTTTGCGCCACATATCCATCAACAGCGCATCAGCTCCTGGCCCAGCATGTATCCCTGGGTCAAGGAAGAAGGGCTGGTCTATTTCAAGAAGCGCCTGACCGAAGCCAGGCGCGATGTCGAGCAAGGGCTCGCCGTGACCCTGGATTACTTCAGCCAGAGCCGTGAGTTGCAGGAAAAGGCGCTGGATATCCTGCAATTCAAGCTGGATGTGCTATGGGTCATCGCTGATGCCATCATGCTCGCCTCAACCAACATCAAGGTAGAACAGAATGTCGACTATCTCAGACAACCACGATAAGGCGGATAACGCCAGCGTCGTCTCCGCAGGCGACGTCTATGCCATTGCGCGCCATTACCGTTTCCAATGGGAAGAAGCGCAGCAATGCTACGTGCTGCTGTTTCCCGAGGGCATGATCAAGCTCAACGGCGGGGCTGGCGAAGTTATCAAGCGCGTGGACGGCCAACGCAGCGTCGCTGACATCGTGGCCGATGTGCAGGCCGCCTTTCCCGACGTGGCGGACATCGAGGCTGACGTGATCGCCATGCTTGACCTTGCGCTGGAAAAGGCCTGGCTGGAGAAACGTAATTAGCGGCCTGTGGCAGGCGCATTGCGTGAAGGAGCAGACAAATGAGTACACCAGTTCAACAAAACAACGGCGTTGCCGCTTCCAAGACCAACACCCAACCCTTGTGGCTGCTGGCCGAGGTGACGTATCGCTGCCCCTTGCATTGCGCCTTCTGCTACAACCCTACCGATTACGACAAGCACACCAAGAACGAGCTGAGCACCGAACAATGGATACAGGCCCTGCGCGATGCGCGCAAGCTTGGCGCATTGCAATTAGGTATCTCCGGCGGTGAGCCGCTCTTGCGAGACGATATTGAGGAGATTATTGCCGAGGCCAGCAGCCTTGGGTATTACACCAACCTCATCACCTCCGGCGTCGGCCTCACGGAAAAGCGCATCAGCGCCTTCAAGGAGGGCGGGCTGGACCATATCCAGCTTTCCATGCATGACATCACCGAGGAAATCAACAACTTCATCACCGGCACCCGCACCTTCGAGCTCAAAAAGAAAGTCGCCGCCATGATCAAGGAACATGGCTATCCCATGGTGCTCAACGTCGTGATCCACCGCTTCAACATCAAGCACGTCAAGGAAATCCTCGAAATGGCGGAAGCGCTGGGGGCGGACTTTGTCGAACTGGCGAATACCCAGTATTACGGCTGGTCCCTGGTCAACCGCAGCCAGCTTATGCCGACCAAGGAACAGATTGATGAGGCCGAGGCCATCACCAATGCCTTCCGTGAAAAAGTCGGCAATAAAATGAAGATATTCTTCGTGGTGCCGGACTACTTCTCCAACCGTCCAAAAAAATGCATGAACGGCTGGGGCGAAGTGTTCATGATCGTCACGGCCAACGGCGACGTGCTGCCATGCCACTCGGCGCGCGTATTGCCCAACATGAGCTTCCCCAACGTCAAGACCAATGGCCTGAAATGGGTTTGGGAAGAGTCGCCCGCATTCAATAAATACCGCGGCGACGATTGGATGAAAGAACCCTGCCGCAGCTGCCCGGAAAAAGAGAAAGACCTCGGAGGCTGCCGTTGCCAGGCCTTCCTGCTCTCAGGCGATGCCGAGGCGGCTGACCCCGTTTGCACCAAGTCGCCGCACCGGCACTTGATCGACGAAGCCATCGCCAATGCGCAAAAGCCTTACCTGCAGGCGCAGCCCATCCTCTTCCGCAACGACAAGAACTCGCGCAAGCTGATCGAAGGTGAGAATAGGGAGTTGGTGGAAGAATTCCACGCATTGCCTTAATTAATGAAAAAGGGGAGCGACGGCTTCCCTTTCTATTTCAGCCTTAGAGGCTTAGTGCGAAAGATGCAAACCGCACTCGCGATTTTCTTCGCCCTTGGTCGGGTCGAAGTAGTCGAAGTTGTTCGGCAAGTTGTGTGCAGTCAGGTATTGATACAGGTCTTTTGAGGTCCAGTGCAATAAAGGCGCGACCTTGATCAAGCCGTCCGGGTTGATGCTGACCGGGTCCATTTGGGCGCGTACTGCGGTATCGGTGGCGCGGAGGGCGGTGAACCAGACTTCAGGTGCGGTTTCACGCAGGGCGCGTGCGAAGGGTTCCAGTTTGACTTCTTCCGTAAACGCGGCGTGGCGCGGGTCATCAAGTGCCGGAACGGGGCCGTCAACGGCCTCCTGGTGGGCGCGGGAGCGCCTGGGCAGGTAGATGCTCAGGTTGAGTTTGAGCTGGTTCGTGACTTCATCGGCAAAGCGGTAGGTGGCCTCGGTGTTGTAGCCGCTGTCCATCCAGATCACGGGAGTGTCGGGCCGGATTTTGGCGACCATGTGCAGGATGACGGCCTCGAAAGGGCGGAAGTTGGTCGTGACGATGGCTTTCTTGTTCAGGCCTAGCGCCCATTCCACCAGTTTTTCCGCGTCGCGTCCCAATTCTGCGTTGATTTTTGCCAAGTCCAGTTGCATGCTTTACTCCGTATTGATGGATCGACTAAAGTCGACATAAGGTAAGTGACTTATTGTAACAAAGCGCCGCTCCGATTACATTGGCACTAGCCTGGTTGCAGGCTATCCATTATTGGCCGTATGGGGAATGTTGGAGCGGCTTATAAAAAAATCAAACGCTTAGTCTATGGAGGTAAGGGATGTTCAGTGCGCTGCTGCAAAACCAGATCCAGAAGAGTTTGACCGGCTTGCCCGTATCCGTGAGCTGGAACGGCGAATTAGTCGCAGGCGATGCGGATGCCAAGGTATCGATCCTGGTGAACGATGCCAAGGTCCTGGCCGTGCTGGCCAAGCCGACATTGGGCGGGCTTGCGCGGGCCTATGTCGAAGGCTGGGTGGATTTGCTGGGCAGCGCGAAGGATATCTTGTCGCTGGGCCAGGCCTATTGCGGGGTAGATGCGAGCAACGATGCCGAGACGCGCAAGGATTGGCGGTGGTGGCGCCACACCCGCAGCCGCGACCGCCGCAATATCACTTACCACTATGATGTTTCCAATGATTTCTACGGGTTGTGGCTGGATCGGCGGCGGGTCTATTCCTGCGCTTATTTCGCCGATGGCGACGAAAGCCTGGACCTGGCCCAGGAAAAAAAGCTCGACCATATCTGCCGCAAGCTGATGCTGAAGCCGGGGGAGCGCTTCCTCGATATCGGTTGCGGCTGGGGCGGCCTGGTGATGCATGCCGTCGAGCATTACGGCGTGAAGGCGGTAGGCATTACCTTGTCCGACAACCAGCATGCCCACGTGCAGCGCCTGATAGAGGAGCGCGGCTGGCAGGATAGGCTGGAGGTCAGGCTCATGGACTACCGCGACCTGCCTGCGCACGAGACGTTCGACAAGATTGCCAGCGTCGGCATGTTCGAGCATGTCGGCCGCAAGAACCTCCGGCTGTATTTCGACAAGATCTACAGCCTGCTGAATACCGGCGGGCTGGTCATGAACCACGGCATCACCTCGGTGGCGGTGAAGAGCAGCGGGCTGGGCAACGGCATTGCCGAGTTCATCGATGAGTATGTCTTTCCCGGCGGCGAGCTGACGCATGTGTCCAACGTGCTGGCGGAGCTGTCCCTTTCCGGCCTCGAGCCGCTGGATGCGGAAAACCTGCGTCCGCATTACGGCAAGACGCTGTGGGAATGGGTGGAGCGCCTGGAGCAGCATCGCGAGCAGGCATTGTCCATGATCGGCGAGAGTAAATATCGCATTTGGCGCATCTACATGGCGGGGTCAGCGTTCGCGTTCGATCATAACTGGCTGGCCTTGTTCCAGGTCGTCGCCGGCAAGCCCGATGCGCAAGGCATGCTGGATTATCCATACAACCGTAGCCATATTTACCGTTAGGCGATATTCTTGAGGCTTTTGCCGGGCTGGCCCTGGCAGGGCTTACCGGAACATGCGTCATTCCATTTTGCTGGTGTACGTGCTTGCAGGCCTGACGGCGCTGGCACCGTTCGCGATCGATACCTACCTGCCTGCCTTTCCCCTGCTGGAGCGCGATCTTGGCGCTTCCACGGTGGAAATCCAGCATAGCCTTACCCTGTACCTGCTGCCTTATGCGCTGATGACGCTGTTCCACGGCGCCATCAGCGATGCGGTAGGCCGCATCACGACCATACGCTGGGGGCTGGGCATCTTCATCCTCGCCTCGATAGGCTGCATGCTGGCGCCCAATGTGGAGACGCTGTGGGCCATGCGGATTCTGCAGGGGCTCTCGGCCGGGGCAGGCAATGTGGTGGCGCGCGCCATGGTGCGCGATCTTTTCCAGGGAGTGGAGGCGCAGCGCGTCATGGCGACGGTGCAGATGCTGTTCGGCATTGCCCCGGCGGTGGCGCCCATCATCGGCGGTTGGCTGCTTGGCATCCATTGGCAGGCAATCTTCGGCTTCCTCGCGCTGTATGCGGTATTGATCGCGCTTGCGGCATCAAGGTATCTGCCCGAGACCATGACTAAGGAAAAGCGTACGCCGTTGTCGGTGGCGAACGTATGCCGCAATTACCAGACGATTTTCGGCCATCGTGAATTCAGCTTGCTGGTGTTGGCAATCGGGGCGAATTTCTCGGCATTCTTTCTCTATGTGCTGGCGAGCCCGGTATTCCTCATCCATCACCTGGGCCTGAGCTCGCAGCAGTTCGCCTGGATGTTCATTCCCACGGTTTGCGGCACGGTGCTGGGCTCATGGCTTGCCAAGCGCGCGGCGGGCAAGTATGGCGCCCAGCAGATATTGCGCTTTGCCTATGTCTGGATGGCTGCCATGGCAGTGCTGAACCTTGCAGCCAGCCTGTTGCCTTTTACCCACGCTGCATTGAATATCCTGCCGATCGCCTTGTTCAATATCGGCCTGGCGCTCGGCATGCCATTGCTTTCGATCAGCGCGCTGGATTGCCATCCCCGAATCCGCGGCACGGCAGCGTCCGGGCAGGCGTTCATGCAAATGCTGCTGTCGACGGTTTCCGCCGGAGTGGTGGCCCCCTTGGTCTGGCATCATCCGGCAGGACTGGCCTTGGCGATGCTCGGCTATTTGCTGCTAGGCTGGCTCGCCGTCAGGCGCACCGGGCTGTTCAGACATGCGCATGCCGGGCAAGGATTGCCCGAGCAATAAAGGCGCCAGCCCTTTATAATAGCGAACTTGACTGGCCGTACTGTGGTAGGTACTGGCTTCAACTGCATTCAACCAGGCAGCCTTGCTGCCAAGAACTCGAGAGGTTTTCATGGTAATCAAACCCCGCGTGCGCGGCTTTATTTGTGTCACGGCACACCCCACCGGCTGCGAAGCCAACGTCAAGCAGCAGATCGACTACGTCAAGGCGCAAGGCGCCTTCAATGGCCCCAAGCGCGTGTTGGTGATCGGCGCATCCACCGGCTATGGTCTGGCGGCGCGCATCAGTGCCGCATTCGCAAGCGGCGCCGCGACAGTAGGCGTGTTCCTGGAGCGGGCAGGCGAGGGCAGTAAGCCGGGGTCGGCGGGCTGGTACAACTCCGCTGCATTCCACAAGTTTGCGGAAGCGGAAGGGCTGTATGCCAGCAGCGTGAATGGGGATGCGTTCTCCGATGCCGTGAAGCAGCAGACCATAGACATCATCAAGCGCGACCTCGGACAGGTCGATCTCGTGGTCTACAGCCTCGCCGCGCCGCGCCGCACCCATCCCAAGACCGGCCATGTCTACAACTCCACCCTCAAGCCCATAGGCAAGACCCTGCATCAGCGCGGCCTGGATACCGACAAGGAAGTGGTGAAGGAAAACGTGATCGAGCCTGCCAGCGACGAGGAAATTGCCAACACCGTCGCCGTGATGGGCGGCGAGGACTGGCAGATGTGGATAGAGGCGCTGGACCAGGCGGGCGTGCTGGCCGATGGCGCCAAGACCACGGCCTTTACTTACCTGGGCGAGAAGATCACGCACGATATTTACTGGAACGGCACCATAGGCGCGGCCAAGAAGGACCTGGACCAGCGTGTTCTGAAGATTCGCGAGCAATTGGCCGCCAAGGGCGGCGATGCGCGCGTGGCGGTGCTCAAGGCATTGGTGACCCAGGCCAGCTCTGCGATCCCGATGATGCCGCTCTATCTTTCCCTGTTGTTCAAGGCGATGAAGAAGGCAGGCACGCACGAAGGCTGTATCGAGCAGGTTGACGGCCTGTACCGCGATAGCCTATACAACGGCACACCGATTGTGGACGAAGAAGGCCGTTTGCGTGCCGACTACAAGGAGCTTGCGCCCGAAATCCAGGAAGAAGTGGCTACCTTGTGGGATAAAGTCACTGATGAAAACCTGTATGAGCTGACTGATTTCTCAGGCTATAAATCAGACTTCCTGCGCCTGTTCGGTTTTGGCGTGGAAGGCGTGGATTATGAGGCCGACGTGAATCCTGAAGTCCCGATTCGGAACCTGGCCCAGGTTTAAAGATCCAGGTGTAAAAACTATGCCCAATAAAAAAGCCCACACATGTGGGCTTTTTTATTGGGCTGAAAAGCGCGAATTGACTATTCAACCAACAGGTCGCGCTTGCCAGGCGTGCCGTTGTTGGCATCGGCATCGGGCAGCGGGGCCTTGCGTGCGGTAATAGCCGGCCAGATTTGTGACAGGCGGGCATTCAGTTCGATGAATTCCTGCTGGTCTTCGGGCACATCATCCTCGGAGAAGATGGCTTCAGCAGGGCATTCCGCTACGCACAGGGTGCAGTCTATGCATTCATCCGGATTGATTGCCAGGAAGTTGGGGCCTTCAACAAAGCAATCCACCGGGCAAACATCGACACAGTCGGTATATTTGCACTGGATGCAGTTCTCGGTTACTACGTATGCCATTTATATTCCTCTATGGGTCTTAGCACTACTTAATATAATGCTGGGATTATAAGCGATATTAAATACGGTATTTATTGATTTTAGCAATAAGACTGTTTGGTTTTGCCGATATAAATCAAGCCTGTACCATCCCTGCGCCAACGGTGTTGTTGGTCGCTTCATCGATAATAATGAACGAGCCGGTGGCACGGTTGACATCGTAAGGGTCGACCATCAACGGTTGCGCCAGCTTGAAGCTGATGCTGGCGATATCGTTCATGTTCAGGCTGCCCTCGGCTGCCAGTCGCTCGGTGGTGTTGACATCGATCTTGTACTCGATGCTGCCCACCTTGGCCTTGGATTCGCGCGTGGTATGGCGGATGATGTAGGTGCGGGCAGGCGAAAGCGGAGTTTCGGACAGCCAGCACACCATGGCATTCAACTGCTTGACCGGGGCAGGCGCTTCAGCCTTTTTCACGATCATGTCGCCGCGGGAAATATCAATCTCGTCCTCGAGCAGGATGGTGATGGATTGCTCGGTGATGGCATGCCGCAACGTCACGTCGCCAAGCTGGATCGCCTTGACGCGGGAATTCAAGCCGGACGGCAGCACGGTGACTTCGTCGCCCACGGCAATGTCGCCGGACTCGACGCGGCCCATGAATCCACGGAAATCATGCAGCTCGGGATCGTCGGAAGCGTGCGGGCGGCAGACGAACTGCACGGGGAAGCGGAAGGACTCGGTGCGTTCGGAGTGGGCCGGCGGGGCCGATTCCAGCAGCTCCAGCACCGTAGGGCCCTGGTACCAGGGCATGGCATTGCCGCGATCCACGATCATGTCGCCGTTGAGCGCGGACATGGGCACGAAGTGGATATCACGTCCGTTGCGCTGCAGGCCGATCTGCTCGGCGAATTCCAGGTAGGTGGCGCGGATGCGCTCGAATTCGGACTGCGAGTAATCCACCAGGTCCATCTTGTTGATCGCGACCACGATATGCGGGATGCCCACCAATTGCGCCAGATAGGAGTGACGGCGTGTCTGGGTCAATACGCCCTTGCGCGCGTCGATCAAGATGATGGCGAGGTTGGCGGTGGAGGCGGCCGTGACCATGTTGCGCGTGTATTGCTCGTGACCGGGGGCGTCGGCAATGATGTACTTGCGGGTGCCGGTGCTGAAGTAGCGGTAGGCGACATCGATGGTGATGCCTTGCTCGCGTTCCGCCTGCAGTCCGTCGGTGAGCAGGGAAAGGTCGACGGATTCCATGCCGCGCTTTTGCGAGGTGCGCTCGATCTGGGTCAGGGTGTCCGCCAGGATGGTCTTGGTGTCGTACAGCAGGCGGCCGATCAATGTGCTCTTGCCGTCGTCCACGCTACCGCAGGTCATGAAGCGCAACAGGCTGTCGTTGTGCGCAGGTAGATTTTCTAGTTTGGACATCTTCAGTACTCTTTAAACTTGTCGCTATTCAGCTGGTTGGTTGGTCGGCTGATGAATCTGGCCGTCATCTGCAGTGCGTAGTGGCCTAGAAATAGCCTTCCTTCTTGCGTTGCTCCATGGAGGCGTCCGAGGTCTGGTCGTCCAGGCGCGTGGCGCCGCGTTCGGTGATGGTGGTGGTCGCGGTTTCCAGCACGATCTTGCCCAGAGAGTCGGCATCGCTAGGCACCGGCGCCGTACACGTGATGTCGCCGACGGTGCGGAAGCGCACCTGCATGCTGATGACTTCTTCGCCTGCCTTGGGATGGTTGATGACCTCGCCGCTGGTAAGCGGCACATTGACAGGGAAAATCGCGCCATTGCGCATCACGACATCGCGGTTGTGCGCGAAGTAGATGCTGGGCAGGCCGAGCTGCTCGCGTTCGATGTATTGCCAGACGTCCATTTCCGTCCAGTTGGAAATCGGGAAGGCGCGGATGTTCTCGCCCTTGTGGGTACGGGCATTGTAGAGGTTCCACAATTCCGGGCGCTGGTTCTTCGGGTCCCATTGGCCGAACTCGTCGCGGAAGCTCATGATGCGTTCCTTGGCGCGGGCCTTTTCCTCGTCACGGCGTGCGCCGCCGATGCAGCAATCGAAGCCGAACTCTTCAATCGCTTCCAGCAGGGTGACGGACTGGTGCTTGTTGCGGGATTCGTCCGGCGATTTCAGCACCACGCTGCCGCGCTTGATGGAGTCTTCAACCGAGCGCACGATCAGGCGCTCGCCGAGCTCGGCGGCACGCTGGTCGCGGAAGTTGATCACTTCCTGGTAGTTGTGGCCGGTGTCGATATGCATGAGCGGGAACGGAAAGCGGCCCGGGCGGAACGCCTTTTCTGCTAGGCGCAGTATGCATAGCGAATCCTTGCCGCCGGAAAACAGCAGCACGGGGTTGGAGCATTGGCCTGCCACTTCGCGCAGGATATGGATCGCTTCCGCTTCAAGCCAGTCGAGGTGGGAGAGGGTGGATTGGGTCAAGGTCGTCATATCGATTTTGTGCTGAAACTGTTGCTGTCTGTCAGCTCACATCTCCAGTTAGGATTCCTAAAACAAAACTACAACTTGCAAAGCCAGGCTGGCGTAGTCGTGGTGACCAGCCGGCATACGGTTTACTGCGCAGTGGGCTGCCGGTTCACGCGGCGCCAGACGGGCAATTGCTCGTCAACGGCGCCTTGGTAGGGCTGGCTGAAGTCCTGCAGGCTAGCCAAGGCGTCTTCCGCGGAGCGGTCGGCGCGGATCAGGTAGCTGTTGAAGCCGCAGCGCTTGAGGAAGAACAACTGGTCACGCAGCACATCGCCGAAAGCGCGCAGGATGTTCTTGTAATGGTAGCGCGTGCGCAGCAGGTTGCCGATCGAGAAGATGCGGCCGTCGGCGAAGCGCTCCACATGCACGGCGATCAAGGGCAGGCTGTTGATGTCCTCGACCGAGCCGACCAGGTCTTCCAGCAGCTCATGGGTGTCGAGCCAGACGCCCAGCTCGCCGGCGGCATGGCGTGCCGCGAGTTCGGCCTTGCGTTCGCGCCATACGGCCAAGGGCACCAGTATCTTGCCAGTGGCTGGGATTTCGGTATTGGCGATCTGCTCGGCGGTGTGGCTGGCTTCGCCCGTGAGCTTGAACAGCACCACCTTGCCGGCCTGTTTCTTGACGACTTCTTCGCCGGCGGGCATGGTGACCAATGCCCATTCGTCCTCGACGATGGCGTTGTTCAGGATCAGGTTGGACTGATGATCAGGCATGTGCTACTTCCTTTTTCTTCTCGCCATAAACATGCGTCTTGAACGGGGCAACGCCAATGCGCCGCACCGTATCGATAAAGCGTTCCTCCGGGGTGCGCTCGCGCACATAGACATCGATCAGCTTCTGGATCACGCCAGGCATTTCTTCAGCCGCGAACGACGGGCCGAGAACGGTGCCCAGGCTGGCATCGTTGCCTTGCTTGCCGCCCAGCGTGACCTGGTACCACTCGGAACCGTCCTTGTCCACGCCCAGAATGCCGATATGGCCCACATGGTGGTGGCCGCAGGCATTCATGCAACCCGAGATGTTCAGCTCGAGTTCGCCGATGTCGTATACGTAGTCCAGATCGTCGAATTGCATCTGGATGGCCTCGGCAATCGGGATGCTCTTGGCATTGGCCAATGCGCAGAAGTCGCCGCCGGGGCAGCAGATGATGTCGGTCAACAGGCCGATATTCGCGGTAGCGAGGCCAGCCGCGCGCGCCTTCTCCCACAGCGGGAAAAGGTCGGACAGCTTGACGTCGGCCAGGATCAGGTTCTGCTCGTGAGAGGGCCGCACCTCGCCGAAACTGTATTCGTCGGCGAAGTCCGCAACGATATGCATTTGCTCGGAGGTAATGTCGCCGGGCGGATTGCCATGCGTCTTGAGCGACAAGGTCACGGCGCGATAGCCAGGCTGTTTGTGCGCATGGGTGTTGCGTTTGACCCAGGCAGCGAATGCGGGGTTGCTCGCGACTGCGCTATCAAAGCCGGCATCATGCTCCGGCAGCGTTTCGTACGGCATTTGGGTGAAATACTTGCTCACGCGGGCCAGTTCGGACTCGGTGATGGTGTTCGGGCTGTCCTTGAGGTACTGCCATTCCTCTTCCACCTGGCGGCGGAACTCCTCGATGCCCAGCGCCTTGACCAAGATCTTGATACGCGCCTTGTAGGCGTTGTCGCGGCGGCCATGCAGGTTGTAGACGCGGATGATCGCTTCGCAATAAGTCAATACATGCTGCCACTCCAGGTGTTCTCGCACGACGGAGCCCAGGATGGGGGTACGGCCCAGGCCGCCGCCTACCCAGACGCGGACTGCCATCTTGTCTTCCTGGTCGCGATAGAACTCCAGGCCGATATCGTGGGCCTGGATCAAGGCGCGATCCTGTTTGGTGCCCGAAACCGCAATCTTGAACTTGCGCGGCAGCAGGGCGAATTCAGGGTGGAACGTGCTCCATTGGCGGGCGATTTCGGCGATGGCGCGCGGGTCGACCACTTCATCAGGCGCAACGCCGGCGAACTGGTCGGTGGTGATATTGCGGATGCAATTGCCGGAAGTCTGGATGGCGTGCATTTGCACAGTGGCGAGCTCTGCCAGGATATCGGGCACGTCTTCCAACTGGGGCCAGTTCAATTGCAGGTTTTGACGGGTGCTGAAGTGGCCATAACCGCGGTCATAGCGCTTGGCAATGTCGCCAAGCTTGCGCAGTTGCCTGGAGGAGAGCATTCCGTAAGGGACTGCGATACGCAGCATGGGGGCATGACGCTGGATGTACAAGCCGTTTTGCAGGCGCAGCGGACGGAACTCCTCGTCGGTCAACTCGCCCGCGAGAAAGCGGCGAGTCTGGTCACGGTACTGTTTGACGCGCTCGTCTACGATGGCCTGGTCAATTTCGTCGTATTTATACATGAGCTCACTTTATGCTAGAACAAATTTCAAACCGATCAGCAAGAGGATCAATGCCAGGATCGGGCGTAATACTTTTTCCGGAATTTTGGCACTCAAATGGCTGCCAATCCAGATGCCTGGCAGCGAGCCGATCAGCAGGCTGCCGAGCAATACAAAATCCACGTGACCCAGCGTCCAATGCCCGATGCCTGCGAGCGCAGTCAGCGGAATGGCGTGGGCGAGGTCGGTGCCCACGACTTTCAAGGTGCTCATCTTCGGGTAGAGCAGGAGGATGGCAATCGTGCCCAGCGCCCCCGCGCCTACTGAGGATAATGTCACCAGCGCTCCTAGTACGGCGCCAGTCAAGATAGTGGCAGCGACTTGTGTCGTGCCCGTGAAGCGACCGGTGCTGATGGCACTTTGCTCGACTTCACGCTGCTTGTTGCGCATGATGACGCTGCGGACCAGCAGAGCACATGCGGTTAAAATCAATGCAATACCCAGGGCATAGGTAATCAACCCGCCGATTTCCTTGCCCACGGCCATCAAGTGCTTGATGACGTAAATCGTGATGACCGATACTGGCAAGCTGCCAGCCGACAGCAACCCGACGACCTTCCAGTCCACAGACTTGTGAGTGCCATGATGCACCCAAACGCCGCCTGTCTTGGTTAGTGCCGCAAACAGCAAGTCGGTTCCAACTGCCACTACTGGCTTGAAGCCAAACAGGAATACCAGCAGAGGGGTCATCAATGAGCCGCCTCCCACTCCGGTAATGCCAACAAGAAAACCTACGGCAAAGCCGGAGAGAATGTATCCTATGTCCATGAGTTGATTGTTGTTTTTATCTGGGACGTCTGGTTGTCCAGTTAAAAAACCATGCCAGAAAAAGCCTTACATTATAACAGGTTAATTAAAATTTTTCATAGTATGTTATTCTATGCATATGTGATTTTGTTATAAAACCAAGGCTGAATAAACACATGAAAATACATCAATTGCGGTACATTCGCGAAGTCGCCCGCCAGGGCTTGAGTGTATCCCTTGCGGCTGATGCCTTGCATACTTCCCAGCCGGGGGTAAGCAAGCAGATCCAACTGCTTGAGGACGAGTTGAGCCTGCAGATATTCAAGCGCAATGGCAAGAGGCTGATCGGGGTTACGGAACCGGGCCAAATTATACTGCAGTTGGCTGAACGCGTCATGATGGAGATGGACAACATCAAGCGCGTCGGCGATGAGTTTTCACATGAGGATTCCGGCACGCTGACCATCGCCACCACCCATACCCAGGCGCGCTATCGCCTGCCTGCGGCGGTGAAGGAGTTCATGCAGCGCTATCCCAAGGTCAAGCTGACCATCCACCAGGGCAACCCTACGCAAGTGGCTGAGCAGGTGCAGAAGGGGGAGGCCGACATCGGCATCGCAACCGAGTCCATCAGCAGCTTCACCGACCTGCTTTGCCTGCCTTGCTACCAATGGAACCGTTGCCTCGTGATGCCGCAGGCCCACCCCTTGCTGGCGGAACAGCCCATCACGCTCGAGAAAATCACGCGCTACCCCTTGATCACCTACGATTTCGCTTTCACCGGCGGTTCCTTGGTGAGCAAGGTATTCGAAAAGGCAGGCCTGAACCCGAACGTGGTATTGACCGCGATTGATGCCGATGTGATCAAGACCTATGTCAACCTCGGGCTGGGCATTGGCTTGCTTGCCAACATGGCGTACGACCCGCAGCGCGACAGCCACTTGGCGATGCTGGACGTGAGCGATTTGTTCCCGCCCAGCACGACTTATATCGGCTTGCGCCGCGATGCCTACCTGCGCGGGTATTCTTATGCGTTCATCGAATTACTGGCGCCGCATTATCCCCGCAAGGCGGTGGAGGCCGAATTGAAGACCGGCTACAACGCGGCGGCGGAACAATAAACGTTCATGCGGTGATTACCGAGGTTGCCGCCGTGCATTTCTGGTATTGTTGAGCATCTGTTCAATTGATAGTTCTTTGAGGTTGTATGACACCGACTCCTTTAGCTAAAAGCGCGGATTTCCTCTACCTGCTGCCTAAAATGGCCAACCGCCACGGCTTGGTGGCAGGCGCGACGGGGACCGGCAAGACGGTAACGCTGCAGAGCATCGCTGAAAGCTTTTCGCGCATGGGCGTGCCGGTGTTCATGGCCGACGTCAAAGGCGATTTGGCCGGCATCAGCCAGGTCGGCGGCGGCAACGCCAAGATCGATGCGCGCGTCGCCCAGCTCGGCCTGAACGATTTCAGCTTGGCCGCCTGCCCCGTGACCTTGTGGGATGTCTTCGGCAAGCAAGGCCACCCGATCAGGACCACCATCGCCGAGATGGGGCCGTTGCTGCTGGGGCGCATGCTCAACCTCAATGACGTGCAGTCCGGCGTGCTGACCGCGGTATTCAAGATTGCCGACGACCAGGGCTGGCTGCTGCTTGACCTCAAGGATTTGCGCGCCATGATCCAGCACGCATCCGAAAATGCCGCCCAATACAGCGCGCAATACGGCAACATCTCCAGCGCCAGCGTGGGAGCGATCCAACGCGCATTGCTGCAGCTCGAGCACGAGGGGGCGGACCAGCTTTTCGGCGAGCCGGCCTTGAACCTCGACGACATGATCCAGACCGACCAGAAAGGCTGGGGCGTCGTGAACGTGCTGGCAGCCGATACCCTGTATAACTCCCCTAGGGTATACGCGACCTTGCTGCTGTGGCTGTTGTCCGAGCTGTTCGAGAAACTACCGGAAGTAGGGGACCTGGAAAAACCCAAGCTGGCATTCTTCTTCGACGAGGCGCACCTGTTGTTCAACGATGCGCCCAAGTCCCTGCTCGACAAGATCGAGCAAGTCGTGCGGCTGATCCGCTCCAAAGGCGTTGGCGTATATTTCGTCAGCCAGAACCCGCTCGATATTCCCGATGTAGTGCTCGGCCAATTAGGCAACCGCGTGCAACACGCATTGCGCGCATTCACGCCGCGCGACCAGAAGGCGGTCAAGGCCGCGGCCGAAACCTTCCGCGCCAACCCGGCGGTGAAGGTCAGCGAGGTCATCACCGAGCTTGCCGTGGGCGAGGCATTGGTGTCGTTCCTCGACGAGCACGGCCGCCCGACCCCGGTGGAGCGTGCGTTCATCTGCCCTCCGGGCAGCCGTATCGGTGCCATAACGCCGGTCGAGCGCGAGCAGCTCATCAAGAGCTCCATCGTATACGGCCATTATGAGAACAGCATAGACCGCGAGTCCGCCTATGAAATCCTCAAGGGCCGGGCCACGGAAACGCCTACTGAACAGCAGGAGGCCGACAAGGGCTTCGATTGGGGCGACTTGTTCGGCGGCAATGCAGAAAAGTCCGGCAAACCGTCCAGCCGCCAGGGCGTGCTGGAAACCGCCGCCAAGAGCGCAGCGCGTGCAATTGGCTCCGAATTGGGGCGGCAGATATTGCGCGGGGTGCTGGGTTCCATTCTCGGGGGCAAGCGCCGCAAGTAGCCGGCGGTATTCAGTATTCAGTGGTAAAGGTCGGGTAGTTTGCAGATCATCGTACAGCCAGGTCAGGCAGAGCAGACCATCAATAAATCCCGTTTTTTCGCGATCGCGGAGTATTGCGCGGATGAGCGCGCCGTCGGCATGTCGCTGCGCCGCCTGGCGGCAGCGCACCAGAGCGCACATCATCTCGCCTATGCGTTCCGCCTCAAGACGCCCCAAGGCATCGTGCAGCGCTTCAGCGACGCAGGCGAGCCGTCCGGCACTGCGGGCAAGCCTGTGCTGCAATTCCTAGAAGGCCGCGACCTCATCAACGTCTGCGTCGGCGTGATTCGCTATTACGGCGGCATCAACCTCGGCACCGGCGGCCTCGTCCGCGCCTATGGCGGCACTGCGAAGATGGCGCTGGACGCCGCGCAGATTGGGCCTTTCGTCGAGATGCAGAAAATTCGGATTGAGCTTGATTACAAGCAGTTGGATATCTTCACTCGGGAAATTGCCAAAATGAATGGCGAAATCCTGGACAAGACATTCGCTGAATATGTGACGGTCATTGCGACCGTGCCGGCAAGCGAGATTCCGGACTTGCAGCAGAAATACGGATAGTTGTGGTGTTGGGAATGCAATCTATGTGGCGCATATTTTTAATATTGTGTGCTGCATTAACGTGGTTGGCGGTATCTGTGCTCTGATGCTTAAGTTGTTAAGCCGTGCCACGAAGCAGCATCGGCTTGAATGAATTGTGAGAACCCAACTCAGTGCGTCTCAAAAGAGTTCCATTGATGCGTGTCCAACTCAAGAGCGCAATACGGCTCGAAGACGTACAGCTCAAGCGGATTCTCGATAGCGATGGCAGCGACCTTCAACGAGCGTAAATAGGCTTGGGCCTCAGCGAAAGACGTTCCAAACAGTGGGTCTTGCATTGCCTCCGATCGGGTTAGGTTGGCAATAGCTCTGTCCGGGTGTCTGGCCATGGCGATGCGGAACGCTAAGCTCGCGTCAAAGTGAGTTTTGCCGAAGACATGCTGCCGAAGTCGCCCGATCACACCACGCGAAATACCAACGTAGATTGGTGCGTCTGCTTCAAGAAGCACATAGCAGCCAGAGAAGTCCTGGGGAATGCCAAATTCTTTGATTAGCGTGCCGGGGCCGATTCCGGGTCTTGCAAATAGATCCATGTTGCGCGGATCCGCTAAGGCGACGTGCATTCTGGCCATGTGCGCCGGAAGCGTAGTTGTGGCCAGCTCTTGGAAGGTGTGAGGGCACTCGTGTAGTGGCATTGGGAGCTAACTAATATTTAGATAGCCGCATCGTATTTGATGAGGTAAAGCTAAGTCAATCTACTCTCCAATGATTCAAATAACATCAATCTACATATGATGATTTAGGCCGACTAAAATTTTGCAGATCAATATATTGATAATGCTCACTGGCATTAATAGGTATCGTATCGTAATCTGATTATCATCAGCCAATACAGCCTCAGAATTCATTCATAAAATAACCCCGCATATTCAACTGAATATGCGGGGTTATTCATTGGCTACCTGCTAAGAATGTCAGACGAGGTAGGGTTATTGCGCCGGTGCTGGTTCCGCGACGAAAATCTCCACGCGGCGGTTCTTGGCACGGTTGGCTGGAGTGTCGTTGGCAACTAAGGGTTCGTGCGAGCCACGGCCGTCAATGGTGAAGCGGCTGGCGGCGATGCCGCGCGCGGTGAGGTAGTCGCGAGTGTTGGCAGCGCGGTTCACGGACAATGGGTTGTTGATGGAATCGGAACCGGTATTGTCGGTGTGGCCGATGATAGTGACCAGGGTGCTGGGGTTGTTTTTCAGGGTGGTGGCGAAGTTGTCCAGCACAGCACGGAAATTAGGCTGGATATCGGCCTTGCCCGAGGCGAAGGAGATGTCGCTGGGGATGTTCAGCTTGAGCTGGTTGTCTTCGGTCTGGGAGACTTGCACGCCAGTGCCTTGCGTGGCTTCCTCCATCTGGCGCTTTTGTTCTTCCATGCGCTTGGACCATACATTGCCCGCAATGGCACCAGCACCAGCACCGACGGCAGCGCCAATCGCTGCGCCTTTGCCCTTGCCTGCGATAGCACCTACTACTGCGCCTGCACCTGCACCAATTGCAGCGCCTTTTGCGGTACCTTTCTGAGTTTCAGACATATTGGCACAGCCGCTTAATATCAGGGCTGTGACGAGTGCGCTAATGGTCAGTTGAGTTTTCATATTTTCCTTTATTGTTGGGTAACGCATTGATGCTTTTGTCAGTTTAACTCAGCATAAGTTCGCTATTTCAGTGATTAACATTTGTTGATATTTGATTGGAAAAATGAAAAAAGCCCGTCCAGGCAGGCACGGGCTTTTTTTATCCGGTGTGATGCAATGAAGCTTATTTGAACACCAGGATTTCACCCTTGCCATCATTGGCAATATCGCCAGCATAACGCTGTACGCGGTTTTTGCTGATGCTGGCAAATTTGCTTGGCAAATTGCGGAATGACTTAAACATCAAGCTGAGGTAAGGCAAGGTGTGAGTGCCACAGTCTTGCAAGGTGGCATGTAGTTGAGGCTCTTGCGTGAGCAGCAACGTGCCACGGCGCATGCCGTAACCGACATATTCACCGACGCTGCCCAGCACGCCGATGGTGCCTGCCAGCATGCGCGAGGCGAGGTATGATCCGGCGTTGCCCTCGATGAGGATGATGCCGCGGCGCATCTGGTCGCCTGCGCGCTCGCCGACGTTGCCGCTGATGAGGACGATGCCGCCTTTCATGCCCTTGCGGTCGCCGGGCAGCGCTGCGGCGAGGAAGTCGCCTACATTGCCCTTGACCTCGATCAGGCCGCCCGCCAGTCCGCTGGCAAGGAAGGCGTCGGCATCGCCGTTGAGCACGATGTGGCCGTTGCGCATCTGCAGGCCGAGATAGGAGCCTGCTCCGCCGTTGACGGTGATGCGGCCAGACTTCATCTGACTGCCGATGAAGTCCAGCTTGCCGTTGGCGTTGTTGAAGACGATGTCTGCGGTATCGTCGCCTGAAATGTCGAACAGGCTGTCCGCGCGCAGTTTCTCGCGGCCGCTATCAAGCAGGATGGCGCCGATGTCCGCCAGGCTCTTGCCTGCCAGGTTGTCGGGGGTGAGCGGGGACAGGTCGACCCGTTGCTGCAATGTTGTCTTGAGAGTGAAGGTCAAAGCGCTCATGCCATGATCTCCCTTAGTTTGAAGTGGTAGGGTCCGAGTTTGCCGCCGTAGTTGCCGGCGGAGATGCGCTTGATGCCGTTCTTGGCGCCGAGTGCGCATGCGGCGGCGATGCCTGCGCGCATGGCGACGCGGATGTCGGGGTCGGTGAGGCCGTCGATCACGATTTCCATCACCGATTCGATCTCGGGCGAAAGCTCGGTCTTGGTGATGCCCTTGAGCGTGGGGCAGAACGCATCGTTGGTCGATGCGATCAATGCCTTGTACTTGGAGCCGACCTTGGACCCGGAGCGTACCACGCCGCCGGGGAACGGCATGATGACGTTGGGCACCTTGCTCATGGCGTCGATCGCGGCTTCGCATGCGGCGAGCGCTTGCGGCTGGGATTCCGCCAGGATCAGGAAGTTGCCGCCGCCGACGGAGCGGATCATGCCGGTGCTTTCCTCGGTGAGGAATTCGCCGTCCATCACTGGTACGCGCCAGTAGCGCTTGCCGTTGAACACCTTGGAGATCTGGAAGCCGTCGCCGAAGAAGCGCAGGTTCTTGCCGAGATTGATCTTGGTAATTTCAGGATAGCCGTCGTCTATGCCCGAGAATGCCGCCGCGGTAGGGCAGGTCAGCACGCATTGGCCCATGCGGGTTTCGAGTTGCTTGATCAATACCGCGCTACTCATCGCGAACATGAGGATGGAGACGCCGGGGCGGCCGTCCGGGGTTTCTTCCGGGGTGAGCTCGCGCTCGATGCCTGCTTCCACGCCGCAGGCGATCACCGAGGTGGCGAAGCCGGTCATGGCGCACGCTGCGTTGTAGGCCCAGCGCAGGTTCTGCGCGGTGATGATGACACGGGTGCCGCGCATGCCGAAGGCTTCGGCAAAAGTGTCGTCTATGGTTACGCCGTTGATAATCATTATGCTGTCTTCTCCCTGCGACCCTTGGCTTCCTGAACAATCACCTTGCCGCGGCCGCCGTCTTCAAGCTCGGCGGCGTTGACCTTGTAGTTTTCCATGTTCATGGTGTGATAGCGGTCGAAATATTGCTTGAGATCCTTTTCAATGCTGCGGTCGAAGTCCGGCTTGACCGTATGCGTGCTGCCCCAGGTGACTTTGACCACCTGGCCGTCCCTGACCACCAGTTCGCCGTCCTTGAACACATAGTCGGGTTTGGAGAACATGGCTTCGCGGTCCGGGTTGTCGGTGTAGACCGTGATGTCGGCGGCACCGCCGACGCCGAGATGGCCGCGGTCGTGCAGGCCGACCAGCTTGGCTGCCCCAGCACGCGTCATGACGGCGATTTCGTAGAGGCTGTATTCGCGGTCGATCGATGTCAGCGTGCTCATGGCCTGGGCATCCAGGTTGAGCTTGGTGAACATATCGTTGCGGAAGCTCTTGTCCATCAGCAGGCGGATCAGGTGCGGGTAGCTGGTGAAAGGCGCGCCGTTCGGGTGGTCGGTGGTAAGGAAGATGCGCCATGGGTCTTCCGTCAGCAGGAAGATTTCCAGGCCGATCGCCCATTGCAAGGCGTTGACGAAGTTTTGGTCCTTGTACTTGAACGGCACTACGCCGCAGCCGGAATCGCACTCGATATCCATGAGCACGGCTTTGTTCGGGTGCGCATGGCCGGAGTTGGCATACTGGCGCATGGTGTCGCCGGAGGCGGTGACGGTCTGGCCGAACAGGATCTGGCCGACGTCTGCGGAGACGTTCTTGTGCTTGTTCAATGCTTCGGCAACGGCGGCAGCGCCAGACGAGAACTTGCGGTCGCCCTCGGTGCCGTAGCTGTGGAACTGGATATGGGTGAGGTGGACCGGGTAGCCTTCCACCGCACCCATGGTCTTGAGCGTGGTTTCCATGTTGCCGGGTACGCCGAGGTTGTTGCCGTGCACGTGCAGCGGGTGGGCAATGCCCAGTTCGTAGACGGCGCGCGTCAGCGCTTGCAGCACTTCGCGCGGCGTCACCTGGTAATACACGTTCTCCTCGTCCAGGTTCAGTGCGCGCTGGTTGAACTTGAAGGCGTTGATGCCGCCCGGGTTCACCACCTTGATGCCGATGGCCTGCGTCGCGTGCAGTATCCACGCGACGTAGTCATTGATCGCGTTCTGGTCCTTCTTGGCGGCGAGCATGCGCAGGAAGTAGTCGTCGCTGCCGAGCATGGCGTAGCCGCCCTTGTCCAGGATGGGGATGTCGCACATTTCCAGGTGCGACTGGCGCGCATTGACCGGGGAGAGCGCCGGCTCGAAGCCTGCGGTGTAGCCCATTTCCGCGTAGCGGTAGCCGGTGTTCAATGTCGAGGGGGCCGCATGGCCGCAACCGGCGCGGCAGGCGGCCGTATGCGTGGTGGCGGAGCTGCGGTGGTCCTCGGGCAGCATCAGGCGGGCGATATTGACCTTGCCGCCGCCGATGTGGGTATGCATGTCGATCGCGCCCGCCATGACCACCTTGCCGCGCAGGTCGTATTCCTGGTCTATGGTGTCGTTGTCGCCGGGACGGTCGATGATGCGGCCGTCGCGGACGTAGATGTCCATGACCTTGCCGTCGATCTGGTGCGCAGGGTCGTAGACCCGGCCACCTGTCAGTTTAATCAGCATGTTTCTGGTTCCTTGACTTGCTTAAGCGGCCTTGAGTGCGAACTCTATGGCAGAGAGCACGTCGGCGAGTGTGGGCAGGCTGGTGTCGCGCAGTTTGCGCAATGGCAACGTTACCGAGCTGTCGCTGCGGAATTGTGCGCCGTTGGCTTCCAGGCCGGGAATCGCGATCGGGATGAACACCTCTGGCGCTTGCTCGAACTGCATGGCGGAATGGCCGATGACTATAGTGGGCGCCTTGCTCTTGGGCGGTACGCGCTCCGGCTTGAAGCTGTTGATCCAGACCAGTACGTCGGCTTCGCCCTCAGCCAGCAAGCGCGCGGTGTCGTAGTGGTAGGGGTCGTAGTCTGGGTAGCCGCGGCGGTAGGAGTTGCGGAACGGATAGCCGCTGATCCAGGTGCTGACGTTGTAGGCCGTCACGTCGCCGTCGTTGCCGCTCAGTGGCAAGCCGGCGCTGCGCGTGGTCTTGTTCAGCTCCTGCACCACGCCGACGATGTTCTGGATGGAAAGCTCGGCATGCGGGAAATCCAGTGCGCTGCCGGTCCAGGCGAGCACGCTGTACTTGGCTGCCTTGAGGCGATCTGCGAGTTTTTCCAGCGACTCGCGGGCGATGCCGGCGACATTGTCCGCTTTGAGCGGCTTGCCGGCGACGATCGCGCGCAATGCGGCCAACACCTCAGGCACGCGGTCAAGGTCGCAAGGCAGCACGTCGGGTTGCTTGCCGTTCGGCGAAACGCCCGGCGCGGTATTGAGGTCGCGGCCGCCCAGATAGACGATTTCGCGGTCGGCGGTGTTCTCGGTGAACATCGCCTCCTTGTTCCAGATCACGCGCTCGAAAAAACGCGGGAAATAGCTGACGATATCGGTGCCGATCACGACCAGCAGGTCCACGCGGTTCTTCACTTCGCTCAGTGTGGTGACGAACCAGCCGGAATTCTGCATGACCAGGATGTTCTTCATCGAGCTCTTGGAATTCATGTGGTCGATGGTGGCGCCGGAGGTTTCGGCGAGGTTCATGACTGCACGCATGCCGTAGACGTCTGTCGCCAGGCCGGACAGCAAAGGGTGCTTCGCGCCGCGCAACAGGCCGCTTGCCTTCTCGATGGCGGCTTCCAGCGTGGCTGCCTGACCATTGATGGCGGGAGTGGCGTTGCTGGAAGGTTGTTCGAAGAAGGCTTTGCTTTGGGGACAGTGCGGAGACTGCAGTGATAAGTTGCCGTTGGCATCCCGCGAGAGCGTGAGATCGTCGCTCAATAGCCCGTCGGCAGGATAGGGCACAGCTTCCAGCGATGCCGCCGGAAATTGGGTTGATTGCGTCATGTTCTCCATCCGAAAACTGGTTAGTTTTTCAAGGTTCGTGCCTCGGTCAGGCACGCTGCAAGATTATACCCCTTGATCTTGCCCGAAAACAGCTTCAAGCGCGACCATGCCGTTTTGTGCCAACAAACTTTATCTTGAGGGAGGAGAATAAAAATCTTACTCGAACTTTTTAAACTGTATAAGGCTGGGCTACAATAACGGATTATTGGCATCACAAGTGCCGGTTTCTCGCAAGCTGAAGGAATTTATCATCAATAAGCAGGGCGTCAGTGTTGTTACCACGGCACGATTGCACATGGGGTTTTTTGATCTCAACGGTAATTTGGGTCGCAAGTTCGGAAGTATCGGCGTATCGTTGGATCAACCGGCGACCTCCCTGCGCGCTTTTCCCGCACATGATATTCAGGTGGAAGGCCCCGGCGCCAAGCGCGGACTGAGAATCGCCACTTCCATTGCCGACGCGCTGCAATTATCCCAGGGCGTGCGTATCCAGATCGAAAGCGCAATTCCGCAACATGCCGGGCTGGGCTCCGGCACCCAGATGTCGCTCGCCATCGGCAGCGCAATCAACCGATTATTCAATCTTGGCCTGAACCTGCGTGATATTGCAGTGCTCACCTCGCGCGGCGCGCGCTCCGGTATCGGGCTGGGCACGTTTGCCCAAGGCGGCGTGATCGTCGATGGCGGCCGCGGAGAGGATACGGATGTCCCGCCTATCATTGCACGGGCCGAGTTTCCCGAAGGCTGGCGCATCATCCTCATGTTCGACCGCAGCCATACCGGCGTGCATGGCGCGGAGGAGCGTGAAGCGTTCCGCCGTTTGCCGGAGTTTCCCGCCGATAGCGCGGCGGTGCTGTGCCGCCATTTGCTGATGCGGGCCTTGCCTGCCCTGGCCGAGCATGATCTGCCCGCTTTCGGGCAGGCGATACGCGAGCTGCAATGGCGCACCGGCGACCATTTTGCCCCGGCCCAGGGCGGGCGATATGCCAGCCCTGTGATTTCAAGGATATTGACGCAATTGGAAACCGACGGCATCGATTGCGTCGGCCAAAGCTCATGGGGGCCTACAGGTTTCGCCGTCTGTGCCGATGAAACAGATGCACGAGTGCTGCTGGAAGCGCTAGAATCCCGATATTCCCATATTTCTGAAGTGGAATTTTTGTTGTGCAGAGGGATCAATTCTGGCGCGCAGATCAGTTCATGCTCGATAGAATAGTGTCTTGAAGATTTTTGGAACCATCAGGTTTTTGAAACAATGGCAACAGCCATTATTTACTCAACGTAAAGTACCGCATTAATGAGGGCAAGCGAAATGGAAGGGATCAAATTGGAAAAGCCTTATGTACTACACTTTATTACGCCATCGAAGAACGCCAGTCCGTTCGACGTGAACATGGCGTACGATGCGGGCTACGATGCAATTGCGCAATACACCAACGTGCAGCTGAATGAAGTGACCGGCCTTGTGCAGGATGCCATTTTCTCGCGCGGTCCTCGCGGCGTATGGCGCACCGGCATGCTGATCGGCGGCCGTGATGTGGATCTGGCGATGGACATGCTGGAAACTGCCAAGAAATCCATGGTGCCGCCTTTTGAAATTTCCGTGTTTGCCGACCCGTCCGGCGCGTTCACAACCTCCGCCGCAATGATGGCGCGTGTAGAGCAGTTGCTGATCAAGAATTTCGGCGGCACTCTCGAAGGCCGCAAGGTGAGCGTATTCGGCGCGACCGGCCCGGTGGGCGGCTGCACTGCCGTGATCGCCTCCAAGTATGGCGCAACCGTGCAGATGGTGGCGCACAAGACCATGGCGGATGTCGAAGAGAAGGCTGCAGCCTACAATAAGCGCTACGGCACCAGCATTGTCTGTGTCGACGGCAGCAACGACGAATTGAAGACGCAGATTCTGGCGAGCACCGACATTGCGCTTTGCTGCGCGGCGGCAGGCGTGCGCGTGCTGACCATCGAGCAGATGAAGAAGTCCAAGACCCTGAAGGTGGTGGCCGATGTGAATGCCGTGCCGCCGACCGGCGCGGAAGGCGTAGGCGTGATGGCCGATGGCGTGCTGATCGAAGGCACGGAAATCTACGGCGTGGGCGCCTTGGCGATCGGCAATATCAAGTACCAGACGCAGCAGCGCCTGTTCAAGCGCATGCTGGAAGGTCAAAGCCACGTCTACATCGACTTCATGACCGCGTTTGAACTTGCACGCAAAGACCTCGTGTAATCACGCTGAATAACAAGATCGCGATCGTGGCGGCAAATGTCCGCCCTTATGTCGTCGCAGCTTCGGCAGCAGGATTCCAAGTCCTGGCTGCCGATGTTTTTGGTGACGAGGATACTTTGCTTGCCTGCGACCGGCATTTGCTGCTGGATTATGGCAGCCGAGGATTCTCTGCCGACGCCGTGAGGGACTGCCTCCTGCCCGCGATTGAGGAGTTCGGCGCCAGCCGCTTGCTGTACGGCAGCGGTTTCGAAGCCCAGCCAGCCTTGATTGCCGAGCTTGCTTCGCAGGTAGATTTGGTTGGCAACTCTGCGGAAACCGTGGCCGCCTGCAAGGATGCACGCCGTTTTTTCCAGGCATGCGTCCAGCACCGCATCCCGGTGCCGGAAACTTGTTTTGATCAGTTCCCGGATCAATCCCTGTCCGGCGCGGAGGCTTCTCAATGGCTGAGCAAGAGGCAGGGCGGTTGCGGCGGCATGCATATTGCCCCGGCTGGATTGTCGACGGCGGGAGAAGGAAGCTATTTCCAGCGCAAGGTCGATGGACAGCCGTTTTCCTTGCTGTTTCTTGCCTCTGAGGGCGGTATTCAACCGCTGGGTTTCCAGCGGCAGTTATTGTCTCCTCTGGATTCCCTGCCATATCGTTATGGCGGCCTCGCCGGACCAGCCGTAATGGCTGGGGCTGTGACGAAGGAACTGATACGGGCTGCCGGGTGCCTGGCTGACGCATTTGGCTTGCGCGGCTTGAACAGCCTGGATGTGGTCGTGGACGGCGAGCAGTTCTGGGTGCTGGAAGTCAACCCGAGGTTGAGTTCCAGCCTGGGGCTGTACCCAATGGAAATGCAGGCCGAATGGCTGGTTTGCCATCTATCGGGACAACCCGCTAGTTTCACGTCATCCGGGCGAATCCAAGCAACGGCGAATCTGGTATTCTACGCTCCTTTCGATATCCGCATTCCGGGCGGCTTTTCATGGCCGGAATGGACGATGGACAAGCCTTTGGCCGGCAGCGCCATCGCTCGAAACATGCCCTTGTGCAGCATTGAAGCCGAGGCCGAAAATGCGCAGGATGCCGAAGCGCTGGCAAGAACACGAATGACATTATTGAGCGCTATGCTCCAACCATATTTCAACCCTTGATAGATAAATTAGGAGAACTCCATGTCCGAGGCTGTGATCGATACCAGTTATTGGCCAAGCGTTAATCAACTCACCAATCCGTTGGTCAAGCACTTGGTGGATAATGCCAAGACCTTGCGCCTGCTGGTGGAAAAGCTGCCCAGCGGAGCTACCGTCATCGATGCGGGCATCAAGGCCGAGGGCGGCCTGGAAGCCGGGCGCCTGATTGCTGAAATCTGCATGGGCGGCCTCGGGCATGTCAACCTGCATTCTTCCAGCACTTTCCCGCACTGGCCCTGGACGCTGTCCGTGCATTCCAACAATCCCGTGCTTTCTTGCCTGGGCAGCCAGTATGCCGGCTGGAGCCTTTCCCATGAAAAGTTCTTCTCTCTCGGTTCCGGCCCGGGCCGTGCGCTGGCTGGCCGTGAAGAGCTTTATAAGGAGCTGGGCTACAAGGACAGCGCCGATGCCGCAGTGCTGGTGCTCGAAAGCGACAAGGTGCCGCCGCAGGAGGTGGTCGAGAAGGTTGCGCGCGATACCGGCGTCAAGGCGGAGAACCTGACCTTCATCCTGACCCCGACCCGCAGCCTGGCCGGCACCGTGCAGATCGTGGCGCGCGTGCTGGAAGTGGCCTTGCACAAGATCCATACCTTGCACTTCCCGCTGGAGCACGTGGTCGATGGCGCGGCGAGCGCGCCGTTGCCGCCGCCGGCACCTGATTTCCTCATCGGCATGGGCCGTACCAACGATGCCATCCTGTTCGGCGGGCATGCGCATATCTTCGTCAAGGGCAGCGACGAGGCGGCAGCGAAGCTGGCTAAGGAATTGCCAAGCAGCGCCTCCCGCGACTACGGCCGTCCGTTCGCCGAGGTGTTCAAGGCGGTCAACATGGATTTTTACAAGATCGACCCCTTGTTGTTCAGTCCGGCCGCAGTGACGGTGACAGCCATCGAATCGGGCAAGAGCTTCATCGGCGGCAAGCTGGATGCGGCCCTGTTGGATCAGTCGTTCGGCTATAGCGCATAGTGGATCACCGTATTCCGGTTTTCACCGATGATCCCGGCTGGCATGGCAAGCGCCTCAAGGAGGCGTTTGCCGCGCGTGGATACGAGGCGGTATTCGTCTCCCTCAAGGACTGTGCGCTCAATCTTGGCCTTGGTGCCAACCAGCCGGCAGTCCTGATCCCGGGGTTTGAGGACGCCCTGCCAAAGGGAGTGTTCGTGCGCGGCGTGCCGGGCGGAACATTGCAGCGCGTGATTGCACGGCTCGATATCCTGCATGCGCTCAAGCTGCTGGGCGTGGTGGTCTATAACGACGGCCATGCGGTGGAGCGCACCGTCGACAAGGCCATGACCAGCTTCCTGCTGCACCTGAACCAGGTGCCGACGCCGCAAACCTGGGTTTGCGAGTCGCGCTACCAGGCGCAGGAAATCTACCTCAGGGAAACAATGGCCGGCCGGCAATTGGTGCTCAAGCCGTTGTTTGGCTCGCAAGGGCAGGGCATACGCAAGCTCACGCATGAAACCGCCTTCCCCATCCCCATGGAGCAATATGTGGACGGCCTGTACTACCTGCAGGCCTATGTGGACAGCGGCGAGGGCGCCTGGCATGACCACCGGGTGTTCGTTATCAAGGGCAAGGCGGTTGCCGCCATGATCCGTCATGGCAGCCACTGGGTGAATAACGTGGCCCAGGGCGGCCGTTGCGAGGCGGTTGCGGCCGAGGGCGAGCTGGTCCAGCTGGCGGAGGCCGCTGCCAGGGCGGTCGATGTGGACTATTGCGGCGTGGATATCATCCGGGACGGTGCCGGCAAGCTTTACGTGCTGGAAGTCAACAGCATCCCGGCATGGAAGGGCCTGCAAGGGGCAACCGGCCTGAATATCGGGCAGCTCCTGGTCGACGATTTCCTCTCCCGCATCCATACGCAACCTGCCTTGACGGCCGTCTCATGAACGGTTCCCAGCTTGCCGAAGCCTTCCGTGCGGCATGCATGGCGGAGCTGACCAGCCTCAAGCCGGGCAATGTACATATCTTTGCCGACGGACACGGCATGGTGGTGCAGGAGTTCATTCGCAGCGCCGATGCCGTAGCCGGCGTGATTGCACAGCCAGGGCTTTCGGTGGGGCAGCGCATCCTGGCTTCGGTGGAAGCAACCTGGAACGTCGTGGATTGCAATACCAACCTTGGCATCGTGTTGTTGTCCGCGCCCTTGATCCATGCCGCCTTGTCTGATGCGAAAGGTTCGCTGCGCCAGCGGTTGCTGCAGGTACTGGCGCAATTGGATGTCTGTGATGCCGAGCTTGCGTTCAAGGCCATCGTCCGCGCTTCCCCAGGAGGCTTGGGCGAGGCTGGCGAGCATGACGTGCGCGAAGCGCCGAGCATTACCTTGCTTGAGGCAATGCAGGCTTCTGCCGGGCGGGATCGTATCGCCTGGCAGTATGCGCACGGATTCGAAGATGTGTTTGGCGTCGGCCTGGATGCGTATACGCAGGCGATGGGGAGATGGCAGAACGCTGCCTGGGCGACAACGGCGCTTTATTTGACGCTGTTAAGCCGCTTTCCTGATAGCCACATCCAGCGCAAGTACGGCCGGTTGCAGGCGGAAGACGTCAGCCGCCAGGCAGGCGTGCACCTGAATGCGTTGCTGTCGCACGAAAATCCCAAGCTTTACCAGCGGGCGTTGCTCCGGTTCGATGCCGAACTGAAGGAGCGGGAGCTGAATCCAGGAACCAGCGCAGACCTGACTGTCGCGACCTTGCTGGCGTATGCGCTGTCGAGACGCGACGCTCTATAGTTATGAATAAAATTCAGTTATACTAGCCCGATTCCTTTGGCGGGGTCTGGGCCTATTCCTGGCTGAACAGCCTCCCAGTCGGGCAAGCAAGTTTTCAAGCGTAATATTTCTGTATTTTCTCAAGGAGGAGCAATATGGCTAATTTATTCGATCAACTTAAGGAATTCACGACGATTGTAGCGGATACCGGCGATGTGGAAGCGATCAAGAGCGTTAAGCCTTACGATGCAACCACCAACCCATCCCTGCTGCTGAAGGCAAGTACCATTCCTCAATATGCTCCACTGATCGATGAAGCAATCGCCTACGCCAAGTCCCAGAGCAGCGACAAGGCACAACAAATCGAAGACGCTGCCGACAAGCTGGCCGTATTGATCGGTCAAGAAATCCTCAAGCATATCCCTGGCAAGATCTCCACGGAAGTGGACGCACGCCTGTCCTTCGACACCGAAGCGATGGTGCAAAAGGGCCGCAAGCTGATCAAGCTGTACGCTGATGCCGGCATTTCCAAGGATCGCGTACTGATCAAGCTGGCTTCCACCTGGGAAGGCATCAAGGCTGGTGAGATCCTCGAGAAGGAAGGCATCAACTGCAACCTGACACTGTTGTTCAGCTTTGCCCAGGCGCGTGCCTGTGCTGAAGCTGGCGTGTTCCTGATTTCCCCGTTCGTTGGCCGTATCCTTGACTGGTACAAGGCCAAGACCGGTGAGACCTACACTGCTGAAACCGATCCAGGCGTTTTGTCCGTACGCCGCATTTATGCTTACTACAAGGAGCATGGCTACAAGACCGTGGTGATGGGCGCTTCCTTCCGCAATACCGGTGAAATCATTGCGCTGGCTGGTTGCGACCGCCTGACTGTTTCTCCCAACCTGTTGGAAGAGCTGAAGGCGACAGAAGGCAACCTGCCACGCGTGCTGGTGGATAACGGTGCTACCAAGCAACGTCCTGCCTTGTTGACAGAGAAAGAGTTCCGCTTCGAGCAGAACGAAGATGCCATGGCGACAGAAAAGCTGGCTGAAGGCATCCGCGGTTTCGTGGTTGACCAAAACAAGCTGGAAAAGGCATTGGCCGAAAAGCTGTAATGACTTCAATCGCCTGCGTGTCAATGCCTCATTAACGTTGACACGCGGCGCTCTTGGCGATTACCATTGCCGTTCCGCTTTTGTATAAAAAGTAGTTTTTATTTTCAGTAGTACTCAATTTGTAACCCTTTTGGAGGAAGTATCGTGGCATTGACACAAATGGCATTAGATTCACTGGATTTCGACGCAACCGTTGCGCTGGCTGAAAAGGTAGCTCCACACGTTGACATTCTCGAAATCGGTACACCATGTATCAAGCACAACGGTATCAAGTTGCTGGAAACTCTGCGCGCAAAGTTCCCTAACAACAAGATCCTGGTTGACCTGAAGACCATGGATGCTGGTTTCTACGAAGCTGAGCCTTTCTACAAGGCTGGTGCTGACATCACTACTGTTCTGGGTGTAGCTGATCTGGGTACTATCAAGGGTGTGATTGACGCTGCTAACAAGTACGGCAAAAAGGCTCAAGTCGACCTGATCAACGTAGCTGACAAGGCTGCTCGTACCAAGGAAGTTGCTAAGCTGGGCGCGCACATCATCGGTGTTCACACTGGCCTGGACCAACAAGCTGCCGGTCAAACTCCATTCGCTGACCTGTCGACTGTTACCGGTCTGAACCTGGGTCTGGAAGTTTCCGTTGCTGGTGGTGTTAAGCCAGCTACCGTTAAGCAAGTTAAGGACGCTGGTGCTACCATCATCGTTGCTGGCGCTGCTATCTACGGTGCTGCTGATCCAGCTGCTGCTGCTGCTGAAATCACTGGTCTGGCTAAGTAATCTTTCGCTTAAGCCAAGCTAAAAAAATCCACCATACATAGCTCTTCCGAGCTAAGTTGGTGGATTTTTTATTATGGCCTTTTAGAGTTTCATCATCGTTTAATTAAGGTGAATACTATGAATAAATATCAAGAGCTCGTGGTCAGCAAACTGACCAATGTAATCAACAATACAGCAGAAGGCTATGATGACAAGATTCTGAGCCTGGTTGATGCTGCCGGCCGTACTTTTATCGGCGGCGCTGGCCGTTCCCTGTTGGTTTCCCGTTTCTTCGCCATGCGCCTGGTGCATGCCGGCTATCAAGTGAGCATGGTGGGCGAGGTTGTCACGCCAAGCATCCAGGCTGGCGATCTCTTCATCGTGATCTCCGGTTCCGGCAGCACGGAAACCTTGATGCCTCTGGTCAAGAAGGCCAAGAGCCAAGGCGCCAAGATCATCGTGATCTCCATGAAGGCCCAGTCTCCGATGGCGGAGCTGGCTGACCTGGTGGTGCCGGTCGGCGGCAACGATGCACATGCATTCGACAAGACTCATGGCCTGCCTATGGGCACCATTTTCGAGTTGTCTACGCTTTGGTTCCTGGAAGCCACAATTGCCAAGCTGGTAGACCAAAAGGGCCTGACAGAAGAGGGCATGCGCGCGATCCACGCCAACCTCGAATAAGCCCTCGGTTTTAATACCAAGGCGAAACCCGGACGCCCCACAAGGTCTCCGGGTTTTTTATTGCTTAATTTTCAATCTTGTGTGAACTTCTATTTAAAGTATCACACTAACTCGCCGTTACCATGCATATGCTCATGCTCATCATGGTGAGTAGACCGGGGACAAGCCCGATGTTAATTTTGTATGGAAGCAAATTATTTATGTGGCAATTCACATAGTTTTCATAAACTATGTATAATATTTGCAAATTTTCAAGCTTGACGTTAAACAGACGTAAGGCAGTTAGATGGCATAGCTAACCCGGCAATGTCGACGTGTTTCTACGGAAACTTTATATTGGAGAATGAAATGGCAGTTATTGATCGCGTTTTAGTAGGTGAAGCTCTTGTTATTGACAATCGTCCTGACGGCAGCGGCCTGGACCTGCTGAACGTAGCTCACATCGATCTGATTATTGGGCCTCGCGGTAGCGCTGCAGAAGACGCTTTCTGCCGCACTTTGACCGACCAGAAGGAAGGCGTAAACGGCCTGTTGGCTATCGTGGCTCCTAACCTGATGGTGAAGCCTGCTACCGTGATGTTCAACAAGGTTACCATCAAGAACGGCAAGCAAGCTGTTCAGATGTTCGGCCCTGCACAACGCGGTATCGCGATGGCTGTGATGGATTGTGTTGCCGACGGCACCATTCCACAAGAAGAAGCTGATGACGTATTCATCTCCGTAGGTGTATTCATCGACAGCCGTGCTGACATCGATGAGCGTATCCAAGAGTGGAACTACCAAGCAACTAAGCAAGCGATCAAGAACGCTGTTGCACGTGAGCCTAAGGTAGCTGATGTACTGAAGAGCTACAAGGAATCTGCTCACCCATTCCAAGCTAAGTAATCCTCTAGCGTGGAAGATCCGATATCGCCATCATGATATCGGAACACAGAACGAACGCCCTGATATTCCGGTATCAGGGCGTTTTGCTTTATGAAGCGAGCAAGGTGCGCAATGCGCTTTTATCCAGGCTACCGTTGTGCAACGCGCTGGCGATCAGTGCGCCCTTGATGCCTTTTCCACCCAGTAATTGCAAATCGCCCAAGTGGCGAATGCCGCCAGCAGCATAGATGCAGTGCCCGGGATACCGGGAGTGGAAGCGAGTCAGTTTTTCCATGTCAGGGCCATTGTGGCTGCCGACGTGCGGCAGGCTCATGACGATCACGTCCTGGGGCCATGACGTACTGTTGTGCAATAGCTCGGGAGGCCCTTGATACCCGGCCGCGGTGAAGTCCAGCGACAGGATATGCCGGCTCGCACATGCCTGGGCAAGCTGGTGCCAAGTGGCTAGGTCAGGAATGCTTTCAGTGCCAAGCACCGGACGCAGGCGGGCATGCTTCCAATGCTGGATATCCGCGACGGAGCTGATGCCTGCATCAATCCAGATTTCTAGGTCGGGATGTTGGGAAAGCAATGTGTCGATTAGGTTGCGATGGTGGCCGCGGCCTTGTATCGCGTCCAAATCGGCAATGTAGAGGATAGGGAATGGGTATAATCCCAGCAATGCTTGAACAATCTCCGAAGCTTCGCTGCCGTGGCAAAGATTGGAAACAATCGGCTGGTAATGCGCGCGGTCGCCCTTGCGTGCATGGACCACGGCGCCATTCATCAGATCAATCACGGGTATGACTTGCACAAGCGCTCCTTTTTCTTTGTCCCAGTCACCGGCTGCAATGCGTATCCTGGTGTGTGAATATCTCACAGCGGGAGGATTATACCGCGAGCCCATTCCAGCATCGCTGGCGCAGGAGGCTCTCCTGATGCGGGATGCCATGCTGGGCGCCATGAGTGACGTTCCTGGTGTGGAAATCCTTTCGGCGCACGATGCGCGCTTGCCGTTGCCGGAGCATGTATCACGGTGTCATGTGTTGAATGAGGATGATGTGCCCTGGCAAGTGTGGACGTCACTGATTGCCGAGGCAGATCTGGTATGGCTGGTAGCACCGGAAAGTGCCGGCGCTTTATTGCAATTGACGGAATTGGCCGAGGCCTCAGGCAAGGCGTTGCTTTCAAGCGCGGGCGAGTCGGTCAGGGTGGCCGGCAGCAAGTGGCTGACCTACCAACAATTGCATTCTGCTGGTGTGCCTGTCGTGGAAACCATGCGGGTTCCGCATCGTCCTGGTTCAGGAAGTGCCTGGGTGGCCAAACCGGATGATGGCGTGAGCTGCGAGGGTGCCAGATATTTCCGGGATGTACATGCGTTGGAACATTGGCTGCGGCATGCGCCAGCGGATCATATCGTGCAGCCTTATGTGCAAGGGCAGCCGGCCAGCCTGACCATGCTCTGCCGTGGCGGCAAGGCCTGGTTATTGACGTGCAATCAACAATTGATTGAGTTCGAGCAGGGAAAAATATGTTATCGCGGCGGAGTCGTGAACGGCGCTGCCGGGCATTGGGCAAGTTTTGACCGGCTTGCCCGCCAGGTTGCCGCGGCCATGCCGGGTTTGTTCGGTTATGTGGGCGTCGACTTGATCATCGGCAACGATGGCGGCTTGCATGTCCTGGAGGTGAATCCGCGCCTGACCACTTCTTTTGCCGGGCTTCAGGCTGCGATCCACTATAACCCGGCGCGGTTGCTGCTGGACTTGTTTTATAATGAGGCCTTCAAGCTGCCGGCTGGATTGCAGCGCAACCGAATTGAAATCAATCTGAATGACTGAAACAACCCCTTCTGCCCAATATTATCTCGGTTGGGACATTGGTGGTGCCAATCTGAAAGCGGCCCTGGTGCGCGCGGATGGCGTTGCCGTCCAGGTAGTGCAGGTTCCATGCCCTTTATGGCAAGGCCTGGATCAATTGGATGCCGCGTTGAATGCGGCATTTGCCCAATTGGGCGCGCCTCAAGGCATTCGCCATAGCGTGACGATGACCGGGGAGCTGGCGGATATTTTTCCTGACCGGCCCAGCGGCGTATGGGAAATCGCGTCGCGGGCGCATGCCAGGCTCGGCGGGGAGGTGTTGTTCTTTGCCGGCGCCAACGGCTTTGTGCCATTGGCGCAGGTGCAGGCGAACGCCAATGCGATTGCGTCGGCCAATTGGCTGGCAAGTGCGGCTTTTGTCGCACGCAAGCTGAAGCAAGGCCTGTTCATCGATATCGGCAGCACCACAGCGGATTTTGTCCTGCTTCAGGACGGCCGCCCCGCCAATCTCGGGCTGACCGATGCGGAGCGCATGCAGTATGAGGAACTGGTCTACACTGGCGTGGCGCGTACCTCCCTCATGGCATTGGCTTCCCGCATTCCTTTTGCCGGGCAATGGCACAATGTAGCGGCTGAGCATTTTGCGACAACGGCCGATGTCTACCGGCTGACCGGCGAGTTGGAGACAGCAGAGGATATGGCGGCGACGGCGGATGGCGCTGGCAAGAGTATCGAGGAAACCTGCAGGCGTCTCGCAAGAATGGTGGGGCGGGATGCCGGCGATGCCGACAAGGCGGCCTGGGTGCATTTGGCGCAGGCGTTCAAGCAGCAGCAGCTGGCCTTATTGCGTCACGCGACCTTGCGCAATCTTTCCCGTAATTTGATTCGGCCAGGAACACCGTTCATCGGCGCAGGGGCCGGGACATTCCTTGTGCGCGAGCTGGCTCAGCAGCTAGGCCATGAGTTCATCGCGGTCAGTTCCTTGTTGAAGGCTGAGTCGGATCCAGTCAGGAATTGGGCTGGCATTTGCCTGCCTGCCTATGCCGTCGCCAATTTGGGCATTCCTGCAACGGGAGCGGAGTCGTTATGCTGAGGCGGGAACTTCCCTACTTGGCGGATAGTTCCTCCCTGTTCGCGAGAATAGCGCAACGGCCTTGGGCCATTTACCTGGATAGCGGGCGTCCCGGCAACGAGTACGGGCGCTATGATATCATGGTGGCCGATCCTGTCATGACGTTCATCACGCGTGGCGGTACGACCGAGGTGCATGACCGGGAGGGCGCGCACGAATCCCATGAAGACCCATTTCTATTGCTGAAGCAGGCGTTGCGGCAATATCCGCGCTTGCAGTCGGACTTGCCGTTTACCGGCGGTGCAGTCGGCTATTTCGGCTATGACCTGGCACGCAGTATTGAATCCTTGCCCAGCCAGGCCCACGATGGCGAAAATATTCCTGAACTGATGGTGGGCATTTACGATTGGGCCGTCATCGTTGATCACCGCAAGCAGCAAACCTGGCTGGTGTGTTGCGCGATTGCCGAAGAGCGCAAAGCCGGCTGGGAATCGTTATGTGCATCGTTTGAAGAGGATGACAGGCGGCAGAATGCTGGCTTCGCCGTCAATACGCCAGTACGTTCCAATTTTGATGCTGCGGGTTATCAGCATGCGTTTGAGCGCATCCAGCGCTATATCCACGAGGGCGATTGCTACCAGGTGAACTTGGCTCAGCGCTTCAGTGCTGATGCCAGCGGCGACGCGTGGCACGCTTATCAATATTTGCGCGGCATAGGCCCGGCGCCTTTCATGGCCTTCATGAACCTGCCCGGGGTGCAGGTGTTGTCTGATTCACCTGAGCGTTTCCTCCAGGTAAGCGGACGCCATGTCGAAACCCGTCCGATCAAAGGCACCCGTCCACGGTCAGCCGATGCCGGCGAAGACGCACGCCAGGCGGATGACCTGAAAAGCAGCCTCAAGGACAGGGCAGAGAATCTCATGATCGTCGATTTGTTGCGCAACGATATCGGCAAGAGCTGCGCCACCGGTTCCGTCAGGGCCGACCGCCTGTTTGTACTCGAAAGCTATGCCAACGTGCACCATCTGGTCAGCACCGTGACGGGAAAGCTGGCTGACCAATATGAGGCGGTCGACCTGCTGCGCGGCGCATTTCCCGGCGGTTCCATCACCGGGGCGCCCAAGCTCAGGGCCATGGAAATCATCGAGGAGCTGGAGCCGCATCGGCGTGGCGTCTATTGCGGCGCCATCGGTTACATCGGGTTTGACGGCAATATGGATACCAATATTGCGATCCGCACGGCGGTTTATTCGCACGGGGAAATCCGCTTCTGGGCTGGAGGTGGTATCGTAGCGGATTCGGAAGCGGATAAAGAATATCGCGAAACCTGGGATAAGGCATCAACCATGCTAAAACTCGTTGAACATTTTCGGGGTGACCAAGATGTGGGTAATTAAACTGGGAGGCAGTCTTCTAGGCTCGTCCGAGCTCAATCTCTGGCTGGATGTCGTGGCGCGCCATGGGGACGGCAAGGTGCTGATCGTGCCCGGAGGAGGTATTTTTGCCGATGCTGTGCGCGATGCCCAGATCAGCAGCGGCATCGATGACGCGACCGCGCACCGCATGGCAGTCATGGCGATGGACCAATATGGGGTCCTGATGACCGGCTTGAGCCCGCGTTTGGTCACCGCCAAGAGCGAGCTGGAAATCGCCGAACGCGGCTGGCAGCACCGCGGTATCGTCTGGCTGCCCAGCGACATGATCTGTGCCGATGAGACCATTCCCATGAATTGGGGAATTACTTCCGACAGCTTGGCTGCCTATCTTGCGGCCAAGCTCAATGCCGAACACCTGATTCTCGTAAAATCCTCGCGTCCTGACGCGGACCAGCAGGTTTCGCTGGAAAAGCTGACCAAGGAAGGGTTCGTCGACGACGCCTTCGGCGACCACATTGCCGGGCGGGCGTTCAACACCTGGGTGGTCGGGCGCCAGGATTGCGTGGCATTCAACGACGGCTTTAGCGAAGAGGAACTGACGCGGGTAGGCTTGCCGGTGCGTTGTTCCTGGAATTGAAGGAGGACATATGGGCGAAACGGAAGGTACTTACAGCGAAGCGGAAATCCAGGCCAGGATTGCGGCGGAGTTGCCGCACTGGTATTACGAGGATGGCTGGATACGCCGCAAATACAAGACCAGCGGCTGGAAGGCGACCCTGATGGTGGTCAATACCGTCGGGCATCTTGCCGAAGCGGCCTGGCATCATCCCGACCTGACGGTGTCCTATGCGTTCGTCATCGTCAAGCTGTGCACCCATAGCGCCAAGGGCATTACCGACAAGGACTGGGAACTGGCGCATAAGATAGAATCCGTGATCCAGTGGCAGCCGGCCAAGGAGCAAGGCGCGCTGGAAGGCACTCCTAATGACGATGCCCGCTTCAAATACATCAAGTACGACGACTGATACTTAGTTTCCAGTCTCCACGCATATATAAGACGGCCAGGATGTTTATCCTGGCCGTTTTTTTTGCCCAGCCCTTAAAGAAACCGGGAGTGTTGCCGATAGATAAATTGTAATTATCATATTTTTCATATTTACTGTATTTATCAAAATGTGTATGCTGTGCTTCAGCTGCGATTGAAAATCGCCCGGCATAACTTGAACGAGTAGTCGAGAAGGAGACAAACATGTTTGCAACGATGAAACAGTGGCTGGTGAATCTTTACCTGGATGAAGAGGGCGCAAGCGGCATTGAATATGCCCTGATTGCAGCGATGGTGGCGGTGGTGATCGCAGGGTTGTCCGATGGGGTTAGGACGGCCGTCAGTACGATTTTCACGAATATTAGTACTGCACTCACTACTGCGGCAGCTGCTTGAAGGATTGTTCTGATGCTAACGCTGCTCTGTATCTGGGCGGGATTGCTGGCTTTTTATGATTTCTCCCAGAGACGCATTCCTAATCTGCTCAGCTTGGGGGCATTCGTTATTGGCTGTATCTATATGGTAGTAACAGGAGAGGTTTTCTACTACGGCCAGCCCATATCCTCTGCCTTTTGGGGCTTGGCCGTTTCTTTTCTTCTGACGATTCCCGGATATGCCACCAAAACATTGGGCGGCGGGGACGTGAAACTGCTGGCGGCGATTGCCGTACTGTGCGGCGTGAAGGTGGTGGTGGCGAGTTTCGTGCTGGCATCGCTAGGCGTTCTGGCGGCATTGGTAATCTGGTGGCAGTTGAGCCCGCAATTGAGTACTTCAGGCTGGGTGTCGGTGAGCAGGGAAAGCAACAAGCGGCGTTATATCCCTTTCGGTGCTGCGCTGGCATTGGCGATGGGCGTTGTCATCCTGTTTCCGGAAATATGGGGGATGGAATCATGGCATCTATGAAGCACATATCAAGTAGGCGTATATCCAGGCATCGGCAATCCGGCGCTGCGGCGATCGAGTTCGCCTTGTTGTTCATGCTGTTCTTCACCTTGTTCTATGCATTGGTGACGTACGCCATCTTGTTCCTGTTGCAGTCGTCTTTCGTCTTTGCCGCATCGGAAGGCGCGCGGGCGGCTATCGCCGTGGATCCGATGGCTTATAGCAGCAGTGCCCAGTATGCCAATGAAGGTATTGCCTCGCGGGTCAGGCATACGGTAGGCAATGCGTTGACCTGGCTGCCGGAGAGCGTGCGGGAGCACGTGCTGGGCGCCGGCAACAGCAAGGTGGTGGTGGATGTGGCCGGCGGCAGCTTGACCGTGCGGGTGGTGTATTCCAATTACAACGATAACCCGGTCATCCCCATCCTGACCATTCCCGGCTATGGGCCCATGCTGCCCATGCCACTGGATTTACAAGGTAATGCCAGGATAAATCTCGTCTGACCTGGCATTACCGCTGATTACAACAGCGGAACATCATAATAATGAGCGGAAATGCATTAAGGATTACAGCAATCCTTCTATTCATCGGGGCGGTATTGATAGGCTGGTATGGCATCAGGGCGGGGCGTCAGCCCGAGGTGCATGCGCCGGCTCCAGCGCCAGCGGTGCGCTACTCCCAAGTGGTTGCACGCCAGGATATCCCGGCCGGGCATGTATTGCTGCCGGAAGATCTGGCGCTGGAAGAGAGTGAAAGCCAAAACCCATTGGCTTTCACCTCTATTGCAGACTTGATCGGGCGCATGGTGGAAAGCGGCGTGGAGAAAGATGCGCCTGTGCTGTCCACCCACTTCGCGCAGCGAGGCCCGGCCGCGCAATTGCTCAAGCATGGCGAGCGCGGCGTTGCCATCAAGGTCGACGAAGTCGTCGGCGTAGGCGGGTTTATCCAGCCTGGCGACCATGTCGACGTACTGGTGTATATCAATAGCAGCAACGGCATGACCACGGATAGCTCCGCGCAGTCCATCCTCAAGGATGTGCGCGTGATAAGTTACGGCGAAGCTCTGCAGCAGAATGTCTCCTCCTCAAGTGTCTCCCCCGGGCCTGCTTCGCTACTTGCCGACAATAGTGGTACCGGCAAGCAGCAAGCGTTGAGCGGACATTCTGCTGTCATCGCCGTCAAGGAAGAGGATGTCTCCCGCCTGATGCTGGCGGCCAGCGGCGGCACTTTGCGCCTGTCCCTGCGTGGCGCCAGCCCTGATTCACCAAGCAAATCCAGCGATTTGGTACGGTTGTCGGAAATTACCGGGTTGCAGCAACAAACCAGGGTTCCTGCCGTGCCCAGGCCTGTAAAAGCATTGCCGGCAAAGAAACAAGCCGGGGTGGTCAATGTCGTTGTCCACTCCGGCGACAAGACGGAAACGATCAGTTTCAAAGGACAATAAATGGCAGCATTCAATTCACGGGGAAAATGGGCCTGCATGGCGGGGGCTGGCTTGCTGTTGCTCGGGCAGTGGGCTTGGGCCGAGGAGGTTCTGGTCAGCATGGGGCAGCAAAAGTTGTATGAGCACACGGTTGCGTTGCAGCGCGTCGCCGTGGCCGACCCGGCAGTGCTTGCGGTCACGCTGACCAGCCCCAAGACCATGATGATCGTGCCCAAGGCAGTCGGCGCCACTGAAATCAGCCTGTGGGACAGCCAGGCGGCCCAGCCCAGCCGGGTGTTGCAAGTCAGCGTGTCGCCTTCGCTGGCGTTTGAGAACCAGGGCTTGAAGGCGGCTGATGTGGAGGATTTGCATATCGAGGCTGCGGGAAACGGCGTCGCCCTCACCGGGGAGGCGCGGTCGCTCGAAGAGCATGCCAGGGCGCTGGAATCCTTGCAGAAAGACCGCAAGGGGGCGCTGGATGTAGCAAGCAGCGAGTTCGAAAGCCATGTGCAGATCGACATCAAGGTGGTGGAGGTCAGTAGGCAGAATGCGATGCGCTTTGGCTTCCTTCTCGGGCGGAACAACAGCCGCAGTCATGAAGACTTTGGTGTTGTGGCACCTCCCAGCAGCTTTTCCGGGGTAGAGAATAGCGGAGACGGTTTCAACTTTACCAGCGGTTCTGGGTTCTTGCCCATCCTGAATGCATTCAATGTGGTATTCGGCAATCATGGTTCTGGTTTGCTAGGCAGCTTGAGCATACTCGAAACCAACGGTTTTGCTTACACCCTTGCCGAACCATCGTTGTCCGCCATCTCGGGCCAGACCGCCACCTTTCTCGCCGGGGGCGAGTTCCCGGTGCCGATCCGTACCGGCGGCGGGTCTGATAGCGCCATCACGATCCGTTACAAGGAATACGGCGTCAGGCTGATGCTGACGCCCACCATCCTCAGCAGCGAGCGGATTTTTCTCAAGGTGGCGCCGGAAGTCAGCGAGCTGGATTTCGCCAATGCGGTCCAGACCGGCGGCGTGGCGGTGCCCGGCCTCAAGGTCAGGCGCACGGAGACCAGCGTATCGCTGGGCAACGGCGAGAGCTTCGTGATCAGCGGCATGGTGAGCCGCAATACCGTCAACAACATAGACAAGATGCCCTGGCTGGGCAATATCCCGATTATCGGGGCTTTTTTCAGCTCCAAGCGTTTCGACCGCGAGGACAAGGAGTTGCTGATGGTCGTGACGCCCCGTCTGGTGCGCCCGATTGCGCGCAACGCCGCACTGCCGGCGTTACCGGGGGACGAACTCAGGCACTACAAACCGTCATTCAGCGAGTTTTTCCTCTCGCGTGACGCCTATCCGAAACCAAGCTCAACAGGGATGTCACGCTAATGCACGATAGCCGGAACTACATTGTGGTCAGCAATGGTGACGAATGCATACGCTGGCTCAGGAATATCTCCGACCATTCCAGCAAGTTCATCTTCGTGGAAGAACAGGATACCCGCAAGGTGATGCAATTGGTCGATGCCGTCGATATCAATGCCGTGCTGCTGCATATGCGCTCGCAGGATTTCCGGCAGGAAGTGGCGTTGTCGCCGGCATTCCTGCAAGAGGTCGCCTTCATCGAGGAGATCAGTTCCACCCGGCCCGATCTGCCGGTGCTTGCCCTGGCGGATACGACGGATGAGCAATTGCTGTTGACGATCATGCGCGCCGGGGCCAGGGATTTCATTCGCATCGGCAGCAAGGAAAACGAGCTCCTTGCCATCCTGGGGCGGTATAGCTTGCGCAATGCCATCCGGCGCGAGCAATCGGCCCCGCAACAGGCATCGGGCCGGATTACGGCCATCATCAATGCGCGGCCCAGCCCTGATTCGGCCATGCTGGCGATCCATTTGGCCCAGGCGATGCAGGAAACGGAATCGACGCTGCTGGTCGACTTGGGCATCCCGCATGCGGACAGCCTGTTGTTCATGGGCGTGCAGGGGAAATACAGTTTTGTGGATGTGATGCGCAACCTGGCAAGAGTGGATGCAACCCTGATCGACACCGGGTTTGCCCGGCACCGGTCTGGGTTGACCGTGCTCTCCATGCCGGACGATCCGGAAGATGATTTCGAGATTTCCCCTGCGGATATCTATACGGTATTGCGCACATTGAGGAAGCACTTCTCGCAGGTGGTGATCAACCTCGGCGGTGTGACGCGCGTGGATTTCCTGCAATTGCTGCTGTCCGCGGTGGACCGCACCATCCTCGTGGCTGAGCAGAGCGTGCCGAGTTGCAAGCGCAATTATGAGTTATTGCGCGCCTTGCGCGCGCAGAACCTGGAACTGCAGAACACCGGCCTGGTGCTGGATCATTACCTTCCACGCCTGCTGCCGGATGCCGACAACATTGCCAGTTCATTCGATTTGCCGCTGTTGGGCATGCTGCCTCCTGCAGGCATGATCCGCCTTTCTTCGGTCAATACCGGCGACAGCATATTGGAGTTGAGCCCCAAGAGCCTGTATGCCGTCAAGATACGCGAGATTGCGCAAATCCTGCAGGACAGCAGGAAAAAGTTACCCCGCAAGCCGGGTTTGGCTGCTAGTTTGCAGCGCTTGTTCAGCCATTGGCATCTCTCGAGATCCAAGTTGCTATCATGAGGCTCTCTGAATATCGGTTCGACCTCAAGGCGGCGGAGCAGTCGCAAGATACCAAGCTCCTGCTGCACAGCTATCTGATCGCGGAGATCGAGCAGGACCGGGCCGACTTGACCAACATGTCGCGCCAGCAGATGTTCACTTACGTCAATAGCAAGGTCTACCGCTATGTGGCCGAGAAACAGCTGGTGGTGAGCGCCTACGACCTGGAAAAGCTCACCGAGGAAATGGTCGATGAGCTGGCGGGATTCGGCCCGCTGGAAACGCTGATCAAGGACGACAGCATCAACGACATCCTCGTCAACGGCGCCCGGGATATTTTCGTCGAGCGCAAGGGCAAGCTCGAAAAGAGCCAGTTGCGCTTTATCGACGACGAGCATGTGCTGCGCGTGATACGCCGCATCCTTTCCCCGTTGGGCCGCCGGGTGGACGAGGCCAGCCCAACCGTGGACGCGCGCCTGCCGGACGGCAGCCGCTTGAATGTGATTATCCCGCCGTTGGCCTTGAACGGGCCTTGCATGTCCATCCGCAAGTTCCGCAAGACGCCCATCCTCGGCAACGACCTTCTGGCCTACGGCACCTTGAACTCGCAAATGCTGAGTTTCCTGATCAATGCCGCCCAGCGCCGCGTCAATACCATCATCAGCGGCGGCACGGGCGCCGGTAAGACCACCATGCTTAATTTCATGAGCCGTTCCATTCCCTCCGGCGAGCGCATCGTCACCATCGAGGACGCGGCCGAGCTGAGGCTGGAGCATGACCATGTGGTGCGCCTGGAAACCCGCCCGCACAATCTCGACGGGGTGGGAGAGGTGTCCGCGCACGACCTGGTGCGCAACGCCCTGCGCATGCGGCCGGACCGCATCATCCTGGGCGAGGTGCGCAGCAGGGAGGTGATGGATATGCTGCAGGCCATGAACACCGGCCACGAGGGCTGCATGAGCACCGTGCATGCCAATAACCCGACCGATGCCTTGCTGCGCCTGGAGACCCTGGCGGGGCTGGCCGGATTCCAGGGGGCCGAGGCCACCTTGCGCAAGATGATTGCAGCAGCGATCGAGCTGATCGTGCAGGTCACCCGCATGCCGGACGGCAGACGTCGCATCACTTCGATTGTCGAAGTGGTGGGACTCCGCGACGAGCGTTTCGTCACCAACGAATTGTTCAGCTACAACCTGGAGCTGGAGCAGTTTGCCAGCCTGCCGGTCACTCCCAGCAACCCCAAGCTCCGCGGCGCGCTTGCCTTCAGTTAGGAGGAGTCATGAATAGATGGATATTGCTGTCGTTTTGCATCATGTTGCTGGTGCTGGGCCTGTTGTTATGGTCCGCAAGCAAGCAGCAGCAGGTCCAGGCGAAGGCGCGGGTCAATTTCGAGCAGGCCTTGCCGTATTTCGGCAAGATAGAAAGCCTGCTGCCCGGGCGCGATGAAAGCTGGATATCGCGCGCCAAGCTGCGCTTCTCCGTCGTGTACGGCTTTGAGCTGGCTTCCTGGCATATCGCGGCATTCGCGGCCGCGTTATTGATCCTGTTTGCGTTCGGCAATACCTATATGCAGGTGTGGCAAGCCATGCTGTGCGTCTTGATGCTGATCATCCTCTTGCTGGTGGTGATTCCCTATATCCGGTTGCGGCGGCGCCAGCGTGCGGTCGTGGCGCAAATCCCGCTGTTCGTCGATCAGGTTTCACGGGCGCTCTCCATAGGCAAGAGCGTGGAGGGGGCCGTACGCGGCGTGACCGAGGATATGCAGATGCCACTGCGCGCGGTGCTGGAGCGGGTGGTGCGCGCGACCGACCTCGGCGCCAGTTTCGCCGACGCCATGCAAAAGGCTGCGGAACTCCATCATATCAAGGAGCTCGGGCTGATTGCCTTGGCCATCCGCATCAGCAGCAATTACGGGAGCTCGCCACAGGAACTGCTCAAGAGCATTGTGCAGATGATACGCCAGCAAGAACAGGCGCAGCGCGAGTTGGCGGCCATGACGGGGGAAACCAAGATTACCGCCTGGGTGCTGTCGCTGACGCCTTTGTTGATCGTCGCCTATATGTTTGCAGCCAATCCCGGCTATATCGACATGATGCTGAACGACCCGTCCGGCGCAATGATCTTCAAGGCGGCGCTGATCATGCAGGCTGTGGGCATCCTGATTTTCTGGCGCATGATGAAAAGTATCTAGGGGCTATCGTGAACGCCTGGGTGATGATCAGTGTGTTGGGTTTGTTCGCGGGCAGTGTGCTGCTGCTGATCGCGGAATTCTCGAAGCGGGCCCGCCATGACGCCCATGCCCGTTTCGACGAGGTGTTTGGCCGCAAGCGCGGAATCTACCTGCCGTCGCCCAAGCGCGGTATCGAGCGTTTCATCGAGCGGCTTTCCATCCTGCCTTCAAGCAAGGACCGGGAAATCCTCAAGCTCCTGGTGCAGGCCGGTTACAAGGGCAAGGCGCGTATCGTGTTCAACGCCGTCATCCGCCTCGGGCCGATCCTGACTGCGGCCCTCGTGCTGTTGATCGACCTGGTGCAAGGACAGGACCTGCTTCGCTGCCTGGCATTCGCCTTGTTCGGGTTTGCCTTTTTCTTTGTCGGCATCCGCTATCTGTTGCGTTGGCTTGCCGTACGCCGGCGCAAGCTGATCAGCAAGGAAATCACCACTTTCCTGCATATGCTGGTCATGCTGTTCGACTCGGGCCTTTCCCTGGAGCATTCGTTGCGCATCATGGTGGAGCAGGCGGGCGACATCATGCCTCACCTGGCCCAGGAGCTCGAGCGTGTGCTGGCCAGGATCAGGGCGGGGCAGGACCAGGGCGAGGCATTGATGAGCATGAGCCAGATGCTGGATATCCCGGAACTGAGCGAAACGGTGGCGATGCTGAAGCAAGTAGCCCAGCAGGGAGGAAACGTGCGCGACTCCATTATGCGTTATGCCGCGCTGATTGAGGAGCGACAGTTTTCGCGGTTGCGTGAGCGTGTCAGCAAGTTGTCGGCCAAGATGACGATCGTGATGATGCTCTTCATGTTTCCGGCGTTGATGATCTTCATTGCCGGTCCTGGTTTCATTGGTTTGGGCAAGGCATTGAGCGGACAGGGGTAGGAAATGAAAAAATCTCGATGGATCGGTGTATTGTGCGCGATCGGCTTTTCCTTGGCGGCACTGCCTGGATTGGCCGACGGCAAGGAGCAGAAAAACGGCAAGCAGGGCTGTGCGGAAACCACCCAGGAGGACAGGACGCAACTGGAAATGATCGCCAAGGTGCTTGCCGAAGGCAAGGCATATGCCGCGCTGGCGTTCCTGGATGCGGCCAAGCTCGACTCGCCTGCGGCCCGTTTGTACCGCGCCAATGCCTTGCGCCAGACAGCGCAGTTCGAACAGGCAGGCGAACTGTACCAACAGCTGCTTGGCAGTTGCGTCGGCGGCTTGGCGTACCAGGGGCTGGGCTTGCTGGCGGAAATGCAGGAGCAGCATGAAACGGCAATCGGTTTTCTCAAGTCCGCTAGCAGGATGCTGCCGGTGGACAGCAAGGTCAGGGGGGATTACGGCTATGCGTTGATGATGTACGGCGACCATCAGTCGGCCCTGAGCGAGCTCCTCACTGCGATCGAGCTGGACGGCAATAACCGGCTGGCCATCCATAACCTCGTCATGCTGATGTACAAGACAGGCCAGGATGAACGTGCCGCCCAGCTTGCACGCGACTTCGACATTACGGAACAACACCTGCAGGGGATCCGCCAGGCCAGCGGCTTGCCTGCATTTAAGGTTAATCAGCGCCAGCAATTCTCATCGGGTAGCTGCTACGGCAACACCCAGCTTTGCACTGGCATCCTGAGTCCGCAACTGGAGGTAGTGCAATGATGATGAAACGGAAAATGATAGCCCTGTTGTCCATAAGCCTGTTCTCTGCGGGCGCTTTTGCAGAAGCCGGTAGCAATCAGGCGCAAGAACAGCAAGTTAACCCTTCCTCCCAGGCCGAAAGGTGGTTGGAGTTGCAGCGGGAAGGCAGCCAGGCATCGTTGAACAAGCAATACCTGTCGGGGCCTGCCATGGAGAATATCCACAAGCGCTATCTCGAAAGCTTCACGCGCCCTATTCCCGAACGGTTTGATCCGGGCCAGTTCAACCGCCAATGATGCAGTCCATGCATAAAACAAGTAAAAAAAACCAGCAAGGCGCCATCGGCCTGTTCGGCGTGTTGACGCTCATGATGGCGGTGCTGTTCGTGGCAGTGGCCGTGGATAGCGGCCGCATGTGGATGGAAAAGCGTAAACTCCAGAACATTGCGGACATGGCCGCCATCGCTGCCGGGGGGCAGGTGGGCGGGTGCGTGCAAAATAATAGCGATGTCTACAGAATGGCGGCGCAGGGCGCGGCGATGGCAAACGGCTACCAAGGGAGCCTGCTTGCTCCGCCAAACGTAGTGGAGCTGGGCGGTTACAGCACCGATGAAGGAGGGGTTCGTACCTTCGTCGCTAATGGGGAGCGGCGTGCCGTGCATGTCCTGGCGACGCAGGAAGTGCCTTCCAGCTTGATTGCCGGAGGGATTTTCAACCAGCGGGTTGTGTTACAGGCGGAGGCGGTTGCCGCGGTGCGTGCTCCGGTTGCGGCATTTCGAGCAGGGTCTATGGTTGCCGATGCTGACTTATTGAATAATTTGTTGAGTGGGATTTTAGGCTCCAACATCCGATTGGTTTCATACGATGGATTATTAAATACCAATATCAAGCTACTGGATTTGGTGAAGGTAAACTCAAATGTAGGTTCAGTTTCTGAATTGTTGAATATGAATCTCTCATTAGGCCAGTTCTTCACGCTTTTGCAAACCGCAGTAGATCAAAATGGAAATCCCTCCGAGCCAGGTTTGGGCGCTGTTGTTGAAAATTTAGGCTATTTGGCTACCGGTACAGTCAAGTCACTGCATTTACGTTTGGCTGATGTGTTAAAAATATCGAATCCAGATGCCAATGCGGTAGCAAGCACTCAGGTCAATCTTCTGAACCTCATTACCACCGCTGCTTTTGTTGCGAATGGTAGCAATGCCATTCATGTGCCATTAGGAATTAGTTTGCTTGGACTGGCTAATATTGAGACGAGCATCCGTGTGATTGAGCCGCCTCAGTTAGCTATTGGTCCGCCGGCAGTAAACGGGGTGGCTTGTACGGTGGCGAGAACTGCACAGGTACGAGTTGAAACTAATATATTTCCTTCTGATGTGCTGAGTGTTCTGGCATCTGTAGATCTCAAACTTTCGCTTGAAGTGGCTCAGGGCCGGGCTGAATTAATGGAGGTTCGTACACAAGGAAATAGAACAAATGTGGTGATTAATCCATATTCTGGATTAATCAATTTAAGATTGACCAGCACAAGTGACTCATCTAAACCAGCGGAAATTAGAGCATTAGCCGGGATTATTAGTACCAATGTTGGCCTTCGGGATAATCCAGCTCAATCTTCGCCTTCGAATAATGCGATCATCTTTGATGTAAATCATCCTGTTGCTGATCATTTATCGCAATCAGCGAATAGCTCTGCAGGCACAAAGAGTCTTGCAGAGTATACAAAATCGAGTCAGCTTGTTATTGAGGATGTATGTCTTATTGGATTGTGCCTTGATTTTGTTATCAAGCCAATTATCAACACAGTTATCACACCCGTAATAAATCAGTTGGTTGTGCCTTTGTTGACGACTGTGACAGCCAATGTATTGGATCCCTTGCTTAGAATGCTGGGGATTGACGTCGCTGGCGTTACTGTAATACTAGACGATGTTGGTTTGGGTAACGCTCAAGTGCTTTTGCGATGACTAAATAAGTCAAGGAGTAGCCAGCTTGAGCCCAATAATGCCAATAATGATGAGCGTGACGCTGGCCAGGCGAATGGCGCTGGTCGGTTCGTCAAACAGGAAAATCCCCATGATCACAGTACCCACGGCCCCAATTCCCACCCAGACGGCGTAGGCGGTTCCCATGGGCAGCGAGCGCATCGCCAGGCTCAACAGCACTACGCTGAGCACCATGGCGATGACGGTGCCGACGCTGGGCCAGAAGCGCGTGAAGCCGTGACTGTATTTGAGGCCCACTGCCCAGACGACTTCGAGCAGGCCTGCGATGAAGAGGGTAAGCCAATCCATGGAAAATCCTAAATATGTGATGCGCTGCCTCAATGGCGGCAGTTGTTGTCCTTGAATGGGCCCTTGACCTGCGTCCAGCCCTGGCCGGGCGAGGATTGCAGGCAAACCAGCTTGCCGTCCAGCTTGCTTTGCCAGAGGTACCAGGGAGCAGGGGCCGCAGCCAGCGGGGCTGACCACAGCAAAGCCAGCAACATCCATTGTTTCGCCGATTTCATGCGGCTATTCTACAGAGAATCCTGGCAGTTAGGCCATAGGCTCTTGCATTCGGGATGGCTGTTTTTCGAAGCGTCCCAGGTGCAGCATGATGGCCGGCATGATGAGCAGGTTGAGCACGGTGGAGGTCACCAGGCCGCCGACGATGATGGTGGCCATGGGGCCTTCGATCTCGCGGCCGGGTTCGCCGCTGCCGATGGCCAGCGGCAGCAACCCCAGGCCTGTGACGAGCGCCGTCATCAGGATGGAAGGCAGCCGCTCCGATGCGCCGCGTATGGCTGTTTCCAGGTTCCATTCGAGCCCCTCGTGGTCGATCAGGTGTTGGTAGTGCGAGATCAGCATGATGGAGTTGCGTAAGGTGATGCCAAACAGGGTCACGAACCCGACCATGGAGCCTATCGATATCCAGCCTCCCGCCATGACGGCGGCGAAGATGCCCCCGATCAATGCGAACGGCAGGTTGAAAAAGGTCAGCGTCAGGTTGCGCAGGTTGCCGAGCGCAATGTAGAGCAACAGGAATATCCCGCCAAATGCCAGCAGGGAGTGCGCGACGAGCTCCCGGTTTGCCTGGCTGCCGGCCTGGGCTTCGCCGCTGAATGCGAGATAGTTGCCGGGCGAAAGGGCCACCTCGGCATTGATCTTGTGCCGTGCTCGCTCGTAAAAGGCATGGATGTCGCCTTCCTTGACGTTGGCCGTGACGGTCTGGATGCGTTTTGCTCCCTGGTGCAATATCTTGGACTGGCCGTTTTCCTGGCGGATATCCGCCACATCCTTGAGTTGGAGCATGCGGCCTTCGATGTTGCGCAATGGCAGCTTGCCCACTTGCTGGATATTCTGCCGTGCCTCGGGCGCAAGCACCACGGCCACGCCGATGACGCGGTTGCCATGGTAGACCTGGTTCACCGGCATGCTTTCGTAGGCGATGCGGATGGTATCCAGCACATCGCTGGGATGCAGTCCGAATTGCAGCAATTTCTCCGGCAGCAGCCTGATCACCAACTGGGGCGTCCCGGGAGGAGACTGGATCATCACGTCGGTTGCCCCCGGGGTGTCGGCCAATGCTGCCGCCACCGCCGCCGCATCGCGGTTGAGGCCGTCGAGGTCGCGTCCGTAAATATTGACCACCAAGGCGGCGGCATAGCCGGAAATGGTTTCTTCTATGCGCTCGGTGAGGAAGGTGTTGATGGCGAAATTGACACCGACGAACCCTGGATAGCCCGGCCCGTCGTCGTCCATGCCGGACAGTTTTTCACGGATGTCTTCGAGGATGCGGCTTTGCTCTGCGCCGGATAGCGCGCCTATCTCGATCTCGAACTCGCTGTAATGGGTGCCGAAGGTGTCCGCGGCGTTCGGCGCGCGGCCCACCCATTGGGCTACCGAACGCACTCCCTCGATGCTCTGCAGCACTTCTGTCACCTTCTTTCCGATGCGCAGGGATTCTTGCTCAGAAGTGCCGGGCACGGCTGTCATGTGCATGATGTAGTGGCCTTCATGCAGGCTGGGGATGAATTGGGTCTTGAACAGCGGCAACGTGGTGAGGCCCAGGGCGATCAACATCAGAGTGACCCCGATCAGGATTTTGTAATGCTGCTCTATGTTGCGCAGGCAGCGTACATAATGGCGCTTGATGAAGCGGATGATGGGGGAGTCTTCCGTTTTCAGGTTGGCGGACTTGCCGAGCAGTAGGTAGCAAAGCGCGGGCGTCACGGTTAGCGCAATGACCAGCGACGCCATGATCGCCACGATGTAGGCCATACCCAGGGGTGCGAACAGCTTGCCGGCCACGCCGCCGATTGTGAGCAAGGGCAGGAATACCAGGGCCACGATGAACGTGGCATAGACCACCGAGCTGCGTACCTCCATGGAAGCCTGGAAAACGACTAGGTGCAACGGCGCAGGGACTGGCCGCAAACGGTTTTCACGGATGCGGCGGAAAATGTTTTCCGAATCGATGATGGCGTCGTCCACCACCTCGCCGAGCGCAATCGCCAAGCCACCCAGCACCATGATGTTGAGGCCGATGCCAAATTGCTGCAATACCAGGATGGCGGCAAGGAGAGAGAGGGGGATGGCGGTGGCGGAAATAAACGCGGCCCGCACATTGAAGAGAAACAGGAACAGGATGCCGATGACGAGGGCGGAGCCGATCAGGATATCGGTCTGCACGCTGTCGATGGCGGTTTCGATGAAGTTGGCCGGGCGGAACAATTCAGGATGAAGCGTGACTTCGCGGGCATCCAGCACGGGGGCGAGTTCGGCGAGGGCAGCTTCGACCGCCTGGGTGACGCCTTTGGTATTGGCCCCCAGTTGCGATTGTATCGACAGGTATATCCCGGTCTTGCCGTTGATGGCGGCCGCGCTGATAGACGGCACGGCTCCCTCGACGACCTGGCCGATATCGCTGACGCGCAGCGTCTGCCCGGCCACATGCAACAGGGCCGTGCGCGCCAGTTGCTGCGGGTTCAAGGCCTGGCCTTCGGTGTTGATGATGATGCGCTGGTTATTGTTCTCGATGAAGCCTGCGCCGCGGATGGCCGTGCTGCGGCTGACCGCATCCACGACTTGCTGCAGCGACACGTTGTAGCGCACCAGCTTGGCAGGATCGACCTGGACCTGGAACTGGCGGACTTCTCCTCCGAACACATTGACATCCGCGACGCCCTGCACGGCCATCAAGTGCGGTTTGACCGTCCAATCCACCAATGTGCGCAACTCGCTGAGACTCCTGATATTCGAAGTCAGGCCGATGCCCAACACCGTGCTGGCAGAGGAGGTCAATGGCGTGATGTTGGGGACAATCCCCGCGGGTAAAGTGCTGTTGAGCGTGGAAAGCCGTTCGGCCACCACCTGGCGGTTGCGGTAAATGTCTGTGGATTCGTCAAAGATCACCGTAATGACGGACAGCCCGGGAATGGATTGCGAGCGTATGCTGGCGATGCCGACAGTGCCGGCAATGCCATTTTCCAGTGGCTGAGTGACCAGAGACTCGACGAGCTCGGCCGAGAGGCCGGGGGCCTCGGTCTGGATGATCAGCTGGGTGGGGGCGAACTCGGGGAAGACATCGAGATGGCTATGCACTGTCTTGTATATGCCATAAATCACCAGCATGAGCGCCAGTGCCATCATCACGCCGCTATGGCGGATGGAAAAACGGATCAGGGCCGACATCATGGTGGCATCAGCTCCTAATCGTCATTCTCGTTGGTGATCTGGTACTTGAGCTCTTCCGAGAGCAGAAGCTGGGCGCCGTTGGTGACGATGGTATCGCCGGGCTTGAACTTGTCGCGGTTGAACCAGCCGTTATCGCTTTCAATATCCGTGTTGATGGGTTCGCGGACGAATTTGTCGGCCTCGTGCTTGCGGTATACCCACGCCTTGCCACCATACCAGACGACCGCCTGTTGCGGTATCACCACGCCGGTCATCATATTGGCGGTATCAAGCTCCCGCGTGCCAAGGCGCATGCCCGCCCGCAGGCTGGTGGCGGGCGCGGTGTAGAAATAGGTTTTGCCTTGCAGCACCGGATCGGCTTGCGGGGATAGGGCAAGCAAATGCGCCGTGACCGGAGGAATGCCGCTGCCTACCGGGGTCACGCGCAAAGTCGCGGTGGGTTCGGCCTGTTGTGGGGGCAGGACAATGCGCAGCAACACCTGCCTGTATTCGAGCAGGGCGTTGATTTCTGCGCTGGGCTTGGGCTCCAGCATGCCCAGCCCCAAGCGTTCGCCCCATTGTTGGCGCGCGGTGTAACGCAGGTTTTCCAGCGCCGCTTCATGCGCCTGCAGCTTGGCAAGGTCGCTTTTGTACAGGGCTTCCGCTGCTACCAGCATACGGTCGGAGATATTGCGGTCATGCTGGTTGAGCAGCGACAGGCGCTCATAGTCGTTCTTGCTGTTGCTCAAGGATGCCTGGGCAACCGCCAGGTCGCCCAAGGCATTCATGTATTGGGTGCGCAAGCTCAATAGCCCATCGAGGCTGAGCACGTTGCCCAGGCCTTCCAGCATGGGCTGATACTTGGTCATGTTGAGGATTGCGGTGCGGATATCGCTTTGCTGCTGGGTTTCCGCGCTCAATACGATAGTGCTGATGCCTGCCTCGGTCTGGACGCGTTGCGGGCTTTCGATTTCTTCCTCTTCATTGAACGCCTCGAACTCGTCCTTACTGAACAGCACCAGCAACCAGAGCAGCACCACGATCATGCAAGCCTGGACGATGATGACGGCGACAGCTTTTTTATTCATGACTTGGCTTTCTGAAACGATTGGCGCTGGATAGTGGAATGGCGGGAAGGCGCTGTAACCTGGTCAAGGTTTTCCAGCGGCAGTTGCATACTGTCCTCAAGCGCTGCCGCGGCACGTTGCACCTGGTATTCGGCAGCAAGGAGCCGCTGCTTGGCCAACACATTCTCCAGCTGGTAAGTGAACAGCTCGAGGCGGTCGGCAAAGCCGTGCTCGAATCGCAGGCTGGCTTGTTGGGCCTGGGTTTGCTGGGTTGCGTACAAGTCGCGGGCTTGCTCAAGCGCCAGCAGCGCGGAGCGGTACCGGCTCCTGGCGCTGTCCATGGAGGCGATGACGCGCGCTTGCAGCGCCTCGAACTGCGCTGCTTCCGTTTCGCGCAGCGCCTTGGCTTCAGCGATCTGCCCCTGGTTGCGGTGCAGCACGTTCAGAAGGCTGCTGATGCCCAGCGACCAGATGTGGAATCCCTCTTCATAGTTGTAAGCGGGCGCCAGGCTGATATCGGGATATTGCCGGGCGATTTCCAGGCGCAGGCGCGCCTCGCTTGCCGCGTAGTTTGCAAGGCCTGCCCGGATATCCACGCGATTGAGCAGGGCGGCGTCTTGCGCGGCGGGGTTAAGGGCATTGGTGATGTCGATATCGCGCCGCATCCCGAGCAATTGGTCGGTGGCATGCAGCTTCAACTGGAGCTGGTCGAACTTATCCAGCGGAAGGCCGGCATTGCTGGCAAGCTGGGTCTTGAGCTCATCGATGCGTCCCTGCTCTTCGACCAAGGTTTGTTGCGCCTTCTGCCATTGCAGTCTGGCATTGCTCAGCTCCACGCTTGAAATCATACCGGCCTGCAAGCGTAGCGTGAGCATGGAAACGATCTCGTCGCGCAGCTGCGCCTCTTGCTTGAGCATGGACAGGTTCTGGTGCGCGGCATTGAATTCTATCCAGCTTGAAAGCAGGCGGTAGCGCAGGTTCCAGGTGGTCTGGGCGATATTGAGGCGCGCGCTTTCGGAAAGGTTGGAGGCCATGTCGATCCTGGCCTGGCGCTTGCCGGCCGTTTCCACCGGGATGCTGAAACTCAGGCTGTAGACCTCGGGAACCTCGGGCTCGTTGCGGCGACCGGCGCCGATTGAAACGCTGGGATTGGGACGTTGCGCCGCAGTGGTGATGGCGGCCATGGCGCGGCTCAGCTGGGCGCGGGCAACATCGAGGTCGGGGTGGAAATACAGCGTGCAGAATATCAGCTCCTGCCACCCCCATTGCTCAGGCCGGCTGGCATAGCCCTCCTCATGCAAATAGGCCAGAAAGCCGCTATCTCCCGTATCGTGCGCCCGTAACGAGACATGCCCATGGGCTGCCGCGAGCGGGTGCGTCTGGTATTGCTGATAGCCGCATCCCGTCGCCAGTAAGCTGCACAGGGTCATCGTAGTCCATAGTCCGGGCGGTCGTTTTATTGTTTTCATTGCGCCGCCATTGTTCACTCCACGTGCGATGGTACAACCTGCAGTGCTTGACGGCAATGTTGTCAATGCAAAGCGTACCTATTGCTGCTGATAAAGATGCAGCTTGTTGGAAACGCATCAGAACATTTCGCTGCCGCTGCAATTGTAGGGATGAACTATCTATAGTTTGTCGTAATTCAACTTAGTATTGATGTTAGGTAAACATTGAGAGAATAGTTTGCAAGGAAAGGTGCTGGCAAAAGGCAAGCTGGTGGGAATCTATGAATCTCCCAAAGAGTAATAACGCTAGCCTGCAATAATGGCCTGGACTGAGTTCAAGGCATCCTGCAGTGTTTCTTCGGAGAGGGTGTTGATGCTGCTTGCCAGTAGCTCGGCAGCCTCTTCAGTGCCTGATGGCAGGTCATGGCTGTCCAACTCGGCAATCAAGCCTGCCGCTGCACCGGCAACTTTCAACAATGCTTGGCGCTCCCGCATGAGGATTTCGAGCTCGGCACGTAACATATTGATTTCATCTTGATTGATAGTGCTTTGCATAATTGACTTTCTTGGTGCGTGAACGTGTCGATATTGGCTAGGTTTGGATGATGTGTCAAACAGACGGGCCGGTATTAATTTATACCGGCCTTTTTGTACGGCTGGCTTCGGCCTTTCATGTCAGCTTCGGCATACATAGGCCGATAAGCATTTTATCACTTTTCAGAGCGTCCCTTCCGAGTATCGAAGAATCCCGACGCCATATTTTGTGGGGAGTAGCTGATTGATAAACTATTGAGGTTAAGTCATTCTTACATCCAAATAAGCTGTAATGCATTGAAAATGCTAGCTAGAGCAGGCACATTCTCCTTCTCAACAGTAAATCCTGAAGAAGGAAAAGATAGATACTCAATACTACAAAGACCACAGCGTGCAAGTCGTCTTTAAAGCGGTGGATGATATTGGATTCATGTGGCTGGCCTTGGTTGATGGCAGATTTGTTGGCCCTCCAGATCAACAAAAGTTTATTTACGAGACGCCGGAAGAAGCGAAAGATGCAGGTTGGCAATATGCAGCTTCCTACATCAATGGTCTTGAAAAAGCGGTTTAGTAAAAAGGAATGCAGTCATGATTTCCATCGTGAAAGCAGTTAGGTTCGGAAATGGCGGTCAAGATGTCACTCATGTGGAGTGGGGCGTGATTGATGAGCATGATCCACGAGAGTGGATTGAGCAACCGCAATTGGCAAAGGCTATTGACGTGGTGAAAGCCATCAAGAATGGCCAAACCGTTCGTCCATTGTTTGAGATCAATGGATTATTGATGATTGGCGAACCGCTACTGGTTAAAATGCTTCCAGATGGTCACGAAACCATTGAAATGCATCAGCCTTACAACGAACGCACCTTGATGGATATTCCTAAGATCTAATTATTGCTGCTCCTCCAAAGAGGACAATTAGAGCGGGAATATGTTAATACACAAATGACTACACATTTTAGTTTGAATTCAAACTACATTCCTGTAAGTCATTGGTGCGAAAGGAGAGACTCGAAAACCTTGATTTGGCTGGAATTCAGATGGTTTTCAGCGTAAAAAGCGTGTAATAAAATTAATTTTTTATTTTTATTCTTACGTGATCAGCTTGGTTTTTCGAATCATCTAGCCTAATGAGGAATAGGGATTTTAACGTATCTTGGCTAAGTTTCCCTAACAAAAAGCCCATCATGGTGATGGGCTTTTTACTGTTTGCTACTGTTGCTCCGCCCACCTTCGCAGGTCGGCGATTTTCCACCTCGGCTGGCCATGGCCGCCTTTTCCAGTTTTGGCGTGGATGGGTTTGGGGAAGCCGGATGAATACCGGATCACCTTTCGGAAGTAAGCAGGTGAGTAGCCGAGGAAATCAGCCACGTCTTTTGCTCTCAGTAGCTTATCCATCATGGCTTTATCCTGCGGAATTCAATCACCCATACCCATGGATTTTTTGCCCATGCGCCATCACCGTTGATGAGTTCCCACAGATGGGCGAAGCCATTGCGATATGGTGATCCGTTTTCCATCAGAGGGAAGTTGAGCAGGGAGCGGGTTTCTGGTGTGGCATTGTCTGAAATCAGACAATCAGCGCCTTCAGCTTTGGCGTCGGCTTCGCTAATATCCTGCAAACGCTCTACGCGAATGCTTGTTATCTCAAGCTGAATGCGGCTAGCCCAGCGGGGCATGTGGATGCTAGGTTTCCAGGGACGGCCATCCGCAAGAATTAGAGCACCTGGATCAGCGGCATAGTGAATAGTGCCGGCGGCAGCTACAACTGCGTCCCAAGTATGAGGAATCATTTCCCGAGTTAAACCCAGGTCTACAGGATTCGGCTCAACCATAAAGTTTTCACGTACCCATAGCTGATCACCTGGTGCATTGCTGTAGTGGTGATGTAGAGCTAATACTTTGCTATCAGAGTCTGCTCTGGAGATAAGCGAGGTCAGCACAGGCTGCGGCTTCATAATCCTTCTAGTCTGCGTCTTATTCCCCGCCAGGATTGCCTGCACCATCGGTGCGCTGAAAATGATTGGGCGTTCTTTCATCATTATTCTCCTCAATCATTCACACTTGTTGAGCACAAGACATCAGTGCAATCGACGTCACCACAATGGCGATCAGGATGCAGGTGTAGAAGATGTCAAAGACTTTGTTCACCGTTTCACCTGATCCTTTCCAGGCGTCACCGCATGTCATTTTCTGGCCTGTTTTCAGGCCTAGAAAGGTCAGCAAACGCAGGATCATGACGTGCTCCTTGCAAGGGTTTGGATGATGCCATTGGCATAGGCGAGGGCGACGAAGGCCAGCAGAAACACCGCGGCAATCTTGAGGTTGGTTTTCATGGCCACATCGCCTCATGCCCGGTGACATCCTTGTAAATCTTGCAGGTGTCATGTACCACCTTGGCGTGGTGATTCAGGTTATCGATCACGATGCAGGGTCTGACTCCATGGCGCAGGGCCTGAATCATTGCGGTGTAAACAGTCCGTTCAAAGTCGACGGCTGCGTCGGTTGTTTTCTTTTGCTGATCATCGGTGCTCATGATTGCCCTTGTGGTTAGAAATAGACTCTGCGGATGGCTATTGCACGCAGCTTGCTGTTAAGTGTGCAAAACTCTTGAAGCCCGTTTCGCACACAACAGCAAAAGGCATACCCCTTTCTGAGCGGGCGAGCATCACTAGTCCAATAAGATTGGTTGAGGGATTGGTTTCCTATTTCCTGTCTAATGAGCAAAAACTCAATAAGATTAGGAATAACCCCACCACATTTTGAAGCCCAATCAAGCTGCTTTTTATAGTTTGCAGGTGCGCTATCTCCTGGTAGCCGTACTATTTGATAGCGCTTATTTGCACTGACAATGGTTCCAACCCAGATTTCACCTCTTTCAAGAGCGGGAGGAGTGGCGATGTTGTTTTCTATCTGGACTAATGCATTCAAAGCGCCTCTCCTTGTTTGATATTCACGCGGTGTTGCTTCCAGCCGGGAAGGAGGATGGAGCAGAGGCGGATATCGCCGCGGCTGTTAGTGATCATATGTAGGTGCCGGGCGATGGCCTGCTGGCGTATTTCCAGCATGGTGGCTTCGCTTGGCGGTTTTTCGAGGATGATGAGTTTGTTCATTTCAATAACCAAAAGTAATTGATATGGCAATTATTACTATCGGTTATTATCTTGTCAATAACTATAGGTTATTATTTGTGGTGGATTGGTGATATATTGGTTTCTATGGGGAGAAAGGGGAAAAAATAAAAAAGCCCTCAGGTGAGGGCCTCGGAGATGATGTAGTGTTTTATCTTTAATTGGTTCCGGTAGTAGTGGTGGATACTCGCTGTGGAGCATTTGCAGGGGCTGCTACTGGATGTTGAATGATGAGTTTTTTGGGACATGTACTTCTAAGCCCATCAATATGCTCATTTAGGTTGGAAGGAATACTTTGCCACATAGGGTCAAGAATAAAATCAACTCCTTCTCTTCTAGCCAGCTTAGCTGCAGGTACAAAGTCAGCATCACCAGCTATAAGAACAATTTGATTGACTTGTTTCTTGAATGCCAATGAGGAAATATCAATACCTATCCTCATGTCTACACCTTTCTGGCGGACATTGGGTATTACATCGTGTTCTGTCAAAGCTGAAAATTGCATTTGAATCGCCCCTACTATCCTAGACAGTCGCCAGCCCCTCGAAATAACGCTTTTCATACTCTACTGGCGATAGGCCATTATTGAAACTGTGTCGACGCCTAGGGTTGTAAAACATCTCGATGTAAT